>DASSKB010000204.1:0-53535 GCA_035690925.1 Longimicrobiaceae bacterium
ACGACGCCGTCGACCTCGGTTTCGATCTCACGTGGCACTGTGAACGTCGAATCTCTAATCAGGCCCAGGGCGCGCTCTCCCGAGGCGACTGTTCCGAAAAGCGAGATCCCCCACCATGACCCGGCGCGCACGGTAGCGCTCAGGTCCACTCCGGCGATGTCAGCGGCGTTTGCGTGGCGGACCTCGCCGGTTGCTTGCAGCCATGGAAAGGGCCGTAAGCCGCCGCGGAGGGCCAGTTCCAATCCGGGCGTCGCCACCCCACGATCGGAACCGCCCCGCAGCCTCGCCGATCCATCCACCCAGACTGGACGCGTTTGATAGACTGCCCGCAGCACCGCCTGGGTACTTGCGAGCTCGTCGTCAACGAAGCTGGTGCTGTCTGCCGGCGCCCGCCAGCTGCGTCCGACAATCCCTTCCACCGTCAGGTCTGCGAAAGGTCGAGCGCGACCGCGAAGGACGAGCTCCTGCCGCGTCATGTTCTCGTCAAAAATCTGCGGCACCCTATCAGCGCTGCTTCGGCGTTCTACCCCTGTGAACCGGTACTGGGCCTCGAATCCCAACTCGGGCGAGAGCGAATAGCTCCACCCGAGCGCGCCAAGGTTCCTGGTGAACGGCTCGGAGATTCCAATTCCGCGGGTAGACGCAAGTCCGAACGCGGCCGTAACGATGTTTTGGGCCCCTATCGTGCGCGAGAACAGCGCCCGCAGCAGCTTCGTCTCGTAGTTGCCAGCCCCGATCTCTATTCGGGAGTATGGCCGGGAGTCCTGAAGCCGAAAGGTCGATATCTCGATGCGAACTTCGTTAAGGGATCTGCTGACGCGAAGCGATCCCAGGTCGGCTATGCCATAGTGCTGGAGGTCCAGCGTAGCCGACGCAAGCGGGTCCATCTCATAGCCGTCTATGAAGAGGCGTACCCGACCACCCCCCATCCCCAACGTGGAAACTCCGGTTGGCCGGCCGAACCCACCCGCTCGGGTGACGACGATGCCCGGGATCCGATCGATGAGGTCGATGAGCGAGAGCCCATGGTAGCGGGCAAGTTCTTCCCTCCCCCACTCCCAGTCGGCCCACGCCCAGCCGGTGGGGGCGGGGTGGGGATACTCCGGAATCGTCGGCGCCGGCAAGATCGAGTCTTCGGAGGCCAGCGCAGTGTCCGGCACCGTGTCATCCTCCATCACCTCGGGTGGAATGGGGATAACCGCGGTGTCCCGCGGGATTGTATCCGGCACCTGCGCACGCAGAGTTGCAGGCTCTGCAAGCAAAAGCAGCAAGGCGCCTGTCAATAATACCGAGGGCCACGGGCACCGCCGCCCCGGGCGGCACGAACCGTCCATTACATGCCGGCTCGGGCCAGCACCCACTCGACGAATATACGGGTAGGCACTCCCGTGGACCCCTTAGCCTGATATGACAACTTGCCGTCGCCGTAAGCGGTACCAGCAACATCCAGGTGCGCCCATGGGAAATCTCCCACAAACTCTCTGAGAAACCATGCGGCGGTGATCGTGCCGGCCGCCCTGCCACCCGAGTTCTTTATATCCGCGTAGTCGGACTTGAGAAGGTCCTTGTAGTCCGCTGGCATCGGGAGTGGCCACACCTTCTCGCCGGACCTTTCGCCGGCGGCGCGAACCTCATTCAGAAGCCCGTCATTGTTGCCCAGCAAAGCCGTCACCTGATGGCCGAGCGCAACCACACACGCCCCGGTGAGGGTGGCGGCGTCCACAACAGCGGCAGGCTCGAAGCGCCGCAGATACGAGAGCGCGTCCGCGAGAATGAGCCGGCCTTCCGCGTCGGTATTGACCACCTCGATCGTCTTGCCCAGATGGCTCCGAATGATGTCCCCCGGTTTCATAGCTGAACCCGAGAGCAGATTTTCACTCGAAGGTATAATCCCGACCACGTTAGCAGCCACATCGAGTTCGCCGATCCCCTGCATGGCACCTATTACAGCGGCACCGCCCGACATATCGAACTTCATGTCCTCCATGCCGTTTGCCGGCTTGATCGAGATACCACCCGCGTCGAAGGTCAGGCCTTTCCCCAGCAGCACGAGCGGCTTATCCCCCTTCTTCCCACCCTGATGCTCGATGACGATAAGCTTCGGCTCCTGATCCGAGCCGCGCGAGACCGTGAGGAGGGTCTCCAGACCTTCCTTCTCCAGCTCTTTACGGCCCAGCACCGTGCACTTCATGCCGTGCTGCTTGGCTATCCTCTCGGCCGTTTCCGCCAGGTACGACGGGGTGGCCACATTACCCGGGAGATTGCCGAGATCCCTTGCGCGGTTCTCCGCGCGGGCGATAATACTGCCCGTCCGGACCCCCTTCTCTATCTCAGCCGCCTTCTGCTCCTTCTTCTCCAGCACGACGAAGTCGGAAAGCTCCACGATGGGCGGCTCACCCTCGCCTGGCCCGGATTTCATTTCTCTGAACGTGTAAGCGGCGAGGACCGCGCCCTCGGCGACTGCCCGACCCGCGGCCTCGGGACTGATGCGGTCCGCTACCAGTTCTGCGTGATGGAGGAGCGAGGCAAGCCCGCCGACGCGCAGCTTCATCGCTTCCTTAACGGCGGTGCCCGCGGCCCTCCGAAGTTTCTCCAGGTCCAGATCAGACCGTGGTCCGAGTCCGACGAGGAGGACCCGCTCGGCCGCTATTGCGCCGGACGCCGGGTACAGCAGCGAAGTCTGACCCTCCCTCCCGGCGAAGTCGCCACGTCGGATCACTTCCGAGATGGCGCCACCCATCTTATCGTCGAGCTTGGCCACCGGGCCGATCAGCTCCGGCTCGTCCTGAAATATCTTTACCGCCAGCAGGGGCGCCTTGAATTCGGTACAGTCCGTCTTTGCTACGGTTACGTCCATGAGTCTGTCCTTCGCTGAAATTGCAGATTGGTCATTTCATATTTCCGACGATCTCTTCGCCAAACACCGAGGTCGAGACCTTCGTTGCCCCTTCCATCATCCGCTCGAAGTCGTAGGTGACCTTCTTGTTCCTGATAGCGCCTTCGAGACCCTGAACTATCAGATCGGCGGCCTCTCCCCAGCCGAGGTAACGAAGCATCATCTCACCGGAGAGGATAACCGAGCCGGGATTGACCATGTCCTTGCCGGCGTACTTGGGAGCGGTTCCGTGAGTGGCCTCGAAGATGGCGTGACCGGCCACATAGTTGATGTTGGCGCCAGGCGCGATGCCGATTCCACCTACCTGAGCAGCGAGTGCATCGGATACGTAATCCCCGTTGAGGTTCAGGGTGGCGATAACGTCATAATCGCGGGCACGCGTGAGGATCTGCTGGAGGAATGCGTCAGCTATGGAATCCTTCACGATAATACGCCCCTCAGCCTCCGCCTTCTGCTGGGCCAAGTCGGCCGCGTCCTGGCCGTCTGATTCCTTTATCCGATCGTACTGAGCCCAGGTGAACGTGCGGTCCGAGAACTCGCGCTCGGCCAGTTCGTAACCCCACGTCTTGAATGCGCCCTCGGTGAACTTCATGATATTGCCCTTGTGAACCAGCGTTACCGAACGCCGCTTCTGGTCGAGGGCAAAGTTAATCGCCGCGCGGACAAGCCTTTCAGTCCCCTCGCGCGAAACCGGTTTGATACCTATTCCGGAGGATTCGGGAAAGCGGATCTTGGCGAAACGGTCGGGGAAGTTATCCTCCATAATGGCCAGGAAGCGCGCGGCATCGTCGCCGCCCTCCTCGAACTCGATGCCTGCGTAAATATCCTCGGTATTCTCCCGGTAGATTACCATGTCCACGTCACCCGGCTTTTTCACCGGAGATGGCACACCCTCGAACCAGCGGACGGGCCGTACGCAGGCATACAGGTCCAGCTGCTGACGAAGTGCCACGTTAAGAGAACGGATTCCGCCACCCACCGGTGTTGTGAGAGGCCCCTTTATGCCGACCAGGTAGTGGCGGAAGGCATCCAGCGTCGCGTCCGGCAACCAGCTGCCGGTGCGGTTATATGCCTTCTCACCCGCTAGTACCTCCATCCACCGGATCTCGCGGTCACCGCCGTATGCTTTGTGCACAGCAGCATCGAAAACCGGCTGCGACGCGCGCCAGATATCTGGACCGATCCCATCACCTTCTATGAAGGGAAGAATCGGGCGATCAGGCACTCGAAGCTCACCGCCTACGAGGTGAACGGACTCCCCATCGGATGGGGCGATTGGCTTCCATGATTCGGGCATCAGGGCGGCTTCCGTCGCTAAGGGTGGGAGTGAAATATGCAACGGGGCGCGGCGGGCTGTCCGCCGCGCCCCGTTGCAGGAGCGGAACCCAGTGACTAACGCTGCTCCAGGGGCGTCACCGTCAGGCCGCGCGGGCCTACATACTCCGCCTTCGGCCGAATGAGGCGATTATTTGCGTACTGCTCAAAGAGGTGAGCTGTCCATCCAGCAACTCGGGACATCGCGAAGATGGGCGTGAACAGATCCATCTCGATGCCCAGTGTCGTGTATACGGATGCGGAGAAAAAGTCCACGTTTGGATAGATGCTCTTGCCCTGCGCATCCATTTCCTTTCGCATCGCTGCCCGTACGCGATCGGAAAGATCCAGCCACTTGGTGGATTCCTCTCCGCTCATAATCTCGTCGGCGAGCTCCCGGAGGACTGTCGCGCGGGGGTCGACAGCCTTGTAGACCCGGTGGCCGAAGCCCATGATCCGCTCTTTTCGCTCCAGAGCGTCATGGATCCACTCCTCAGGCTCCTCCCCGCTCTTTTCGATATCCGCGAGCATCTCCATCACTCGCATATTGGCACCGCCGTGCGAGGCTCCCTTGAGCGTCCCGATCGCAGAGACAACCGCTGAATAAATATCCGATAGCGTACCCGCCGTTACCCGCGCGGAGAACGTCGATGCGTTCATGCCGTGCTCAGCGTGAAGTACGAGCGCCGCATCCATCGTGCGTACCTGTAGTTGATCAGGCTCCCGATCCCACAACATGTAGAGGAAATTGCCGGCCATAGACATTTCTTCGCGTGGCTGTACCGGGTCCTTGCCCTTCCTGATCCTGGCGAACGCCGCGATGATGGTAGGCATCCGCGCGGTCATACGGAGCGCCTTGCGGCGATTCGCCTCGTCCGAATTGTCGTCCGCTTCCGGGTCATGCAGAGCCATCGCCGAAACTGCCGTCCGCAGAACCGCCATCGGATTGGCGTCGCTCGGGAAGGCGCGCAGAAGATTCTCGAGGTCGGATCCAAGCTCCCGCTCACTGGCCAGGTCGCGCTTAAATGATTGGAGCTGTTCGCTGTCGGGAAGCTCTCCATTCCACAGGAGATAGACCACTTCCTCGAACGTAGTATTCCGAGCGAGGTCGTCTATTTCGTAGCCCGCGTAAATGAGCTCGCCCTTCTCCCCGTTTATCGCGCTGAGCCGAGTCTGCGCAACGACAACTCCCTCAAGTCCGGCATTGGACATATTTGATTCCTCTAGGTACGCATTTCCTCAGATGAGCAACCCGGGATTCGGATTGCCGGGTCAGCCCCGAACCGACCGATCACAGTCCCTCAGTATAAGGGCGCAGACCCGCGTCAGGCAAGAGAAAAACCGACGTTCAACAGGGGTTAGCGATTCGCCGCCTCCAATGCGGCCTGGCAGTCTGCGCACCTGGTGGCGGATGGGACGAGGAGAAGCCGCTCAATGGCGATTTCTCTACCACATTCTTCACAGATGCCGAACGTGTCGGGGTCCCTGTACAGCCGGCGAAGTGCCTCGTCGATCTCGTAGAGACGGCGGCCCTCATTGCTGGCGAGAAGGAATTGCTTCTCCCGCTCCATTGCTTCACTGCCTACATCGGCGAGGTGGAAGCGGTAAACGCCGAGCTCGCCGGCCTGCTGTTGAAGGTCATCGGCGGCATCGTCGAAGAAACGGCGGAGGGCTTCCACAGCATCCTCCCTGTCTCGCAACAATCGAGCTTCAATCTGGTCTCTCTCCTCGTCATTCGGCATCGACACTCCTCTAAATGGCGTGATGGTACTTCACCTCCAAGCTTCGCATTCAATCTCCATGCCGATTACCGCGGCCGACACAGTCCGGATACGCGAAGAGGCCCCGCTGCAGCCTGAGCTGCACGGGGCCTCCCTGTTCATACCGGGCGGGGGACTCGAACCCCCATGCCTTGCGGCGAACGATTTTGAGTCGTTTGCGTCTACCAGTTCCGCCAGCCCGGCACTGCCCCCCGGCGGATCCTGCGCCGGAAAGTCTGAAGTTTAACGCCGCTGGCGGGTCCAGATCAAGGCGATTCGCAATCTGCTTCGTCTGGCCGGCAATCTATGGATGGGATCCCCGCTCCGGCTGCTAGCTGGAGCGCGTAGATCCCGCGCCGCAATGCGAGGAGGGCGTCGCCTTCATCCAGCGCTGCGCGCGCCGCGCGGAAAAGGCGACCCGCGCGATCCGCCTGCTCCCCTTCGAGTTGCTCGGCGGCCATGCGCTGCTCGGCGCGGCTGATAATATTATGCGCCACGCTCTGCGGCGAGAATGTCCGCACCGCACCAGCCGCGCGTGCCAATTGATGAAGCGCTCCAACCGAGTCGCCGCTTGCGAGCGCATCCTTTGCCAGCAAGGTACTGACTTCCACAGTCGCAACCGCACTATCGAGCTGGGGGAATCGGCCTCGTGGGACCTCCTCGCTGACACGCTCACCCCAGCTGTCCAGAGCCGAGAACGAGTGTAGCAGCACAGTCGGTTCCGGCATGGGTGGCAATTGACCGTGCGGAGTGGATTCCCAATCGCTCAGATCGGGGAGTTGCTCGGGCACCCTTATAGCAACCCATTCGGAGCCTGCCGCGGTCCGAATCACTGCATCGGGGCCAACCGGCGAATCCTCGCACGCCGAGACGATCAGCGCGAGAAGTAGGACGCGCAGAGCGCCAGAAATTCGTGGAAAGTAGCTGGCCATGTTATGGCGGCTGTAAAAACATTTGAGGGGGACCGGTTCTCAAGTTACCGGGCCATTCGCTTCCGGTCAAGCGTTCGAACGAACCCGTCTTGACACCCCTTTCGGCCGGGGACTAGGTTGTATCGGACGTTCGATAGAATCTGCTGGTGTAACCGATAGATCCTTACTCGGGTTTCGGAGTGTGATGACCAACGACCGCACCGCGTACGACGAGAAGCTGGAGAGCATTCTTCGGGCCGCCGCGGATATCTTCGCCGAAAAGGGCTATCACCGCGCCAGTATCCGGGATATTGCCCGCGAGACCGGAGTGAGCCTCTCCGGCCTGTACTACTATTTCCAGAGCAAGGAAGAGCTCCTTTTTCTCATCCAGGATCACGCGTTCGGCACGCTGCTGGCGGACCTCGACAAGCTGTTGGCGGGTGTCGATGATCCCCGCGCACGCATCCGGCTGCTCGTAGAGAATCACCTGCGCTACTTCGTCGGCAACATGTCGGAGATGAAGGTACTGTCGCACGAGGCGGATTCACTCAGCGGCGAATTTCGTGACATCGTTAATGAGAAGAAGCGTCGGCTTACGTCGATAGTCATGGACATCCTGAATGAGCTGAGGCCCGAGTCGGAGCTCGATCTCAGGGTATCGACCTTCGCGCTCTTCGGGATGATGAACTGGCTCTACAACTGGTACCGACCGGAGCGCGATGTTCCCGTCGAGAAGTTGGCTGAAGACATGGGTCGACTTTTTCTGAATGGCTTTCTACAGACACCATCCTAGTAATCACCCACGACAGTCGGGAGTCCTGATGGCAGAGAAGACGCTGGTCCACTACGAGGCGAACAATGGCATAGCGCTGTTCACGCTGGACGATCCACCGGCGAACACCTACACGCATGAGATGATGCGTCAGCTGGACGCGGCGATACTGCGCGCCCGGTTCGACGAGGCCGTGGATGTTATAGTGATCACGGGAACGGGCGACAAATTTTTCTGCGCCGGTGCGGACATCAACATGCTATCGCAGGCCGACCCAACCTGGAAGTATTATTTCTGCCTGCATGCCAACGAGACACTCCTGAGGCTGGAGCACACTCCCAAGCTGGTAATTGCGGCATTGAACGGACACACGGTGGGCGGCGGTCTGGAGATAGCGATGGCGGCCGACCTGCGGATCGCGCGCACGGGCGCCGGGAAGGTCGGGCTCCCCGAAGTCTCGCTGGGAGTGCTGCCCGGCACTGGTGGAACGCAGCGCCTCACCCGCCTGATCGGGCACTCGCGCGCCATACAGATGATGACCGAGGGAACGAACACCGATTTCGGCAAGGCGGCAGAGATCGGTCTGGTGAACAAGCTGGTGGAAGCCGATTCACGCGACGCCTTCCTGGAACAGGTCATGGATTACGCCCGGCAGTTCACGCGCCCGGGCAAAGCAACTTTCGCTGTCGGCAACATCAAGCGCGCATGCCAGACGGGTGGTCAGCTACCGCTGGAGCAGGGTCTCGCGCTGGAGAGGGAGCTACAGGCACTGCTCTTCAATTCGGAAGATGCCCGGGAAGGTCTGAACGCTTATGTAGAGAAGCGCGCGGCGCATTTCTCAGGAAAGTAATCTTACCCGCCCCATGTTCCTCAGATTGAGGGAATGATGTCTGATAGTGACACAATGATTTCGCCGGGCCGTCTGTTCATAGGCGGAGAATGGCAGGATTCCGCTTCCGGCAAGACTTTCGATACGATCAACCCGGCCACGGGTGAGGTCCTGACGCAGGTAGCCGAAGCGGATGCGGACGATGTCGATCGCGCGGTTGCGGCGGCGCGTGCGGCGTTCGAAGGCGGCGAGTGGCCCAAAATCTCCGGCCGCGAGCGCGGCAGGCATCTGTACCGCATCGCCGACGCCATCGAGGCGGCGGCCGATGCGATCGCGCGCCTGGAAAGCCAGGACAATGGCAAACCGTTGCGTGAAGCCCGCATGTTCGACATCAACGGCGCCATAGAATGCTTTCGCTACTACGCCGGTTGGGCCGATAAGATCGAGGGCGAGGTGCTGCCGATACCGGGCCCGTACTTCAACTACACGCGGCGCGAGCCGGTGGGTGTATGCGGGCAGATCATACCATGGAACTACCCATTCCAGATGGCCGCGTGGAAAGTGGCCCCCGCCCTTGCGTGTGGCAATACTGTAATCCTCAAGCCAGCCGAGCAGACACCGCTCACAGCACTGGAGCTGGCGCGCCTGGCGGCTGAGTCCGATCTCCCGGCAGGTGTCCTCAATGTCTTAACGGGGTTCGGGGAGACGGCTGGCGCGGCTCTCGTTCGGCATCCCGGCGTGGACAAGATAGCCTTCACCGGATCCACCGAGGTGGGGAAGGTAATCCAGCGCGAGGCAGCCGCCACACTCAAGCGGGTGTCCCTCGAGCTCGGGGGAAAAAGTCCAAACATTGTACTGGAAGACGCCGACCTGGACGCGGCGGTTAAGGGCGCGACGGCCGCCATCTTCTACAACACCGGTCAGGCGTGCACGGCCGGATCCCGGCTGCTACTGCATGAATCGATACGCGACGAGTTCATGGAGAAGCTGGTCGCGCGCGCTGAGGGCATGCGGCCGGGCGACCCACTTCACCCGAAAACGCGGATGGGTCCGCTGGTCTCGCAGGAGCAGCTCGACCGGGTACTTGGATACATACAGAAGGGCAAGGACGAGGGCGCCGAGCTCGTACTTGGCGGTGATCGCCCCGACGTGGAGGGACGTAAAGGCTACTTCCTCTCACCCACGATCTTCGATCGAGTGACCCCTGAGATGACAATTGCCCGCGAGGAGATATTCGGGCCGGTGCTCGCTGTAACCACCTTCAGTACTCTCGAGGAGGCAATAGATATAGCTAACGCCTCGGAGTTCGGGCTCGCGGCCGCCGTCTGGACGCGTGATATCGCCAGGGCGCATACGGCGGCGCATGCACTTCGCGCTGGGACCGTCTGGGTGAACATGTACCACGCGCTCGACACCGGAGCACCCTTCGGGGGATACAAGCAGTCCGGCTACGGAAGAGAGCTCGGCAAGCAGGCGCTGGACCTGTACACCCAGGTGAAAAGTGTATGGGTGAACATGGGATGAAGGATGCGCTGATATTCGACGCGTGCCGAACGCCCATCGGGCGGTTCGGCGGCGCGCTCGCCACCGTTAGACCGGACGATCTGGCGGCGGTGACCCTCCGGGCACTGGTGGAGCGCACCGGCCTCGACCCATTGGCCGTGGATGACGTCATCCTCGGGTGCGCCAATCAGGCCGGGGAGGATAACCGGAATGTCGCGCGGATGGCGCTTCTCCTCGCTGGCTTCCCCGTGACCGTTCCCGGTCAGACCGTGAATCGGCTTTGCGGTTCCGGACTTCAGGCGGTTATCAGCGCGGCGCACGCCCTCCGGGCGGGCGAGGGGGAAATGTTTATTGCTGGCGGCGTTGAGAGCATGTCGCGGGCGCCGTGGGTAACGCTGAAGCCCGAAACCGGCTTTCCGCGCGGTGTACCCGAGATGGCTGACTCGCTGCTGGGGTGGCGGTTCATCAATCCAAACATGCCCTCTGAATGGACAATCGGCCTCGGCGAAACAGCCGAAGTGGTGGCCGACTGTTGGAGCTGCGCACGTGAGGATCAGGACGCTTTTGCGCTGGAGAGTCAGCGCCGCGCCGCAGGCGCGATAGAATCCGGCGCCTTTCACGATGAAATAGTGCCGGTTGAGGTTCCGCAGCGAAAAGGCCAGCCGATTATCGTTTCGGAGGACGAGCACCCCAGACCGGACGTGACAGCCGACGCACTCGCCGGATTGCGCCCTGCCTTTCGCCGGGATGGAGGTACCGTTACCGCGGGCAACAGCTCTGGCCTCAACGACGGCGCATCCGCGCTTCTGGTAGCCACTCCGAGTCAGTCGGCGAACATTGCAGTCGAACCACTGGCTCGCGTTGTCGCGAGTGCAGTTGCGGGTGTCGACCCTGCGCAGATGGGCATTGGACCGGTCCCCGCCACGAGAAAGGCCCTTGCGCGAGCCGGCCTGAGGCCAGCGGACATCGGCCTCGTCGAGCTGAACGAGGCGTTCGCTTCGCAAAGCGTCGCCTGCATACGTGACCTCGACCTGGACCCGGACATCGTGAACGTATCCGGCGGCGCAATCGCACTCGGCCATCCTCTCGGCTGCTCCGGTGCCCGCATCCTCACCACACTGATACATGGCATGAAGCGCCGCGCTGTCCGCTACGGTCTGGCGACGATGTGCATTGGCGTTGGCCAGGGAATCGCTGTGATCGTGGAGAGGGCGGAATCTTCGTGAGCAATCCCGCCGATCAGGCAGACACGGTGCTACTGCGTGTCGAGAATTCGACGGCGTGGATCACCTTGAATCGACCCGATTGCCTCAATGCGTTCGCCGGGTCCATGCGAGATCGTCTGGCGGACGCAGTTACCTCCGCATCGGCAGATCCCGGCGTGCGCGTTATCGTGATCAGCGGAGCCGGCCGCGCCTTCTCTGCCGGGGCGGACCTCGGCACGATGGCGACGATGATCGATTCGGGCGATGCCGCGGGATTCGGGGATCTCGTGCGGGCGGGAACGCGCGTGGTGCGGGCAATTCGGGCGGCCAGGCAACCTGTAGTGGCAGCAGTGAACGGCGTTGCGGTCGGAGCTGGGGCGTCACTCGCTATCGCGTGCGATATGCGGGTGGCCTCGAGTTCGGCCTCCATCGGCTTCACCTTCAATCGTATAGGCCTCCACCCGGATTGGGGTGCCACTTTTTTCCTGCCGCGGCTGGTAGGGCCGGGGCGCGCGCGGGAGCTGGTGTTCACAGGACGAATCGTCGAGGCGGAAGAGGCCGCGCGCATAGGATTGTTTGAGCGCGTGGTGCGCGCCGATGACTTCGACGGTGAGATCCGGTCTCTGACGAGCGCTATGGCCGAGAAATCACCTCTGTCTCTCGCGCTTGCCAAGCGGTCGCTATCGGCCGACGAAGATGCCGCACTGGAGAGCGCTATGCGCCGGGAGGTCGACGCTCAGACCGCTTGTTTCGCCACCCCGGAAGTCGTCGCGGGTGTACGCGCATTCGGCCAGAAGCGCGACACGTCAATCAGATCGAATGCGAGGGAGAGTGTGGTCCGGTGACGCATCCTGAATTCCATCATGTAGGCGTGATAGGCGCTGGCGCCATGGGGCACGGCATCGCCCAGATATCGGCCATGGGCGGATATGAGGTCACGCTCTACGATGCTGATCCGGCCCAGGCGCGGGAGGCTATGGAGCGAATCCGAAACAACCTGGACAAGGGTGTCCACAAGCGAAAGGTCGAGCCTGATGTGCGAGCTGCCACGCTCGCGCGGCTCAGAGCCGCCCGCTACAAGCTGGAGGCGGTGGAGAACGCCGATCTGGTGATCGAGGCGATTCCCGAGCGGATGGAGTTGAAGACAGCGCTGTTCAACGAACTTGACAACCTGGCGCCCGCGCAGGCAGTGCTCGCGACCAACACTTCGAGCCTCAGCATATCGGAGATAGCGAAAGCAACCGAGCGCGCGGGCTCAGTCATCGGGCTGCACTTCTTCAATCCCGTACACATCATGCGCCTGCTCGAGGTGGTCAGGGGTGAGGAAACGCTCGACGAAACGGTCGAAGCGGCACTCGGATTTGCGCATGCGGTGGGCAAAGACCCGATCGTGGTGACGGACACCCCAGGATTCGCGTCGTCCCGGCTCGGTGTTGTTCTAGGGCTGGAGGCGATGAGAATGTTGGAAAGCGGCGTCGCATCCGCAGCGGACATCGACAAGGCTATGGAGCTCGGTTACAACCACCCCATGGGACCGCTTCGCCTCACCGATCTGGTCGGACTCGACGTGAGGCTGGGGATCGCCGAGTATCTCCACGGCACGTTGGGCGGTGAGCAATACAGTCCCCCGGAGATCCTGCGTCGCATGGTGGACGATGGGCTGCTGGGCAAGAAATCGGGTAGCGGCTTCTATGAATGGAAGAACTGATGAGCTACCAGGCAATTCTGACTGAGCGAGTCGGCGCGGTCGCCGTCATCGCCATTAACAGACCGGAGAAGCGCAACGCCCTGAACTCCACCGTGCGCGCCGAGCTAATCTCCGCGCTGGATGAGCTTCGTGGTGACGAAGGCGTGCGCGTGGTAGTGATCACTGGGGCAGGCGACCACGCATTCGTTGCGGGTGCGGATCTGGGAGAGTTCGCGGAGCGCACACCGGCCGAACAGCGCGATGCAATGGCCGGGCGGCGAGTGTTCGAGGAGGTTGCGGACTTCCCCAAGCCGGTCCTTGCTATGATAAACGGCTACGCGCTCGGCGGGGGCTGTGAGCTTGCGCAGGCGTGCGACCTCAGAATTGCCGCTGACAGCGCGAAGCTCGGTCAGCCCGAGATCAATCTGGCCATAATTCCTGGTGGCGGGGCCACGCAGAGGCTTCCCCGGCTGGTCGGGATGGGCCAGGCGATGAGGCTCATATTATCCGGAGAGATCATCACGGCGGACGAGGCGCTCCGAATCGGGCTCGTCGATCTGGTGTACCCGGCGGACGACTTGCGGCAGAAAACGCTGGAGCTCGCCGTGCAGATCGCGCGGAAGTCGCCGATCGCCCTCGAGATTGCCAAGAAGGCCATCAGATCGGCACAGGAGATCCCCCTCGCGGATGGACTGGCGCGCGAAACGGAAGACTTCCTCACCTGTTTCGCTAGTGAGGACAAGCAGGAAGGGATCGCCGCGTTCATGGAGAAGCGGGATCCAATCTTCATTGGTCGCTGATAAGGAGCAGCACAATGGTGGGGCAGAAGCCGAAGACCTTCGATCTAACCTGGCTCATAACAGTTGTCGCTTTGATGATCATAGCGGCGGGGGCTGGCCTGTTCGTCGGCTACTGGATAGGCTCTTTGTAGCATGACAACGGGGGCCCTGCCGAATTCGGCAGGGCCCCCGGTCAGGCTCCCCACGGATAGAAAGATCTACGCGGCAGGCAGAATAGCTACCTGCTTGCGGAGCTTGTCCTTCCGCTGGAACTGCACCACACCGTCGACGAGCGCGAAGAGCGTGTCGTCCTTGCCTCGACCGACGTTGTCACCCGGATGAATGCGGGTGCCACGCTGGCGGACAATGATGTTCCCGGCGCGAACCGGCTCGCCGCCGAACTTCTTGATGCCCAGTCGCTGCGCGTTGGAATCGCGACCGTTCCGTGTAGAGCCGCCGCCCTTTTTATGTGCCATGAGTAAGCCCCTTACCCTAGACTGATTTCGTTGATACGGACTTCGGTAAACTTCTGCCGATGCCCCTGCTTGCGGCGATAGTTCTTCCGGCGCTTATGCTTGAAGATGATGATCTTCTCGCCCTTGCCGTGCTTTACCACATCGGCGGTTACAGCGGCGCCGCTGAGGAGTGGCGCGCCAATCTTTACGTCACTGTCCGAGGCGCCCAGGAGCACCTCGTCGAACGTGATGGACTCGCCTGCCTCTATGTCGATGGACGGAACCCGAAGGGTCTTGCCCGGTTCGGCGCGGAATTGCTTCCCACCGGTGCGGATGATGGCGTACATGAACCGAACTCCTGATACGGAGAGCGTGATTTCCAGTAAATTGCAAGCGTGGAATCTGGCAGATCGGCGGACTCGTGTCAAGTCCGGCGCCGGGACTAACCGAGCGCGTAGCGTTGGGTCACGTCCTGGTGGCCTGCGCTGGAGATCAGCTTGAACTCGTCCTGCTGCATTATCGGGTCGTCCCGTAGTGTCAGCGGGAGTTTGAAATTCTTCTCGAGGCGGCGGAGCAGGCCAGGCTCGTCCTCGAGGATATAGAGAGCGACTTCAGGATGGACGCGCACGACGAGTGCGCGTTCCTTCCTGTCCGCGCTGGCACGGCGCACTGCCCGTTCCACTCTGCGTACCACCGTCTCCGGCGTGAAAATCCGGCCGGAGCCTCCACAACAGGTGCAGGTTTCGGTCTGAGACTGATATAGAGACGGCCGCACGCGCTGACGGGTCATCTCGATAAGACCCAGCTCCGATACCTGAAAAGCCTTGGTGCGGGCGCGGTCACGTCCGAGATGGGTGCGGAGCTCCTGGAGAACCTTCTCGCGGTTCTGCTTCGACTCCATGTCGATGAAGTCGCAGACGATGATACCGCCCATATCGCGCAGTCTGAGCTGCCTGGCGATCTCGCGCGCGGCGTCCACATTGGTGCGGAGAATGGTCTTCTCGGGGTCCTTCTTGCCCGTATATCGCCCGGTATTTACGTCGATGGAGACAAGCGCTTCCGTTGGCTCGACGATTATGTATCCACCTGACGGGAGCATCACCTTCCGCTGAAAGGCTTCGTGGATCTCGGTTTCGATTTCGAATGCATCGAACAGCGGCAGAGGATCCTGGTATAGGTGGACCCGGTCGATGAGCGAAGGGTCAACAGAGTCGAGGTACTGGCGGACCTCGTTGTAAACCTCAGCGTTGTCGATGGTGAGCGAATCGACTTTGCCGGAGAACAGATCGCGGATGATCCCCTTGGTAAGCTTGGCCTCGCGGTGAATGGCGCTCGGTGCGCGGGCACGCGAGGCGCGGCGCTGGATCTGCTTCCAGGTTGAGATCAGGCCCTTCAGCTCGCGCTCGAACGTTTCGCGGGTGAGCTCTTCACCCACGGTGCGAACAATCACCCCTCCCGACTTCGGAGGAAGGATCTCGCGAGCGAGCGCGCGAAGGCGGGACCGCTCCTCCCTGTCGTCGATCTTGCGGGAGACACCGACATGATCCGAGCCGGGCATATAGACGAGGAAACGTCCCGGCAGCGAGATCTCGGCAGTGACGCGCGGCCCCTTCGTGCTGATGGGTTCCTTGGAGACCTGCACGAGTAGCTCGGCGCCCTTCTGGACTACATCCTGGATGGGCGGGTACTGGCGGTTCCGGCGCCGACCACCACCGTTTCGGTTGCCATCGGATGCGGAGGCGCCGTCGTCGTCATCATCGTCGTCCGCACCATCGCCCTCCGAGTTTCCAACATCGGACGCATGTAGGAAGCCGGCCTTGTCGGTGCCGATGTCGACGAATGCGGCCTGAATACCCGGAAGTACCGCTTCCACCCGACCCAGGAATATGTCGCCTACGATCCGCGCGGAATCGGGACGATCGACCATCAGCTCGACGAGCATATCGTCCTCGATGATGGCGACGCGCGTTTCGTGAGCGGTCGTGTTCATCAGGATCTCCCTCTTCATAGGAGATCCATTCTCGATTGGCCGCGGAGATTAGACCGCGGGTTACTCAACTTCATCCGTACCTCGATTTCTATCAGGCGGGTTCGCCGTTAAGCTCCCGCAGGAGGGAACGGGCGATGACCAATCGCTGGATCTCGCTCGTGCCCTCGCCAATTTCACATATCTTCGCGTCTCGCATCATTCGCTCGACGGGATATTCTTTTGTATAGCCATAGCCGCCGTGAATCTGGACGGCCTGTGTTGTCGTGCGCATCGCCAGTTCCGAAGCGAAGAGCTTCGCCATCGCAGCCTCGCGGCTGTAAGGCTTGCCCTGCTCTTTCAGCCAGGCGGCGTGATAGACGAGGTGCTTTGCAGCCTCGATACCCGTCGCCATATCTGCGAGCATGAATTGGATGCCCTGGAACTCGTTTATTCGCTGTTCGAACTGCTTGCGTTCATTTGCGTAAGCTGTGGCCTGCTCGAAGGCGCCTTCCGCTATTCCCAACGATAGCGCCGCTATGCCTATGCGACCCGAGTCGAGGGTCTTCATGAAGTTACTGAAGCCCTGCCCGACCTCACCCAGAACATGATTGTCGGGAACGAAGGCATCCTCCATAACCAGCTCGCGAGTGTCGGATGCGCGCCAGCCCATCTTGTCTTCCTTCTTCCCTGCCCTCACGCCTTCTATGAAGTCCAACCTATCGGAATGGCCCACTCCGAGCTCCCGGGCCCGGTCCAGGTCCGTTGTCGGCTTGGTGACGATGAATGAGGTTATGCCGCGGGTGCCCAGATCACGTTCCGTGACGGCGGTGACCACGAAGATCTCACCAACGCCGGCGTGGGTGATGAAGATCTTGCTGCCGTTGAGCCTGTAGCCGCCGTCTTCCCGGACAGCAACGGTCTGGGTACCGCCCGCGTCGGATCCGGCGGCGGGCTCAGTGAGGCCGAAACCGCCGAGGACCTGCCCCGAGGCGAGTAGCGGCACAAACCGCTCTTTCTGCTCGGCAGTGCCGTAGGTGACGATCGGGGAGGTGCCAAGAGTGGTGTGGGCCGAAATGGTGATGGCGTGGGATGCATCGACCTTCGCCATCTCGTGGATGGCGATTATGTAGCTGATATTATCCAGCCCCGCCCCACCGAGATCCTCCGACCAGGGTACCCCGAGGAGGCCAAGCTCGCCCATCTTCTTCACGTTATCCCACAGGAACTCGGAGCGCTGATCCAGGTCGCCGGCAACAGGGGCAACCTCGGAACGGGCGAAATCCCGTACCATATCGCGGATCATGCGGTGGTCGTCGTCGAAATACCTTTCCATCATCCCCCGTGAGATGTGAACATCACGTCCGAAAGCCAACAATCATTGAAAGTTACCGCAATCCCGGCGGTTACGAAAGGGAAGCCGCCCCGGGTCAAGCGTGCACCGCGGCCTGGATCAGGATCTCCAAAAAATGTGCACCGTACCTCTCGAGCTTGGCGGGACCGACGCCGGGAATCGCCAGGAGGTCATCTTCCGTGCCAGGCCGGTGCCGCGCGAGCTCCGCTAGAGTGCGATCGGGAAAGATGCAATAGGCGGGAAGCTTTTCCTCTCGCGCCAGTCTTGCGCGGAGCGCCCGCAGTCGCTCGAACAGCGCTTCCTCGTCGCCGCTCAACTTCACCTTGCCAGACGGCGCGGTTTTCGCGGATCCAACTTTGGGCGAAGTCCGTTTGCGCTTGCCAGTTGCGGGGGCCGCAGCCTCGGTCGGATCGAAGCCGAGTAGTGGTTCAGGCCGGCAGTTGTCGCACGCCCCGCACTCATTCATTGCGGTAGGATCTCCGAAATACCTCAGTACATACCCCCGGCGGCAGGCTTCTGTATATGCGTATCCCTGCATCCGCTGGAGCTTGTCGGTCTCGCGCTTCTTCCGCGACTCCAGGTCCCGCCAATCGATTGGCAGACTGCCGAGGGCGGTGGTAGCGTCGATCACCTGAAAGCCTTCGCCCTCCAGGAGGTCTACCCAGTCGACGAAACCATGAGCTCGCAGATCGCCCAGAAGTGTCTGGACCATCTCGCGGTCGGCGGCGAACGAGCGCAGGCGCCGCATCTCTATTGCCATGCCCCGGTAGAGCTTCTTGCCACCGGCGTGCGACCATAGCCGCCGCAGGAAGTGGAGCTCGGCTTCCCGGCCGGGCTGATCGAGCTCGCGCGTAATACGCTTCGGCGTGGCTATCAGGCGGAGATGTATGGATGACGGTCCGCCAGGTGCGAGTGCTCGAATGAGCCCGTGTTCCTCCAGCAGGCGCAGGGCGGCTCCGACCTGTCGATCGCCCTTGGTCGATAGCTCGCGCGCGACCTCTGCGGCAGAAACACTTGCCACCGCCGAGCTGTCCGCTAGTCTGCGGAGTAGCCCCATCACCCCTTCGGTGAGCTTCTTGGGGGGATAGTTCTGGTCGATAAAGAACTCGTGGGTGAATCTATCCGGGTACGCGTGGAGCAGTACGCAATCGCCGGGTCCGCCATCACGGCCAGCGCGTCCGCCCTCCTGGTAATACGCCTCGAGCGTGCCTGGCATATTGTAGTGGACTACGAGGCGCACGTCGGATTTGTCGATGCCCATTCCGAAGGCGTTGGTCGCGACTACGGCGCGGACTTCGCCCGACATGAAAGCGCCCTGGAGCCGCGAACGGTCGGCGTCCGAAAGACCCGCGTGATACCCCACTGCCGCAATGCCTACTCCATTCAGAAGTGCTGTCAGCGCGTCGACGTTCTTGCGGGTCGACGCATACACTATGCTGGATCCCTCCCGCCGCTTCATCAACCTGAGCAGGAGGCGATCCTTCTCCGAATCGTTTCTGGCGCGGAGCACGTGCCAGGTGAGGTTCCGGCGGTCGAAGCCCGTTACCGTGACCTGTGGGTCCCGAAGCGAAAGCTGCCGGACGATGTCCCGGCGCACCTCGGCGGTTGCCGTGGCGGTGAGCGCGGCTATCGGCGGGTTCCCCAGCTTGGCGCGGACCCCGCCCACTCGCAGATAGGAGGGCCGGAAGTCGTGACCCCACTGGGAGACGCAGTGCGCTTCGTCGACTGCCAGGAGCGATACCGTGAGACGCGAGATCCGCTCGTGGAAGGCCGGGCTGTCGAAGCGCTCGGGCGCTACATAGATGAGCTTGATCTCGCCATTCTCCACCGCGCGCAGGCGCTCCGCCATTTCGCCCGTCGATAACGAGGAGTTGATGAACGTGGAAGAGACTCCGATCCTGGCAAGAGTATCCACCTGGTCCTTCATGAGGCTGATCAGCGGGGAGACGACGAGTGTTACCCCTGGAAGCAGCAGAGCCGGAATCTGGTAACAGAGTGACTTACCACCGCCGGTCGGCATGATCGTGAGCGTGTCGCGGCCCGCGAGGACCGCCTCGATGGCGGCGGTCTGGCCGGCGCGCAGATCCTCATAACCCCAGTGCTGGCGGAGTATCTCGCGTGCGTTGCTTACATCCACTGAATTTGATTGACCGTGCGGTTGGCGTGCGATGCGGAGGCCGCGGGCGGTGGACTACATGCATCGACCAGGCCTGGCATTCATCCTAACCCAATCCACCCGACGAGGAAAGGACGCCCGGCCGCGTTTGGCAGGGCGTCCTTTTGCTTACTCGAGCGCCAGCGGTCAACCCGCGAGCGACCCCTGCAGCTGCTGCGCGTGCTCCAGATGTGCCACAAAAGCTGGCCTGACGCTCACGAGTAGCGCCTTGAGCTCGGCGTTCTGAGCGCTCGGGATGAGCGTGTTGTCCAGCGCGTCGAGAACTGCCTGGTGATAAGTGACCTCGTGCGCAATGTACGCGCTGTCGAATTCGGCACCGCTCAGGGCACTGAGTGCTTCCAGGTTCGCTTCCCCACCCTGCCGGAGCTGTTGACTTACGGGATTCGCCTCCGGCGTCACTCCGAGGCGAGTCGCCAGCTCTGTTGCGGCCTCGTTCACTCCATTGTGATCGGTGATCATTCGCTCGGCGAATGCCTGGACCTCAGGGTTCGTCGAGGTCGCGCTTGCCAGCTCGCCAGCATCTACATCCACCTGGTTCGCCGTGAGGACGATGTCGGCGATCTGCGCATCCGTCACGGCCGGCAATGGCGCCGCTTCAATCTCGGTCGTGGCTGGTGCTTCCAACGCTGCTTGATTGGCAAGCTCCGCGTCGGACTCGGACGCGCAAGCCGCCACTGCGAAGATCAAGAGCGGTATTCCAAGCTTTTTCATCTCATCTCCTTGTGGAATTTCGTTGACTACTCGCCTGTACACGCAGGCACTTCCTCGAACATCCTGGACCAGTTACCCACACCCTCGATCACTGGACTATGACAATTCCCTCCATGTTCGGGTGGAAAGCACATTTATAGGAATATTCGCCGGATTCATTCATGACCACGCGCGACGACTCGCCCGCAGCGATGCTTCCGGTATTCAAGCCCGCCGTCGGTGCCGTAGCCGTATGAGGAACAAGGTCCTTATTCAGCCAGACTACTGTATCTCCCGCATTCACGGTCAGTGACGGAGGCAGGTAGAGAAACCCTTCGATCGTCACACTGTGAGCTACCGGTGGCGCGTCGGCCTGACTATCACCGGGAGCGCACGCGCTCAGCCCGAACGAGACAACCCCCATAACTGCCACGATCCGTAACTCGTCTAACATCATTTCCGCCTCTGATAAAGCAGCATAAATGCACTTACCACAGCCAACCGCACCAGACAACCGCATAATACACCGGGGTGCGCAATATGTCAATGACTGTTGTTGTTTATTGGACATTTGAGCGCCGGTGCGTTAGGTTTGTTGGACTTGCTTTACCGCTATATGATCGGAGGTCAGATGGAACGGACGCAGTGGATAGAGCGACTTCTGGCGAGCACGCGTGGACAGGTTATCGGCCTGTTGCGCAGGTCGAGCCGAACTGTCAATGAGCTGGCGGAAGAGTTGGGGCTGACCGACAACGCTGTGCGATCGCACCTGTCGGCTTTGCAGCGAGATGGTCTGGTGGAGCAGGAGCAGGGTCCACCACAGGGTGTGGGCAAACCGGCGTTCATCTACCACCTCACGCCGGCGGCGGATACATTGTTGCCGAAGGCGTATGCTTCGATCCTGGGGTTGCTGCTCGGAACCCTGGCCGAGAGGACCGGCGAGGGAGAAATGGAGGAGATACTACGTGAGGTTGGTAGGCGTGCGGCGGCCGGGCGTAGTGATGAGAGCGAGGATACGCGGATGCGGATCGATGCGGCCTACGGTGTACTAGGCGAGCTGGGCGGGGTAGCTGATCTGGAAGAAACGGAAGGCGCTGTATTTATACGCGGGTACAGTTGTCCGCTGGCGGCGCTGGTCCCGGATCACCCACAGGTATGTCGCCTGGCCGAATCGCTACTCAGCGAGCTTATCGGAGTACCGGTAACGGAGCACTGTACCAAGGGCGACCGGCCGCGCTGCTGCTTCGAGATACCGCTAGCTGAGGCCTGAGAGGGTCAGGAGAGCAGGATCGCCTGTTTCACCTCACCTATAGCCTTGGTGATCTTGATATCTCGAGGGCAGGCCTCGGTGCAGTTGAAGATAGTACGACAGCGCCATACCCCATCGCGATCATTGAGCAGATCCATCCGCTCGGCGCCGGCCTCATCGCGCGAGTCGAAGATAAAGCGATGAGCATTCACGATGGCCGCGGGCCCGACGAAGTTCTCGTTAGCCCAGAACGACGGGCACGCAGTGGTACATGCCGCACAAAGGATGCATTTGGTAGTATCGTCGAAGCGCTCGCGGTCTTCGATCGATTGCAGCCGCTCGCGCTCAGGGGGTCGAGAATCGTTAACGAAGAATGGCAAGACCGATCGGAACTGAGCGAAGAACGGCTCCATGTCCACGACGAGGTCCTTGATCACGCGGAACCCCATTAACGGTTCGATGGTGACCTTATCCCCCAGATCGCGCATGAGGACCTTGCAGGCCAGTCGGTTGACGCCATTGATCCTCATAGCATCCGACCCGCACACCCCATGGGCGCACGAGCGCCTGAATGTTACGGTGCCATCCTGATACCACTTGATGCTGTTGAGGGCATCGAGAACACGATCGGTGGGCTCCACGTCAACGACATATTCACGGAACGCCGATTTCTCGCCGACATCCGGGTTGAAACGCCGGACCTTGAGCGTGACCTTCGCCATCAGTAAACCCTCTCCTTCGGTTCAAACTGCGTGATGCTGACGGGTTTGTAGCGGATATCGACCTCACCCTTATGAGCGCCATAAACAAGCGAGTGCTTTAGCCACTCCTCGTCGTTGCGTTTGGGGAAGTCTTCCCTGGAATGGGCTCCGCGGCTTTCCTTCCGGTTCAGTGCGCAGACCGCTGTCACCTCGGCCAGGTCCAGCAGGTTCCCGAGCTCCCACGCCTCCATGAGGTCGGTGTTGAAGCGCTTGCCTTTGTCCATAATGACGATCTTCTTGTAGCGCTCCTTCAGCTCGCGAATCTTGGCCACTGCTTTGGTCATCCCCTCCTCGGTCCTGAAGACGCTCACATGGTCCATCATGACATCCTGCATCTCCTCGCGGAGGCGTGCCGCGGGCTCACCCTCGGAGGTCTCGAGGAGTCGCTCGATCTCACGGGCGCTCGCCTCGGTCGGATTGTCCGGGAGCGGCGTGAGGTTGTTCTCCTGACAATAGCGGGCCATATCCAGCCCAGCGCGACGTCCGAACACCACCAGATCGAGAAGTGAGTTGGTGCCGAGGCGATTGGCTCCGTGCACCGAGACGCAGGCAGTCTCACCGGCGGCATAAAAGCCCGGGAGCACGGTGTTCTTGTCATCCATTATCACCCTACCGTGCACGTCGGTAGGAATGCCGCCCATCGCATAGTGGGCGGTAGGCTGAATAGGCATCGGCTCCTTGACCGGATCGACCCCGAGATACGTTCGGCAAAAGTCCGCGATATCGGGAAGTTTCTTCTCGATGACTTCGGCGCCGAGGTGCGTCGCGTCCAGGTAGACGTAGCGCTTACCATTGATGCCGCGCCCCTCGCTGATCTCGCGGTAAATGGACCTGGAAACCACATCCCTCGAGGCGAGGTCCTTCATGGTAGGTGCGTACTTCTCCATGAAACGCTCGCCCAGGTCGTTGCGCAGCACGCCGCCCTCGCCTCTCACCCCTTCGGTGATGAGGATCCCCATCTTGTAGATTCCCGTGGGGTGGAACTGGAAGAACTCCATGTCCTCGAGCGGCACACCGCGGCGCAGGGCGATCGCCGGACCGTCGCCGGTGTTGGCGAAGGCATTGGAGGTAATGGACCAGACACGCCCGAACCCGCCGGTGGCGAAAAGCACGGCCTTGGCGTGGAAGACGTGCAGGTCGCCCGAGTCCATGTGGTAGGCAACGATCCCTACGCAGCGTCCTTCGTTCTGTAGCAGGTCAAGCACCTGGAATTCGTCGTGGAACTCCACGCCGTTCTTGATGCAGTTCTGATAGAGTGTCTGAAGGATCATGTGCCCGGTGCGGTCCGCGGCGTAGCACGAGCGGCGGACAGGGCCTTCTCCGAAATGGTGGGAGTGCCCGCCGAAGGGTCGCTGCGCGATCTTACCGTCAGGTGTTCTCGAGAACGGCAGCCCCATGTGCTCCAGCTCGACTACCACGTCTATGGCCTCGCGGCACATGATCTCGATCGCGTCCTGGTCACCCAGGTAATCAGAACCCTTGACCGTATCGAACGCGTGCCATTGTGGGTTGTCTTCCTCGAGGTTGCCGAGCGCGGCGCCAATTCCGCCCTGAGCTGCTCCGGTGTGGGAGCGCGTCGGGTAGAGCTTGGATATAACGCCGGTGCTCACACCCTCCTGCCGCGACAGGTGAATCGCGGCCATCATACCCGCGCCGCCCGCGCCGACCACCAACGAATCGTATGTATGCGTATGAATCATAGCTGGAAACCGGCCATCAGTCGGCGATGAATATCGCGGGATCGAAGGTGAGCAGAGCGAATATCCCTATCGCCAGCGCTCCAAGAACAATGCTGTAAACGATGGCTTTGACAGCCACCCGAGCGCCCGGCCGAGCTATGTAGTCTTCTATGCTGTAGCGGGCGCCATTCAGACCGTGCAGCATGGCGAATGAGATAAGAGCAACATTGAAGAAACGCCACCACGGGTTCCGCCACCGCTCAATAACCACGGCTGAGTCGAGATGCTCGACGCCTATCACGAGGTTCCACCAGATGAGGTGATAGAGCGCGAGGAAGATGAGGAGCAGTCCCGATATGCGCATGAAGAACCACGAGAACACCTCGAAGTTCGACCGCTCCCCCTGTGGCCGGTCATTACCCCCGCCCCGCCGCCTTGCACCCCGCGGGCTCACGGCTTCCGAGTGGCCGGTCATTCGGGCACCCCCGCATCCATACACGCGACAGCGGTCGGCACCTCGGCGCAGCGCTCAATATGCCGCTCGGTACCCGGCTCGTCCGCCAAACCGAAGAGCGGAGCGACCATTATCCAGGTGATCGGTATCATGGCCAGGACGACGATTACCGCGGATGCCCATACCAGCTGTCGCTGCCGCAGCATCACGTAGGGCCAGAAATCCTGAATCACAATTCGCAGGCCGTTGACCGCGTGGTACAGAACCGAGAAAAAGATGAGCAGCTCGGCGAACCGGAAGAACGCATTCTTGTACAGCATCAACGTCTCATCATAGAGCGCCGGGCTGTATATGATCAGGGCAGTCTCGATTACGTGGATGACGAGGAACAGCAGCACACCGAGTCCGGTGACCCTGTGAAGTATCCACGTCCACATTCCTTCGCCCCCTTTGTACCGGAGCGCCGAGACGAAAAGTGCGGCCCGACTTACTGCTGCCATGTTTCTTCCCCTATCGAGCGAAGAACGAGATTACTGAACGACCTTCATAGGCTCACGAACGGCCTCGGCGGAACGCCCGAGCGCGGCGCGCTCTTCGTCCGTGAGGTCCACCTCGAGTATCTCCTCGATCCCGTTCCGGCCGAGCTTACAAGGAACCCCCAGAAAGAGATCGCTCATGCCGTATTCTCCCTGAAGCCAGGCGGCGCAGGGCAGGATCCGCTTCTTGTCCTTGACTATCGCCTCTGCCATCTGGACGGCGGCGGCCGATGGCGCATAGTACGCGGAGCCGGTCTTGAGGTGCTGCACGATCTCGGCTCCACCCTTTCGGGCGCGGTCGATGATGGCATCGAGGCGCTCATCGTCGATCAACTGTCGGATCGGAATTCCGGAAACGCTGGTGTAGGACGCAAGCGGAACCATCGTATCGCCGTGGCCGCCGAGCACCATCGCCTGGATGTCTTCGACTGATACGTCCAGCTCTAGCGCTATGAACGAGCGGTAGCGAGCGGTATCCAGGACACCCGCCATACCGATCACCCTTTCGCGCGGGAAGCCGGATGCCTCCTTCGCGACGTAGCACATCACGTCGAGCGGGTTGCTCACCATGATGATGATGGAATCCGGTGCAACCCGCTTTATGTTCTGGCTGACCTCACGGACGATCTTGGCGTTCGTCGTGAGCAGGTCGTCGCGGCTCATGCCTGGTTTACGGGCGATCCCGGCGGTAACGATGAAGATGCCGGAGCCGGCCGCCTCCTCGTACCCGTTGGTGCCGATGATGCGCGTGTCGAAGCCCTCGACCGGCGCCGATTCCCACTGGTCGAGCCCCTTTCCCTGCGGAATGCCCTCGGCGATGTCGATAAGGACGACCTGACGGGCGAGCTCCTTCTCGGCGAGGCGCTGGGCGGCTGTCGCACCGACATTCCCCGCGCCGACTACTGTGATTTTATCCATTGTCCGGCCATTAAAGTTCAGAAACTCATACAGCACAAGAAAACGCACTCCAGCGGCGAGAAACTAGACCGCAGGATCGGCGGTGTCAACCAGACGAGAGTCGCTCTGGAGCTGGCGAAGTCCCTCGTAAAGCGCAATGCCGACAGCCGTGGCAAGATTCAGACTTCGCGCCTCACTTCGCATGGGAATTCGGAGGCATCGAGTCGGTGACGCCTCCAGGATATCCGTCGGCAGCCCACGCGACTCGGGGCCGAACAGCAGCGTGTCGCCCGGCTCGAACGAAGCCTCCCACAAGGACATTTTCCCGTGAGTCGTCATCGCCCAGACGCGGCCAGGGTCAACGCTGCCGACGAAGTCCCCGAAGTTGATGTGCCTGTAAAGCTCCACCTGGTCCCAGTAATCCATTCCCGCCCGGCGGGCATCCGGATGTCTGAACGAGAAGCCTAGCCGACCGATCAGGTGAAGGGGGGTGCCGGTCGCGGCGCAGAGCCGTGCAATATTGCCCGCGTTGGGTGGGATCTCAGGCTCGTACAGCGCGACGGAGAGGAATTTTGAATTTTGAATTCTTAATTTTGAATTTTCGGCCTCGCGCGCTTTTGCAGTTAATTCAAAATTCATAATTCAAAATTCACAATTGCAGTCCCTCAGCCTCCGACCTGGGATAAGGCCATGAGCCCGCCGCTACCGACATCGCTGCCCTGCACTAGTGAGTGGCGTTCGGGTTTTATGCGCAGGGTGTGGCGGATGAGGGGCTCTATGGGTTCACCGCGGCGGAGCGGGTCGCGAAGGTTGGTCTGTATCTCGCCGAAGAGGCACGGTCGTAGCTGGCCATCGGCCGTGAGCCGCATGCGGTTGCAGCGCTCGCAGTAGTTGTGGCTCATCGGGGTAATGACGCCTATGGTACCAGGTGCACCGGGGAGGGCGTAGTACGTGGCGGGTCCGTTCCCGGGCGGCCCGTCGACCGCCGAAAGCGTGCCGAGGTCCGCTATCTTTTCGAGGATTTCGTCGGAGGACACGTACTCGTCGCTGGAGATCCCCAGGTTCTCTCCGGTAGGCATCACCTCGATGAAGCGGATGTGCCAGGGCCGCTCCTGCGAGATCCGGGCGAAGTCGGCGACCTCGTCGTCGTTCCGACCGCGCATAACGACGCAGTTGATCTTGATGGGCGCGAAGCCCGCGCGCTCGGCGGCGTCCAGCCCGCGGAAAATCTGCGCTGCGGAGCCGGGGCGGCGAGAAATGGCGTCGACGCGCTCGGGCCGCAGCGAGTCCAGCGAAACGTTTAGTCTGTCCAGGCCCGCGTCGCGCAGCGCCTCGGCCGTATCGGCGAGCAGGACGGCATTGGTAGATAGAGCGATATCTTCGATTCCAGGAACCGCCCTCAGCATTCTCACGAGCGAGGGCAGGTCGCGGCGGACGAGCGGTTCCCCGCCCGTTATACGAAGGCGTGAAAGTCCTATCTCTGCCATCGACCTCACTATCTCGACAATCTCCTCGAACGACAGAAGTTGATCACGCTTGAGCCAGGGCAGCCCCTCCTCGGGCATACAATAGACGCAGCGGAGATTACATTTGTCGGTGACCGATATCCGCAGGTACTCGATGCGCCGCCCAAATCCGTCCCACATCGGACCCGAGCCGGGGACCACGCGCTCGGCTGGCGCGGCTTGAATACCGCCAATCTGGACGAGGTTAGTGCTCATTTTGTCCCGCCCGCAAGCCAGACCCGTTCTCCTTCCAAGTATCCCTCCCGTTTCCAGATGGGAACGCGCTTCTTGAGCTCCTCGATAATGTAACGCGATGACTCGTACGCCGCTGCGCGGTGCGGGGAGGCCACGGAGATGGCTACGCTCACCTCACCTATCTCCAGCCGCCCGATCCGGTGAACGATCCTGACGGTGCCCACGTCGAAGCGATCGCGCGCTTCCTGCCCCACCTTACGTAGCTCAGCCTCGGCCATGGCCGTATACGCTTCGTATTCGAGATGGCTGACCGCCCGGTCGTCGTTGTGATCGCGGACTACGCCCAGGAAGAGCACTACCGCACCATCATTATCCGAGGAGGTACCTGCGAGGACTGCCGCAGGATCTATAATAGCGTCGGTTATGCTACATTGCAGCGACTGCACGTCACCCTCCACTCACAGGCGGAATGAACGCTACTTCGTCCCCGTGGGCAAGCGATGTGGAAAGCGGCGAATACTCCCTATTTACGGCGGCGACCGGACTGGCGGGAAGATCGTTCCAGCAATCGCCACACGCGCGGAGCTGCGAGACGAGATCGGAGACGAGTGCTCCCTCGGGCAGCTCTATGTCAAGGGCGTCGGACCCCGCTATATCCTTGTACGAGGCGAAGAAGAGGGTGCGAATTATCATCAGCCCGCTCCGGAAGCGCCCGGTCCAATGGCGCTCTGGCGAACCACTTCCGTTTCCGAGAGCGTGCCGAGGAACTGCGAAAGTTCATGGTGCAGCCGCGAGGTCGAACCGCGTACCAGCGTGCGACCGTCCTGCTGCACGGTGCCGATGAGGACCTCGCCTACTTCGACCGCGAAGCGAATGTGGGTCGGTCCTTCGTCCTGAACGAATCCGGTATATGCAGAGAAGCGGGTCAGGAAAAAAGTTCGGGCTTTCTCGACGACCTCGGCGGGAGACATATCGGTAAGGACTTCCTGGATCAGCATGCGGCCTCCGGTTGGCGGAATGGAAGAACCGGTCCATCGTGCAAAAACGGCGCCCACCTGCTGGATCAGGATGAGCGCCGAATGGCCTTGCGGTACGGCACCGAGGCTCAATAAGCCAGGGGTCGCTCCTCTACGAGCGCGCGCAGATCCTTGGACGGTTTGAAGACCGGCACGGCGCGCGGTGGTACCTCGACGGGGTCGCCCGTGCGTGGATTCCGGGCGAGCCGGCTCTTACGCTCGCGCACCTTGAAGGTACCGAAGCCGCGGATCTCGATGTTCTTGTGTTCCGCCATTGCGTCCTTGACGGCGCTCAGGAAGGCGTCGACGACGACCGCACAATCTTTCTTGGTGACACCGGGACCGATCGCCTCCGAGGCCTGCTGCACGAGATCCGCCTTGGTCATTGAATTCCTCCGTCGAGGGGTTAGGGAGAGGCAGCGTGGGCCGGACGAGGCCCTCGGGATAATCTAAAGAGTTGCTGTACCGCAGTTTACCGCCAGTTACAATAACGCGCGGTCGCAAAAACGTCAAGCATCCTGAACCACGACAGCCGACCGGTCGGCCATCTCCCGGATCATGCGGTCGAAGAGGTACCGTGAATCGTGCGGTCCCGGTGCGGATTCAGGATGATATTGCACGGAGAAGACGGGATGCTCACGATGCTCGAGACCCTCGATTGTGCCGTCGTTCAGGTTAATGTGGGTGACCCACAGGTCGTCCGCACCCGGGACTCCGCTCTCATCACCGCGAACCGCGAAGCCGTGATTCTGCGCGGTGATCTCCACTGCGCCGTCCGCGAGGCGACGAACGGGATGATTGCCACCGCGATGCCCGTACAGGAGCTTGTAGGTGGAACCACCGAATGCGCGGGCGACAAGCTGATGCCCCAGGCAGATTCCGAATACCGGAATATCTCGATCCGCGAGCGCCCGAATGGTCTCGAGCGCGTGGCCGACCGCTTCCGGGTCGCCGGGTCCGTTCGAGATGAACAGACCGTCCGGCTCGGCCGCGAGGATCTCCGCCGGGGAGGTCGTAGCCGGTAGGACGGTAATCTCGCAGCCCTCGGCCGCAAGCAGCTGAAGCGAGTGCGACTTGACGCCGAAGTCGTACGCGAGCACACGAAACCGCCGTTCGCCCACCGCCGGAACGGTGTACCGCTCGGTGGTGGACACCCCGCAGGCGAGGTCGAGCCCGGACATCGCCGGCTTCGCGCGGATCTCGCTGAGGAGTGCGTCCTGGTCGGTGTTGGCGGGAGCGATGGCGCTCCGCATGGAGCCTTCGGCGCGAATGTGCCTGGTAAGCGCGCGCGTGTCCACTCCGGCAATGCCGATCACGTTATGCCTGAGGAGATAGCTCTCGAGCGACTCTTCAGCGCGCCAGTTGTTGTAAGAGGGCGATGCTTCGTGGATCACGAACCCGGCCACCTGCGGCCGTCCTGACTCCTCGTCCTGTGAGTTGATCCCGTAATTGCCGATGAGCGGGTAGGTCATGGTGACGATCTGGCCCGTGTACGACGGATCGGTCAGCACCTCCTGATAGCCCGTCATGGAGGTGTTGAAGACGACCTCACCGTGTGCGATGCCGTTAGCACCGTACGCGTCACCGGCGAAAACCCGGCCGTCCTCCAGCATTAGGATCGCAGCGTTCGACAAGTTGCAGGTCAAGTGTAAGTGGGAGCGGGGTTTGGAGTCGACGTGAATTTAGGATAATGTCGCCGCGTGTCAAGTTGGTGGAGACATCGGCGGATAAGAGTTACTTTAACAGGCGTCCCGGTGTCCCCCTGCCGTTGGCAGGCTCCTGGGTGCGATCTCGCCCTGCCGTTGGCTACCGGGCTGCGATCCTTCGCTCCGCTGTAGAAAGGGCCCTTTTTTTTACTTTTCTGAGAAGCCATGTCATCATCGCCGCTCGTGTTCATTTATGCCGACGAGTCGTGTCTCGGCAATCAATTCAAGAACCGGGCGCGTCCGGGTGGGGCGGCGGGGATGATGGAATACCGCCATCCCGAGCGGGGCTGGGTGCGTCGGGACCTGTGGACCTCGGAGGCTGACACTACCAATAACCGTATGGCGATTGTGAGCGCGACCGAGCTGCTGGCGGCGCTGAAGGTACCGTCGCGCGTCGTCTTCACCTCCGATAGCCGCTACCTGGTGGATGGCATCACGAAATGGGTGCACGGCTGGGCGCGGCGCGGATGGACCCGAAAGGGTGGAGAGATAGAGAATCTCCACCTCTGGAAGGCCCTCTTACCCGAAGTCCGTCGGCACGAGGTCCAGTGGCGATGGGTCAGGGGACATGCGGGTCACGTGCAAAACGAATACGCGAATTTTCTGGCGATCCGCGCCGCTACCAAGCAGACCAGGAGCGGTGGTCTGGTAGAATCGAGTTTCGACGAATGGCTGAGTCGGGAGCAGGAGCGCGACAAATATCTTTCACATCGCCCCGAGTCGCCCGACGACTTCGAGTTCAAAGCCGCGAGTCGGCCACCGGCGGCGTATCCATCTCCACTGACAGGTTGAAAACCGTGCTGAACCCGCGGGTGACCGCGGCTTCGACGTCGGACATCTCCAGTTTTCGACCGAGCACGCCGGCGAGCGACGAGACTCCATGGTCCTGGATGCCGCATGGAATGATCGAGTCGAAGAACGCGAGGTCGGTGTTGACGTTCAGAGCGAAACCATGACTCGTTATCCAGCCTGAGGAGACCCGCACGCCTATCGCGGCGACCTTCTCATCGCCCACCCACACCCCGGTAAGCCCGTCCACCCGGCCGCCCTGGACGCCGAACTCCGCCAGAACCAGGATTATTACCTCCTCCAGGTCACGAAGGTACCTGTGGAGGTCGCATCTGTCGGGTTTCAGGTCCATGATCGGGTAGCCGACGAGCTGGCCGGGTCCGTGGTAGGTCACATCACCACCACGACCGGTCCGGAACAGCTCGATCCCCCGCTCCGCGCGTTCCGACGGCGAGATCAGGACATTCTCATCGTGGGTGCCGCTGCCCATGGTAATCACATGAGGATGCTCGAGCAGCAGAAGGGTATCCGGGATGGCGCCAGCGCGCCTCTCGCGCACGAGCTCGGCCTGGAGGTCGAGTGCAGCGGCGTATTCTACCATGCCGAGGTGGCGAAGCGCTAACGGTCGTATAGCGGATTCCATTTCTCTCATATCCCGTAGGGGCAGGCCTTGTGCCTGCCCATGCAGGGCACCCACAAGGGGTGCCCCTACAATCACGACGGGCACAGTAAGGTGCCCCCACAATCGCGGCGGGGCACCGTAAGGTGCGGCTAAGCGCCCGTCTCCGGGAAAGATTCCATGATCTCCTTAACGCGCGCCAGGAACTTATCACCGTCAGCGCCGTTGACGAGCCGGTGATCATAGCCGAGCGAGAGGAACCCACGCTTCCGGGCGACAATGGCATCGTTCCCGAATTCGTCGCTCACCACGACCGGGCGCTTTTCTATGCCACCCACGCCGAGGATTGCCACCTGTGGCTGATTGATGATCGGGAATCCTATCACGGTGCCGAACACGCCGGGATTGGTGATAGTAAAGGTGCCGCCCTGCACCTCTTCAGGTGAGAGCTTCTTGGACCGGGCACGCTCCGCGAGATCACCTATTCGCTTTGCGAGACCGACCAGAGAGAGTTCATCGGCATTCTTGACTACCGGAACTATGAGGCCCCACGGCAGCGCCACGGCAATGCCTATGTTGACATCGCCACGGTAAATGACCTGGTCGCCGGAAACCGAGGCGTTGACCTTGGGCTGCTCGCGAAGGGCCATGGCCACTGCCTTGGTGATGAAGGCGGTGTAGCTCACCTTTGCGCCCTGGTCCGTCCAGACCGAGCGATTCTTCGCGCGAACCTGGTCGATCTGCGAATAATCGACCTCGAAATAGGAATGAACATGTGGAGATACGCGCTGAGACAGCACCATGTGCTCCGCGATGAGCGACGTCATCCGGCCCATCGGCTCGACCCGGTCGTTCGGGCCAGCCGTGACTTCCGGATGCTCCACGTGCGTGTAGAACTCGTCCCATGGCATCCCTCCAGCGGCGGGCGCGCGGGCCGGTGCCTTCGCCGGCGCTTTGCGCTGCTGCCCACCGGATTCCACTGCCTGCAGGATGTCGCTCTTGGTAACGCGCCCCGAACGCCCGCTGCCGGAAAGCGACTCGATATCCAGCCCGTGCTCCGCGGCGATGCGCCGGACCAGCGGTGAAGAGCGCGTACGCAGGCGGTCCTCGAGGGAGTTGGCTGCTGCCGGGGCTCTTGCCGCTCGCCCACTAGCTGCGTCGCGCTGCGCCTTTGGCTGCGCTTCGCCCTCGACGGGAGTCGCTGGCTCTTCTTCGGGCGTCTCCTGCTCGGGCGCGGGAGGCGCCGCCGACTCGGTGGCGCTAACGGCTCCCGCCTCCGTCTCGATATAGGCCACAATGGTGCCGACCTCGACCGTATCTCCCTCCTGCACGACTATCTCCGCGAGGGTGCCGGCGCTCGGCGACGGTATCTCGGCATCGACCTTGTCGGTGGAGATCTCCATTATCGGCTCGTCGCGCTCAACGCTATCGCCGACCTTCTTGAGCCAGACGGAAACCGTGCCTTCTGCTATGGATTCGCCCATCTGGGGCATGGGAACTTCTATACGGGCCATGATGAAGTATGGTAAAGGGCGAACTCAGCTATCAGCTATCAGTCTTTAATATCCGGCCAGGTGCCGGGCCGCTTTTACTACGTCGTCTACCTGGGGGAGGAAGTAGTCCTCCAGGGGTGGTGAGTACGGCACCGGCGTGTCCAGTGCAGTTACGCGGAGAATCGGGGCATCGAGCCACTCGAAAGCCTTCTCGCTGACCCGCATCGCGATCTCGCCCGCTATGCCACCCGTCCGGGTATCCTCGTGAACGATCAGCAGGCGATTGGTTTTCTTGACGCTCTCGATGATGGCATCCTCATCGAGCGGGAGGATGGTCCGGAGGTCGAGGACCTCGACGGATAGACCATCTTCCTTCTCGAGCTGTTCGGCAGCTTCGAGGCTCTTGTGTACCATCGCCGCATAAGTGACGATGGTGACGTCAGTGCCCTCCCGGTGGATCCGCGCCTTACCGAGTGGAACGACGTAATCGTCTTTCGGCAGGACTTCGCGGATCTGCGGGCGGCGATAGAGCCACTTGTGCTCGAAGAAGAGGACCGGATCGTCGTCCCTGATCGCCGCTTTGATGAGGCCCTTGGCGTCATAGGCGGTTGCGGGGTAGACGATCTTGAGGCCCGGCGTGTGGAAGAACGCGGCCTCGGGATTCTGCGAGTGGAAGGGTCCGCCGCGCACACCTCCGCCGGACGGACCGCGAATCACCATGGGAATGGCGCCCGAGCCGCGGTAACGGCTGGTAGCGATGTAGTTGGTGATCATGTCGTATGCGCACGAGATGAAGTCGATGAACTGCATCTCGACAATCGGGCGCATCCCCATATGTGCCGCGCCTGCCGCCGCGCCGGTAAATCCTATCTCCGAGATGGGTGTGTCGATGACCCGAAGTTCGCCGAAGCGTGCCTGCATTCCGTCGGTGACCTTGAAGGCGCCACCGTAAGCGCCGATATCCTCGCCTAGAAGGAAGGTGGTATCGTCACGCTCCATTTCCTCCCAGATCCCTTCGCGGATCGCCTCCAGGAAGGTTACCGGCTTGCCCTCCTCGGTAAGTCGAACGTGCTCGGGCTTCGTCTCTGTCGCGGTTGCCATGATGTTCAGGCCAGGGTGGAGTCGGGTGGGCTCTGGCGCGTCCAGTGCGGACGGGCCTGCGCGTCTGCGTATACGTCGTCCAGTGCACCCTCCGGCACCGGCATGGGCGAAGCCTCCGCGGTAGCTACAGCATCGTCCAGCTCGTCGCTTATAGTCGCGTCTATATCGGCCAGTTGCTCGGCAGACGCCCAACCGTTGTCGGTGAGCGTGGCGACGTAGCGATCCAGAGGGTCGTTGGTCGTCGCCCAATGCTCGATCTCTTCGGGCGACACATACGACTGGTTGTCGTGCTCCGCGTGGCCTTTGCGGCGATAGGTAAGAACCTCCAGCAGGGTAACTCCCTCGCCGGCGCGTGCCCGCTCGACCGCCCGCTGCGCCGCTGCATACACCTCCAGCACGTCGTTGCCGTCCACGCATTCGCCGGCGACGCCGTAGCCGGCGGCCTTATCGACAAAAGACCGAACAGCGCTCTGCTTACTGGTCGGCGTCGAGTAGGCGAACTGATTGTTCTCGACTATAACCACGAGCGGACAGCGCTGTACGGCTGCCAGATTGATCCCCTCGTGGAATGCGCCAGTCGAGGTCGCCCCGTCACCCAGGTACACCATCCCGACCCGATCCTCGCCACGCTGCTTGAATGTCAGCGTGACCCCTGCCATCACCGGAACCAGGTCGCCGAGCGGTGAGATCTGGCCGATGAAGCCACGCTGATAATCCGTGAAGTGGATATTGAGCTCCTTGCCCTGAGTGGGCGAGTCGCCCTTCGCCATGTACTGGCGGAGCACCTCCACCGGCTTCGCGCCCATGACCAGCATCGATCCGAGATTCCGGATGAGCGGCGAGAGCATATCGCCTGTCCCGTCGTCACGGCGCCGCAGTGCGTATGCGCTTGCGACCGATTCGCCCTCCTGACCCAACGACCTGAAGAGTCCGCCGACCACCTTCGTCTGGCGGAATAGATTTACCAGCCGTTCCTCGAGCTCTCGCGTCAGCCGGAGATAGCGATAGATGTCGAGGAGATCGTCACTGGACAGCCCGTGCGGGACAGGCAGCGGGGGAGACTGAGTCTGATCCGCCATGTTGATGGGTACGTCGCCTTGGGCAGGAGGAATAGGGATCGCGAACGCGGGTAACTTGCCACGCGTCCGTGTGGTCGTCAAGAAACGGTATGCCTAATTGCCGCCCTGTAAAATCTTCGCGTACTCATTCCAGCTGAAACGCCCTGACTGGAGCCGCTCGATCCGGGTCGGCTGCGGATCGAAAGGCAACCCGTATTTTTTATCCAGGTAGTACTCGGCGGCCTTCGCGGCTATCGGCGCCACGTCACTGCCGTGCAGGCCGTGCTCGATTATCACCGCGAACGCGACCTCGGGTGGCTTGCCTTTGGGCCCCGCGAAGCCGGTGAACCAGCCGTGATCGTCACCGTGCGGGTTCTGGCTTGTACCCGTTTTGCCGTACAGCTGCCACCGCTCGAGAGCGGAAAGACGCGCGGTACCGCGGTCCACCACAGCGGCCAGTCCGGTCCATATCGCTTCCAGCTGATCGGGAGTGAGTCCCAGGTCCAGGGCGGGCTCCGGCTTTTCAGTAGACTGACTGTACGCCAGGAAAGGCTCGGGCGCGGTGCCGTCGCCAGCGATGGCCGAGTAGAACTGAGCCATGCGAAGCGCGGTCTGCGCATTCGGACCCTGGCCGATGGCAAGGCTCATCACCTCACTGGGCGTAGGCTCACTCCCGAAGGTTTTTTTGTACCACTCGAGGCTGGTCGGAAATTCTCCCGGTTGCTCGCCAGGTATGTCCAACCCGGTCTCGGAGCTGAACCCCATGCGGACACCAGCCTCTACCAGATCCTTGAGGCCGAGCTGAATTCCTAGCTGATAGAAGTATACGTTACAGGAGTTCTCGATTGCACCTACCAGGTCGAGAGATCCGTGGCCCGACGCGTCCCAGCACTTGGCATAGCGGCCGGCATAGAACATTCCTCCATTGCAGGCTATAGGCATGTGAGTATCTGCCTGTACAATACCACTTCGCAGTCCGGCGACGGCGGTAGCGAGCTTCCAGGTAGAGCCCGGGGGGTACAGCGCGGCTACTGCCCGGTGCAAAAGCGGCTTCATGCTGTCCTGCCGCAAAGCGGTCCATAGGCTACCGGGAATGCCCCCCACGAAGTCGTTGGGGTCGTAACCGGGGCTACTGTACAACGCGAGAATTTCCCCCGTGGACGGCGCCATAACCGCAACTGCACCCTTCATGGTATCCGGGAAAATCTGGTGGAGATACTTCTGCAGGCCCAGATCGAGCGAGAGCTTCAGCTCCTGCCCCGGTACAGGCGGCAGGACGCCCACGGTGGACCGCGGGTTGACCACGCGGCCGCGCGCGTCGACTTCGACGAAGCGGGCACCGTCCTGGCCGGAGAGCAGGAGCTCGTACTCCCGCTCAATACCCGATTTGCCGATGATCCGGCCCTGGGTGTAGCCTGCCTCTTCGAACTTTGGCAACTCGAGTTCGGCCGAGCTGATCTCGTTTACATAGCCGATAAGGTGACCGATCGCCCTGCCGGCTGGATAGAAGCGCTTGGGGCGCTCGACGACCAGCAAGTTTGGGAACGAGGTCCGCCGTTCTTCGATGGCCGCCACCTGCGAATAGGTCGCGTCCTCCGTAATCGTCAACAGATCATTCGGTCGGCCATTCCTGGTCTTGAGCAATCCATCTATCTCAGATTCGGAGAGCCCCAGGAAAACGGCAAGGTCGCGAAGTGTGCGCTCGATCGTGTCTTCTTCACCCGGCAGGAGGAGTAGCGAATAGCCCGGAATGCTGGTCGCCACGATCTCGCCGTAGCGATCGACTATGGTGCCGCGCGGCGCGGGGATCGTGATAGGACGGAGCCGGTTCTCTTCTGATCGGATGGCGTATTGCTCGCCGCTGACCACCTGCGTCTGAAAGAAAGCGGTGAGGAGCACCGACACTACAAAGGTGATAACGAAGAGCGCGCCGACCGTCCTGCGCTGGCGCGTATCGGGTTGAAAGAGTCGCATTATCGGAGTTGGTTCGCGGAAGCCATTACACCTAAACTGAAGAGTGCAATAATAATACCCGGCATCAGGCGCTGTACGGGAACATTGCGAGGCGGGCGCGACGGCTATCGATCTCAGCCACGAAGGCTTCTATCGCCCTCGCCGTAACCTCGGCGTCAGTCATAGTAACCGACGAAGACGCGGCCCAATCACAGAGCCTTCCAATTGCTGGCGGTACAGCGGCGCGGCCGCCCTCGGTTGCGAGAAACGCGTGGATGGCCTCGGCGCGTCTCGGCCGCGTAATCCCCCTCAGCAGGAGCGCCGCGGTACATAGGCGCAGAACATCTGCTCGCGCATGCTGCGCGGCGTCGGCCAGAGATCCGGCGCCAATATAGCGATTGAACTCAGATCCACTTTCGGCGATCCGGTCCAGGAGAGCCGCGGTGCAAAAGAGGGCATCCGCGGGTGTGTAAGGGAGACGAGGTGGTGGCGCCGTCCGATACCAGAGGGGGATGGCGTCTTCCAGAGCGTCCACCAGCATCGGCGTGCGGCGACCGACCTCGAAGTCCAGGAGGGAGACGGACCAGACGCTCACCGGGACTCCCGATTCTTTCGCAAGCCGCTCCGTGAGGACTTCCGCATGAGTGGCGAATGGCTCGCGATCGGGCGGAAGCTCGCGAAATACCAGCAGGATATCGAAGTCCGAGTCGGGCCCGGCATCGCCGCGCGCCCTCGATCCGAAGAGGGCGGCGTGTTCCAGGTCGGCCGGGACCTCGCGCCTTACCCTGCGAACGACTTCGTTCGTTGCCGACGCGGGGTTCATCAGCGGCCCGCGGCCACCCCCAATTTAACGTCCGCGCGACCATCGAATGCCTCGGCGACCTTTACAGTATAGGTCCCGTCGTGGCCCTTTGCCGCTTCTATGAGCGCGTCTATATCCTCGGCGCGAACGTCGTCGACATCGTACCCAGCACGCAGGAGCGCCTGATACACGCCCTCAGTGTGAATGGCGTTATAACCATAAAAGTCAGGGTAAACGCGGAGCTCTCCGTCGGCCACCACTACCGGGTCGTAGCGAATTACCAGTGGAATGGTGTTATCGAAGCCTACGCGCCGCGTGCGGCGGGAATTGGAAAGTATCCCGTCGATATCGTCCTCTGTTATGGACGGTGCGGCGTACGAGTGAACCAGACGCGCCAGCTCGATGGCGTGCCGATTCAGCATGCGAACACAGCCATGTGACGCGGGCGTCCCGATGCTCGCTTCTTCAGGGCTGCCGTGAATGAAGTAATATGGAGCGAAGAAGAGCTTTACTCTCCCCATCGGATTGTTCGGGCCCGGCGGAGTATCCTTCTCGTTCTTTGCCCACTCGCGCGCCGGTGGTCGCCACCAGGGATTCCACTGCGCGTGGGTGATGGTGAAACTTCCGGTAGGGGTGTCATGACCCGGCATGCCCACCGCGACAGGATAGCTTCGCACGAGGTGGTCACCCTCGTAGACGTTCAGCCTGAGAGCGGGGATGTTCAGGTCCAGCCGCAGTCCCCCGCCCTGCTGAGCCGCAAGGGGTGCCGAAAGCAAAGAAAGCAATCCGACGATAAGAAAAGTTCGCACTATTGAAGATCCTCGAAAAGAGAGAACAGAACTTGGCCGCTTTGCCAATTTGCAACCCGCGTGCCGGGTCGTTGCGCGTAGCCTCAGACCGATTCTTCATCAGTTACCGGCTCGCCACCGAACAATTCCAGCGATGCCGAGTCGCGCGGTTCTGGCCCGACCCAGTCGATCGAAGCAAGAGCGTCGGCGAGCTGCGCGGCGCAGGTTTCGAAGACTTCGGCCCGTATATCCATCGTGGGGGACTGGTCGCGGATCCGCTCCGCGCGGTCTCGCCAGAACGCTACCAGCTGCTGGACGGGGAGGAGGTCGATACCATCGGAACTCGTCTCCTGGTCGGCCGAAAAGCTCATCAGTAACTGGTGCGGGTGAAGGGATACGGACCTGGAACGCGCAGCCCCAAGTACCCCTGCCCGCAGGGGAGCGTTCCGTCGGCGGGATCTAGAAGGGGAAGCCCAGACTGAGATAAAATACTCCGTCGTCCTCGCCCTGCGCGTAGGTGAGGCTTACTACCTGTTGCAGCGAGGCGAACCAGATTCCGCCGCCGTAGGACGTGTGCCAGCCACCGGGCGAGTCACCGTCCACGAATACTCGTCCTGCGTCGGAGAATGCGAGCAGGCCTAGATCACCGCGCACTAGTAATTCAGCGCGCGCGACCTTCGCCCGCAGCTCCGCGCCGCCGAACAGCGTGGCGTCGCCAGCGTACCGCTGATATGTAATGCCCCGTACAGTTTCGGATCCACCGAGGAAGACGGCGTCCGGGATCGGTGCGGTGCCGAGGATCTGGGCTCCACCGGCGCGCAGCGCCAGCTGAGCTGCGCCGGGCAGCGGACTGTAGCTGGCGAGCTCAGCCGTCACGCGACCGAAGGGTCTTTCCAGGTCCCATACTTCAGGGTAGAAGCCACCGTCCATCTCCAGGCGGAATCCTCCGCCGAGGATCTCGTCGTCGGGACGGGTATCGATATCCAGGATACCTCGCAGACCCACCTTACCGTAATCGCCACCAAACTCCGCGATGTCGATGTGCTCGAACGCGGGGCCTACTGCGACCTTGAGTTCAGAGGCGATCGGAAAGCCAAAGAGCGCCTCCACCAGCATTTGATCGTAATGAAATACACCGCCAACATCCGTGTCATTGAAATTCCCGAAGCCGTGAAACCGGAACGCCTCCAGCCCCGACGCCCGTCCGTGCAGGCTGAAGGTGGACCTGGAGCCCACCTGCACGAACTCCGCGAGCCCATCGATCCCGAACTCGCCCGACTCCAGACCGTACATCCCCCTGAGGGTCACCTGTGCTGAGAAAGGTGTACGTCGGAAACCGTACCAGGTCAACTGCGGACCGCCGCCGATTATCAACCCTTCAGTACCTTCGTAACCCGCCCATGGCAGGAACATCGTGTGGATGGTTCCCCAGTCGCGCGGCGGCATCTGCTCCTCGGGGATCCAGACGGGCGCAAGATACGGAGTTGCATCGAACGCCGTCGACGTGGTCGTGACGATCTCGTTATCACCCGCCTCGTCGTAGAAGGCGGTATGGATTCCGAGGCCAGCGACGCTGGAGGAATCGACGAGGACATCATCGCCTTCCCCGCCGACGACCCGTATCAGAATTCCGGGAGGGCCGCTTCCTCGAACGACCGCAGTGTCATCGCCATCGTAGAGGCGCAGCCTTATTTCGTCGGTCTCGGCGGGGTGGAACACCCTGAGAAAATAGGGATCCGCGCCGCCTGCCCCTTCCTCGCTCGTAATCTCGACCCGCACATCCCCGTTCGGGAGCCTGACTATCTCTGCATTCTGAGGCTCATCGGTCGTATGAATCTCGGCATCCGCCGCAAGCTGAAGATAGAACAGTCGCGCGATATCACCCAAGTGATCGCGACGCTCACTGAGGATTCTTATGAGCTCCGGGCCACTCTCTTCAAAATAGGGCGCGGGCATGGTTCGCACCGCTGCCTCGATAACATCGTCAGGAAGCTGAGATTGCAGGTTTTGAAACACCGAATCCCACGCGGGCCACTCCAGATCCGTCAGGATGCGACGGTCTATTTCGGCGGAGTTCTGGGTCAGTCGCCTGAGGCGGTACTCAGTCGTGAAGGGGGCGGCCTCGGAGAGGAGTGACCCGGCGAATCCGAGAAGGAACCCATCATAGTCGGAGAACGCAAAGTCGCGGTCCTCGGGAACGGGCACCCAGCGGCGGATTCCAGCGCTATCGAAGCGGGCCCAGCGGAACTGCCCCTCATGCCGATCCCAGTCGCCCATGAGCATGGACATGAGACGGGATGCAAGGTAAGCGCGGGGATCTGCTCGATTCTGGGGGTCCTCGCGCAGTTCAGCGAAGAAATCCTCTTCGCTCTCGACCTCGTCGGCCCCGGCGAAAACGCGCGAGCCGTCCTCCGACTCGTTCGCATGCGCCTCCAGCATGCCGAGCATTCCGCCGAACAGCTCACGATACTCACCCAACCGCGGATCGTCGGGCATAACGAACAGCTGCGGTCCGGGGTTGAGGATACCTACCGCATCGAGCAATGCCGTGGCGACAATCGCCGAAGCCGGGTGCATGGAGCTCACCTGGTCCTGGACGATGTCATCAACGACTGTCTCCGCGAGGTCATCCGACAGGCCCTGCGTGATCTCCTTATCTACCGATCTGAAGTTGTACTCGAAGCCGTCTTCACCCAGAAAGCGCAGCGACTGCGTTTGTTCGCCGCCGCCGCGCTCGACTACGGTCAACCCACCCGCGAAGGTCGAAAGGTCAAGAACCGGTACTTTAATCGGAGTTGTCCAGACACTCCGATAATCCGAGCCGAGCAGCTTCGACTTGAATTCGCCCGCCTCGTAATCCTTCCCAGCGGTAATGGTCACCGTATCCTGCTGCGCGTGCAGACATACTGGCAGAAACAGAAGGAGCGCTACCCCTAAAAAGATCAAATTTACGTTCCGGGCAATGTGCATGAGAGTTGAGACCATTGCGGCAGCTGGTTGTTTCCGCCGGCCTCACTGGTTAACCAGACCGAGCCGTCATTGTCTATCACCACAGCTTCACCCTGTTCCTCACCGAGCGGGCTCAGGTCGGCCACAATGGCCTGGGCCGGCTGAGGTGAGATAAGGTCGCTCGTTCTGTATAGATGCAGCGCGTTCGAAGTCCTGATGCCGACCCACTCGCCGTTTGGCGTGGCCGTCGCGGCTGTCACGCGATCAGCATCATTGGCCGGCTCAGGCGCCAGCTCCTTGATGTGCTCGAGCATCACCGTTTCACCCGGCTGGTGCGGCATAGGATAATGGAACAGATCGATGGAATCGTACCTTCCCTTGGTGACCAGGTAGATGTCGCCGCTCGGCAGTACGAAGAGCGCCTCTGCATCCCTCGGGCCAGCGGGGTATCTGGCGTTCAGCGCAGTTGCCGTCGCTGATGCAGCGTCGGTCGCGGGCTCGGGGATTCGGTAGATAGTGACGAATCCTCTTTCCTCGTCGTTGTCGCCGGTGTCACCCAGGTAGAGGCAGCTTCCCGAATCGCAGGGGCCGGACTCGATATCTTCCCAGTCGATGAACTCGGCTCCCGAGACGTCTACACGCGCCACCATCTGCCCGTCGGCGTCGAGCGCGAACAGCTCCGCGTTGTCGCCGGAGTCGTTATGAGTCCAGAAGATGCCGTCGTCCAAGCGACTATGGGCGAGGCCGCTCGTCTCATCGATCTGGGCGGGTAGCGGCGTGCCGGAGTTGATGATCTGGCAGACTTCGGCCGCTGAAGGCGCTCGAGTAACCGATGCTGCCGGCACCTCCGCCGCGGCCGTCTCGGGCGGAACATCACCAGTGCAGCCTACCAGCAGGACTGCACACACCGGGCCTATCAGGATTCTTTGCAGCATTTTTACTCCTTTGATTGCGAGTTTCTCTCTGTCAGCATCGGGTTCGTACGCGCGCGATCAGTCCGGATCATTGATCTTATCGATCGGCCCCAGCCGATTAACCCGGCGATCGAAATCCTCGCGCTGAGATGGCGTGAGGATTGAACGGATTTCTGCGCGCGAGCCGGCTACGATCTCATGGATGTCGGGGAGCCGTGCGTGCCAGTAAGCTTCCAATCGATCCTGTCGACGGTCCAGGATGTCCTTGATCATTTCATCCTGCTCCGCTGTCAGACTGAATCCGTTCAGAAGGACCTGCTCAACTGAATTTTCGTCCTCATCCAGGAAATCGAACCAGTCGATTCCGAGCGCCTCTTCGAGCGCCATTCCCGTCATGGACCCGACCGCGAAGGTGAGGGCAAGGAGCAGGATCGCTATGCCGCGCGCGGGGCTATTCACTGCCTTCCTCCACTTCTCAATACGCGCAGGAGGTCGGCACCGGTCAGCTGGTGGCCCTGTGCCCAGTCAGTGGAAAGGCCTACCAGCTGCTGAACCTGCTCCGACCGGTTTTCGGCCCTCTCGAGCGCTATTTCAACAGGAATCAGGATCGCGATCACTACAGCGGCGGCCACCAGAAGTGGTTTCATCCAGCCGGCTATGGTAGTTAGCGGGTCCCGCAGTCGCTCTCGCTCCAGAAGTACGGCATCGATTCGTACCTGCGTAGCCGCGACAGTTTTCGGCCAGTGCGAAGGTAAGAACGCAGGATCCAGCGGAGTAAGATCGATCCGTTCTTCGTCCATCATCCCTCCTGATCGTCGAGTGTGCCAAGCAACGAGCGAAGCTGCCGTCGGGCATAATGAAGGTGCGAGCGGACAGTGCCGGCGGGGAGATTCATCCGGTCAGCGATCTCCCGATGCGTCCAGCCCTCCAGGTCATGCAGCAGAACGACCTCGCGCCGGTCCTCAGGCAGTGTGTTCAGGGCGGTCAGCAACCGCTCGCGGATCTCGGATAATTCCGCCTCCCGCGCTGGTGACGGAACGGGCTCCGGCCGATCCACCTGCTGATGCTCGCGCGTCCTCGTCTTGCCGTCGCGAAGATGGTTGAGCGCTCGATTCCTCGTGATCTGGCGCAGCCAGCCGGCGAAACGCTCAGGCTCGCGGCAGTCGTCGATGCGCTGAATTCCGTGGACGAATGCGTCCTGGGCGATGTCTTCGGCAGCATGAATGTCGCCGACCACGGAGAGCGCTATGGCTCGACAGGCCCGCAGGTACCGCTCTGCAAGCTTCCCGGCGGCGGCGCGATCGCCCCGCTTGATCAGTGCGACCAGCGCCGCGTCCGTTTCGTCGATCATGCTCCTTTATGACACGCGAGGACGGTAATGTGTTGAATCGCAGGGACTTCTGCGATAAGCTGGCCGCCGTTTAGGGCGCGGTGAGGTCCGGATCGTTGTTGGCGGGGCTGTTGACGCGGGTGGAGATTGGATGCGCGCTGAGAAGATCGTCCGGTCCTCCTGTCAGAAGGCGGGACAGCTCATCATATTCGGTCGCGAGATCCAGCCAAGCGGGGCGGTTTTCAGGCGTGATTATCACCGGCATCCTCTCATGAATAGATTTCATGAAAGCGTTAGCCGCGGTGGTCAGAATTGTAAAAGTCTGAACCGGTTCAGCATCGTCGCCGGGCCGCCACTCCTCCCACAGGCCGGCGAAGGTGAGCAAGCCATTGTCCGCCGGGTATATCCAGTGCGGAACCTTCCCGCTGGGCGTCTTCTGCCACTCGTAGAATCCACTGGCGGGGATGAGGCATCGCCGGCGCCGGAAAGCGTTTCTGAACGACGGTTTCGACGCAGCCGTCTCCGCGCGTGCATTGATCATCCTGTTGCCGATCTTCGGGTCCTTGGCCCAGGAGGGGATGAGGCCCCAGCGGAACATATCCAGAACGGACCGGCCATCCTCCAGCAAGAGGACCGGCGCGTGCTGCGTAGGTGCACGGTTGTAGCATGGATCAGCAGAGATCCCGCGTAGCTCGGCACCCAGCGAGTTCGCGAGATCGCGGCCGGTCAGGTTAGTGTTATAGCGCCCGCACATTTATTGATTAACCTGAGTTGAAGAGGCGGCTGGCGAGGTGAGAACCCCGCCTCACCTGCTGAGTATAGATCGATATTCTATTTTCAGGCCGGTGAATGGCGCAATCGGTCAATATCCATCCGATGCCATCGTCACCTTGCTACCAGGCCTTACGCTAACATTGCAGTCGGCTTATGCTTGGGGGTTCAGGGCCGGTCAGAAGAATATACAACATTACTCACGTCGACCCAGAGTAACTCCCTATGTCCCGAGCATTCGTTCGTGAAGATTCCGATTTCGTGCGGCCCGGCAATTTTGGACTGCCGCCGCGAGACGATCCGTCGTTCAATGCCGCAGCCGCCAGAGCATTGCTCGAAGCCGCGCGAGACGCCAATACGCCGAGCGCAGAAGCGGCGACGGGGTACATGTGGGGCGAGCCGCGCCTGCACCGTCACGTTCGACAACTACTCGAGGAGGCCGAAGCCATGCCCGAGGCTCAGCAGGACCGCCGTTACATCCGTGTGGCCAGACGGTTCCTGGGGGATCAATGATGGCGATGGGTAATTGCACATTGATCAGGGCAGTTCAGGTGGTCCTTACAGCAGTGATGTGCTGTGTAGCGGCCGGCCCAGCATCATCCGTCACCGCGCAGGAGCCGGTGCGTAACCTTGTGGTTGGCGTAAAGGCTGCGGCACCCTTCGCTATCCAGGATGCCGATGGCCGCTGGAGTGGAATAAGTGTGGAGCTCTGGCGGAGCATAGCGCGCGACCTCGGATACCGCTTCGAGCTTCGGGATACAACGCTGGAAGGAGTGCTGCAGGGAGTGGCGGACGGAACCTACGACGTGGGACTCGGCGCGCTGACGATTACCGCGGAGCGGGAAAGCGCGCTGGATTTCACGCAGCCCTTCTACGTGACGGGTCTGGGCATCGCCGTTCCCGCGAGCGCGGACGTGGGATGGTTGGGGGTGATCAGACAGTTCCTCTCACTGAGTTTTCTGCGCGTGGTCCTGGGTCTCACAGTCCTTCTGCTCGTTGTGGGCGCGCTGGTCTGGTTCTTCGAACGCCGCCACAACGAGGAGCAGTTCGATCAGCGACCGCTCCGCGGAGTGGGAAGTGGCATCTGGTGGTCCGCCGTCACCATGACTACTGTCGGTTACGGCGACAAGGCTCCGCAGAGTTATGCCGGACGGATAATAGGGCTCATCTGGATGTTCACCGGCGTCATCATAATCTCCAGCTTCACCGCCGCGATAACTTCGTCTCTGACGGTGGGTAAGCTACAGGGACCCGTGCAGGGGCCCTCGGACCTTCCCAACCCTCGGGTCGGCGCAGTGCGTAGTTCCACCAGCGCCGACTACCTCTCAGGGAATCGGGTGGGATTCACAAGCTACGATACTGCGGTCGACGGGCTTCGCGCGCTCGAACGGGGCGAGCTTCAGGCGCTGGTGTACGATATGCCGATACTGCGCTATGAGATCGCCTCTCGGCAGATCAACGGCGTGCGGGTACTCCCCAACGCCTTCGAAGAGCAGTACTACGGTATCGCGCTCGGCCCGAGCAGCGCGCTACGTGAAGAAATCGATCGCGCACTCCTGGCTCGAATAACATCCCCCGGCTGGGAAGCTCTGCTCTCGCGGTATCTGGGGCGGTGAGGGGGCGCAGCGACGTTATCGCCGCGCCCCTTGTCAACGTCCTAAACTGTACAGGCCACCTTCGGGTTCGTGTCGCACTCTGTTTCAGGAAGCGGGATACACCGCGCCCGCTCCGCGACTCCCGGGTAGAATATCGTTCCACCCTGGAGGAACGGGTCATCCCAGCGGTCAAGATCAAATAGGCGCCTTCCCTCGAGCCACAAAGTCAGGAAACGCTCCTGCTTCAGGACCTCCATTGCTGATTCGGCATTCGAGGCATTTAGGGGATCCAGGCCATGAACTGATCTTACCTCATTGATGTGCTGCATCGCCTCGTCCACTCTACCTGCCTGAATGGCAACTTCCGCCTGTATCAGCCGCATCTCCGTCCCCTTCACAACAGGGATGTCGGAGCCAACCTCGGGATATTTTTCCTGTCGATAATGAGGGGAGCTTCCATCGGCGCTCTCCGCCGCCTTACAGCTGCCATCGGTGCAATCGGTGTAAGGTGCACGAGGATCGTCCGCGATAACGGCAAATGTGTTGTAAGCCGACATCTCGTTGCGGCCGTGAGTGTACGACCATACCTGGCTCTCCTCATCCGAACTGTTGGGAGAGTACAGCGCAAATTGAACAAAATCCGTCGGAACCTGTGCCGCATACTCCGCGGCCTTAGCACCGTCACCGAGCGCAAGGTAGGTCTGTGCTAGCCCGCCAAGCGCCGCGTGGATCAAGGCCTGATCTCCAGCTAGTTCGGCGTGATGCAGCGCCTCCTCGTAGAATGGGATCGCGCGCTCAAATGCGGCAGACTTTGGCAGCGCTGCCGAACCGTCATAGGTAACAGCGCAGAAGAGTTCGCCGAGCATGCGGTTGCTCATCCCTGCGAAGAGGTTCGCCCGGCCGCTCAATCGGTTGCCCTCGTAGGTAAATCCTTCGATCGCTTTCATGCGCTCGATTCCGGTCTCGGCGACCCAACGAGCTCGATGGAGTGCTTCGTAGTTGTAATTGAAATCCTCGCGGCGGGCGATGCCCCGGCCCTCGAGGCGAGTTTCCTCGTAGTTGCCTGTACCCGCCATCTCATCCGAGAGCATGGCAACGTCAACGGCATTGTTGTCGTGCACCACTGAAAAGTCGTGCGACATACCCGTCACCAGTGCGTCGACAACCTGTGGATTGTTCAGGTCATCATCCTGAATGCGACCAGGATTTGTGACGCTGAACAGCTTATCGCTACAGCCTGACATTGCAACAACAGTCAAAGCCAGGACGGCGATCCGGGTAGTTCGTGGTTGAACATTATATCGATTGGTCATTCTATTCTCTCTTCAGCCTAGAAGGCGACTCGGAAGTTTACTATATAGGATCGAAACGGAGGGATGTTGTAGTATTCCATCCGATAAAGTGCTGAGCTACCGTCCTGCGCTGCCTCTGGATCGAGGCCGTCATAGTCGGTAATTGTCAGCAGGTTGCGGCCCTGTAGGGTGACAGTGGCGGAGTTCAGGCGCTCCCCGAGCCAGCTATCCGGAATCTGGTAAGAAATAGAGGCCGATCGGAGTTTGAAAAAGTCCGCTGGCATGGTCCAGATGCCATAGCCTGAGTAGTCCGGGATGCACTTCGCGACGTCCCCGGCGCGCAGGCCAGCGAACTTGTCATTATCGGGGTTAGCCTCGTACTCCGCCTGAACTCCCTGGCAAGGAACCCACATGCCGCGCCGCATCTGCTGATATCCTGTACCATTCTGCAGGTAGTGGCCACCCTGGTATTCACCCAGGGCCGTCAGTGTCAGGCTTTTCCAGAGAGCTATGGAAGTATTGAGACCCCATGTGCTGTTAGGATACGCAGGGCCGATATATTGATCGTTCTCAATTATCGGCTCGACACCAACTGCGTCGGGATTCATAACGGCGTTGTGGAAGTAGCTGGGCAGGGCGAATCCTGGCCGTGCCTCGTTACGCCACCCGATGTAGATGGAGCTCAGTCCTTCGATCAGACTGACCACCTCGCTCTGGGTTGTAGCGTAACGAATGCCTACATCCCAGTTTACATTGTCGGTTCGCACTGGTATGAACGACAACATCGTTTCGGTGCCGTGGTTCTGAATCTCACCGACATTGCGGAGCTGCGTGAACACGCCGAGTCCGGAAGACGGCATCGGCTGTACCGGAACGAGAGCGTCGTACGTCTTCTGATTATAATAGGTGAAATCGGCGGTCACTCTACCATTGAGAAGGGCGGCTTCGAATCCCGCCTCCCACTCACGCGTCCGCTCTGGTCCGAGGTCGGGCGCACCAACAGATCGAGGCGTCACAGCGGGCTGCCCCTCGTCTCCCGACACTGACGACCATGTGCGGAGCGCATCGAACGGTCCTGGTGCTCGGCCTGATTCCCCAATTGCGGCGCGCAGCTTCATCGCATCCCACCACTCCGGCCAGATCGCATGTTCAGAAATCATATATGAGGCCGAAAGCTTCGGATAAAATGCCATTCCGAAATCTTCGCCGAAGCTGCTGAAGCCGTCCCATCGACCGCCCACAGTCAGGAACAACCGATCGTCCCATCCGATCATCTCCTGCAAGAACAATCCACCGCTGGTCGTATGGACGCGGTTTTCGTTCGATTCTGTTCTGGCACCCGAATCGACAACTTTGTCGCCGGGGCCAGCAAAGCCTTCTCCATATCCGCTAAGGAGCACGTAATCGTCGTCATAAGCCTGCCCACCCCAGGAGAAGGTCGAGCTCAATGAGGCGGGGAGCGAGGTCTTCCAGGATCCCGAGTAATCCAGCGTCATCACCCGGTTCGTCCGCTGGGTATTGCGACGATTGCCATCCTCGAGATAGTAGAAGAGCCATGGTCGATACTCCGTATATTCAGAGTTGGAGTAATCGACGCCTACGTTCAGTCGGTGACTCATGCTGGCCATGGGTGTCCAGTTAACACCAAGGCCGGTTATAAAGCGGTGGGTTGCGGTGCCTAGCTCAAGATCGAGCGCCTCCAGGTCACGATTATCCGGTGTACTGCCCCGGTCGCCCCGCAATACGTTGGTGATGAATCCCTCTGCGTTGCTCCCATCGGGAACCCAGTTGATGTCACGGCGGACATAATTGCTGTTGAACTGGAAGCGAAGGTCGTCACTGGGGATGAAGGAGAAATTGCCTCTAGCACCCCAAGATGATGCGCCCTGCGTAGGAATCACACCCTCTTCCGAATCCACATTTCCGGATACGTAATATGTCATGGTCTCGCCACCACCCCGTACTGAGAGGTTATAGCGCTGAACATATCCGTCACGTAACCAGCTCCCGGATTCTGGACACGTCGGATCGGCGGGCACCTGGACGGTACAATCGTTCAGATTCATCCCGCTTATGTCCGACTCTGGTCCTACGTGGCCCATCCGATTGATTCCCTGGTCGACCGAAACATTCCAGACCGGTTCGCCAGCGGCACCCTTTTTGGTGAAAATCTGGATCACGCCGCCTGCAGCCTCAGTGCCGTACAGGGTAGTTGCCGCCGCACCCTTCACGATCTCTATGCGGTCGATATCGTTCGGATCGAGGTCCGCAAGCGGCGAGGCCGCCTGAGCCATTTCGTCACTGTAACCGTAATCGCGGGACGTAAGCCGAACTCCGTCAACGTAAATCAATGGCGAGTTGCCACCACTTATCGATTTATTACCGCGCAGGCGAATAGTGCTTCCCGTCCCGACCATTCCGGAGTTCCCGAGAATCTGCACGCCTGCGACTCTCCCCTGAAGCACGTCCGACACGCCACTTATGGGTGAGGTTTCGATCTGTTGAACGTCTACCTGCGCGACAGAGTTGCCGATCTCGCGGCGCCGCGCTGTACCAGCCGTTCCGGTTACGATAACCGCGTCCATCTCGATCGCCTGCTCATAGAGCTGAACGTCGAGCGTGGTCGTGGCACCCACCGTCACTGTAACGGGGCGGGTTTCTGTGCCATAACCGATTATCCTGAAGGTGACTTCCTGTTGGCCGGCTGGAACCGCGGCGAGGGTGTACTTCCCCCGATTATCCGTCAGGGTGCCAATCCCGGAGCTCTCGATCACTATCTGGGCTCCTACCAGCGGCTCGGCCGTTGTTCCGCTGGTGACCTGCCCCTGTATCGTACCGGTCTGTTGTGCCGTTAGAGGGGCGTTGCATAACAGAGCCATGCTGACAACAGCTGTCAGCATGCGCCCGATCGGTGCCTGCCGTCGGCACGATCTTGCGTGTGTCGTTTCCTTGAAGGAAAACGTCATGGATCCAACCTCCGAAAACTATGTCAATGGGAACTGAGGATGCGGGCGATTCTCCCACCGGACACCAGTCCGGTGGGAAGTGTTATAATCGTCGCTGGGGTATGATGAAGAAGGTAAGGCGCGCGCTAATCACACGCAAATTCCGAAGGTCGGTGGTCGCGGTCCACTACCGCGGTAGCTCTTCGACTCCCGGATGATAGCTGCGGATCAGCTGACTCTGAATCTCTTCCTCCGTGAAGGCAACCGGCTTCATGCGATTGCTGGCGAACAACTCCGCCTGGTTATCGAAGTACGGTGACTCCGGCTGATTGCTCTCTCCGTATGCCAGAACCGAGTAGGCACGGGGCGGGTCGGTAAACGCCACAGCCAGAACCCATCCGTCGCCGCCAACCGCTACTCGTTTTCCGTCCGGCGCGTCGTCGAAGCTCAGGACGCGGAAGCAGCCGAGCAGTCCGCTGCATCCGCCGACGGGGACATCGACCTCACCGCGTCTCACCCGGTGGACCTCGCCCCACGCGACATCCCATGATCCGTACAGCCGCTCGGTTTCGTCTACCGCCCACGCGAATGCGGCAGCGGCACGCTGCGGATCCGCGAGGCCATAGGGGGTTGCGGTCGGATGTGCGGTGCTCCACGGCACCTCAAAAAGAGCGTCGGCAGGTGCACTGAACCCCGCTGCGGCGGCGTTCGACCTGACCTGCGGCGCGGTATCTTCGTAGCGCTCCCACCATTGGCGGAAGAGGACGCCTCCGCGACTCTCCGCCGCGACGGTATTATCCCAATCTTCCAGAAAAGTTATGGCCTGCTCGACCTCGGGCGTCGGGTTCGCGGCGCGGACAGCGCTAACGAGGTCGGCCTTCACGCGGTCGGCCAGCAGCATCCGCATGCTGTGCTTCATCTCAACTACATCCTCAAGTGATACCGTCCCCGTACCGTGGAGCAACTCGAGCGAGTGCTGGCTCCTGAGCCTCAAGGCCGGTTCCGGGACGTTAGCCGGCAGCTCGGCCGGGCTGAGCGGCTCGTTTAAATTGGCGAAGTGCGGTGGATCGTTCTCGTTGTGCACATACCCGCCCTCGGGATTCAGCACCTGGGGGAGCGAGTCGAACGGGACGATCCGCGACCACACCTCGGAGGGACCGCCCACGCTAACCGCCGTCGTGTCGCCGCCCGACTCATGCGGGAATACCGGCATGGTGGCGTTCCACACGTAAAATATGTTTCCGTCGGCATCCGCATAGGTGAGATTCGACGAGGTCCGCGCGCGGATTTTGACAGCGTCCTTCCACTCGTCCAGACTTGTCGCCTTCATCATCAGAAGGAACTGTTCGTCCATCCGGTACTCGCCCTGACCGGCATACTTGACGACGTAAATCGTGTTCTGATCCCGGTGGATCACCGGACCTATCTCCGAGGTCCAGTACGTCCGCGTCTCCCGGCCGATGCCATCGCCCGTTCTGTAGCCAACGGTGACCGTTTCCTTCTGGAGCGGGACGGACCGGCCATCGAACAGGTAGTGGTCTGGCTGCGCCGGATCGGTTTCGAGGGCGTAGATCTCATCGAGATCAGGGTAGTTGTTGGTGGTGGCCCATCCGAGATGATCATTGAAGCCACCCACGATCCCGAACGCGCCACCCAACCTGAAATCACCATAGAAGTTCAGGACGCCAGGCACCGTTATGTGTGCTTCGTAATAGCCCGCGTTCCACGAAAGGTGGGGGTTGCGCAGCAGGATGGCACTTCCCGATTCCGTTCGGCCCGGTCCAATGGCCCATGCGTTGGAACCGTCCTCGGGGTCGCCGGCCGGTCCGGTTTCGGCCGGTAGTTCGCCCTCGAGGCGCTCCAGGAAATCGCGGGCGCTGGGCGGTCCGCCGTTGCGAACACCGTAGGCGTGCACGTCGTGACCGGTGAAGTTCGAGCTAACGTAATCGGGGAACTCGTCCGGATGAAGGTCAATGTAGCGATTCACACCGGCCGCGAATCCGTCCATTATATCGCGCGTGTCCTGCTGCAGAAGACCAAAGGTTCTGCGGGCGTGCGCGTAGGTGCGGCGATGCTCGAAGTCCGCCTCGATGCTGTCGCGCCCGAAGTATAAACCCAGCTCGCCGCGGGCGCGGATGAGTCCGTGTACCACGCGGTAGCCGTAGTCCTCCATCTGCACGTAACCCATCCCGAATCCGGCTGCCTCGAGATTGTCGGCGAGGATGTGCGGCACACCGTACGTGGTGCGGCGGACCTCGACCTGTCGGGCGAGATCCTGGGACTGTGCGGTGCCGTCGGATATCCCGACGGCGAGGAGCAACACCGCGAGGAGAACGGCCCTTAGCCGCGAAGTTATACGACAGAACTTACGGAGATCTTTACAGTGACTTTGCGATCGATGCATTCGCAGTATTTGTCGGGGGAGCAGTTTTGAAGGAGGATGACAGTTGAAACAGCTAGACGCAAGCGGGTATCTTAGTCTGCATCGGATCAGCTCGCACCTCTCGTAGGCACTTTGTGACTTCAGAGGAGGGTTGGCATGAAACAGCTGCCTAGTTCCAAGCGATTGTGCCCCTCTGTGCGCGGTGTTGTGAAGTTGCTGATAATTATCGGCATCGGCAGCGTGAGTCCGGTATCGGCGCAGATAGTGGAGGGCAAGCTACTGGATTACGAGACAGGCCAACCGATCTCTGGTGCCAGCATCGCGCTCCTTGATCGCAACGGTAACACGGTACGCGGTACACTATCCGCTTCCGATGGTACCTTCCGGATCGAAGCGCCCTCAACGGGTCAGTACCGGCTTCGAGCTGAGCGTATCGGTTACAGGACGACGATCACACC
>DASSKB010000205.1:0-5278 GCA_035690925.1 Longimicrobiaceae bacterium
TCGGTCATGGCGGTAGTCTCGACTCTGATCTACGTGGCGAGCGGTAGCTGGATAGTTCTGCTGCTCGGCAACGCCGCCGCGCTCTTCATGTTCTTCCTGGTGCTCGTCATCCCCAAACACCTGTTGGAAAACCCCCTGCGCCACGCGCCCGAGGTGCGGCGGCGGTGAGTGGCGCTTGCAAGCCGCTGAACGTGTCGCACTGGTGCCCGGTTGATTACCTTGCAACCTCGATATTAGATCTGCCCCGGTATTCCTGACGGATGAATATAGAACTGAAAACCCCTGTCGATAGCGACCTCCTGGAGCGCTTCCGGGCCGGCCAGCGGCTCGCGCTCGCGCGGGCAATATCGCTCGTCGAGAATGGCCGACCGGGATTCGAGGCATTGCTCCACGAGGTCCACGGGGATCTGGGCAATGCACAGCGGATAGGGATCACCGGACCGCCCGGTGCAGGTAAGTCCACGCTGACTTCGCAGCTGGTGGTTAGATATCGTAAGCGAGACGAGCGGGTAGGGGTGGTTGCGGTGGATCCTACCTCTCCTTTTACCGGGGGCGCGCTGCTGGGCGACAGGATCCGGATGAACACCGTTTCCACGGATCCAGGCGTCTTCATCCGATCCATGGCTACGCGTGGCTCCCTGGGAGGACTAGCGACCACAACGAACGAGGTCGCCGATTTGCTCGATGCCTACGGCTTCGCACGCGTCGTTCTGGAGACGGTGGGCGTGGGGCAATCGGAGATGGAGATAGCCAGGACGGCCGACACGACGGTAGTTGCACTCGTGCCCGAGTCCGGCGATTCCATACAGGCGATGAAGGCCGGCTTGATGGAGATAGCCGACCTGTTCGTGATCAACAAGGCGGATCGTCCGGGCGCGGACCGGCTGGCGCAGGAGATCGAGCTGATGCTTCACATGCGGCTCGGGGACGCGCAGCCGACCGCTGCCGGGCACCATGGGGCTGGTTTGAAAGGCGTGGGCCGCGCCGCGCGCGAGACGGGCCGTCGCCTCACCGCGGAGCAGGGTGGCTGGCCCATTCCCGTCCTCAAGACAGTCGCCCATTCGGGTGATGGGATGGATGAGCTCGTGGCAACCCTCGACCGGCATGCGGTGTACCTTCAGGAGAGCGGAGAACTCTCACGCCGTCGCCAGAGGCGGTTGGCGGAGAGGGTTCGGGCAGTGGTCGATCGTCGGCTCCGTGACCTCGCGTGGAGATCGGGGCGTGGCGAGGAAATTGTCGATAGCTCGCTCGAGTCGCTTGAGTCAGGCGAGATGTCTCCCTATACCGTCGCGGCGCGCATCGTGCGAGAACTCGGACTGGATAACGTAAGAGAAGAGGAAAGATGAGCACTTTAGAGCACGACGTCCCCGCTGATCTCCTGGAGCGCCTCGCCGCTAAGGAGCGGGAGATACAGGAGCTCAGGGACTCGCTGGCCGCGTGGGAATCCACTTACGAACGCACTCCCAAGCGAGATGGTAACTTCACCAGTGTTTCCGGTGAAGAGGTCCAGCCGCTATATACCCCGCTGGACCGCCCCGAAAGCGGTCCGGAGGAAGCGCGATATTACGCTGAACACATCGGATTTCCGGGTGAGTTCCCGTTTACACGCGGTCCATACAGCACCATGTACCGGACACGCCTGTGGACCAAGCGGCAGTTTGCCGGGTTCGGGACTTCGGAGGAGACCAACGAGCGGTACCATTTCCTGCTGGAACGTGGTCAGACCGGCCTCAGCGTAGCGTTCGATTTCCCGACTCTGATGGGTTACGACTCAGACCACCCGCGCTCGTTAGGCGAGGTCGGGAAATGTGGGGTCGCAATCTCCTCGCTCGCGGACATGGAGACGCTTTTCGACGGGATCCCGCTCGACAAGGTTTCCGTCTCGATGACGATAAACGGCCCCGCTATCATCCTCTTCTGCTTCTACGTGGTCGCGGCCGAACGGCAGGGAGTATCGTTCGAGCAGCTCCGCGGAACGGTTCAGAACGATATCCTGAAGGAGTATCAGGCGCAGCATGCCTGGGTCTACCCGCCGGAGCAGGCACTCCGCATCATCATCGACATGTTCGAATGGGCGACTGAGAACGCCCCGAAGTACAACCCGATCTCCATCTCTGGCTACCACATCCGGGAGGCCGGGTCCACAGCGGCGCAGGAGCTGGCGTATACGCTGCGGAACGGGTTCGAATACGTGGAGCGGGGCATCGCGCGAGGACTGGATGTAGACGATTTCGCCTCCAGGCTCTCCTTCTTCTGGGATGTGCACAACGACTTCTTCGAGGAGGTGGCCAAGTTCCGCGCTGCGCGCCGTATCTGGGCCCGGACCCTGAAGGATAAATACGGCGCGAAGAACCCCGCGTCACTGCGGCTGCGCACACACGCGCAGACAGCGGGAGTTACGCTCACCGCGCAGCAGCCAGAGAACAACGTCGTGCGCGTCGCGTATCAGGCCATGGCCGCGGTGCTCGGGGGGACGCAGTCGCTCCACACGAATTCAATGGACGAGACGCTGGCACTCCCGACCGAGAAAGCGGTGCAGGTCGCCCTCCGGACTCAGCAGGTACTTGCGTTCGAAACCGGTGTGCCGAACACCATCGATCCGCTCGCCGGATCGTATTACGTGGAAGCACTTACTGATAAGCTGGAGGCTGAGGCCGAAGAGATATTCGGCGAGATAGACGCGCTGGGCGGTGTGGTACCCGGAATCGAGGAAGGCTACTTCCAGAGCGCCATTGCCCGATCAGCTTCGCAACAGCAGCGCGAGATCGAGTCGGGCGATCGTGTGATCGTCGGCGTGAACCACTTCACTGTGGAGGGCGAGGAGCTGGAGATCCCGCTCCTCAAGGTCACCGAGGAGGCCGAGCTGCGTCAGCGTGAGCGGATGGCGCAGATGCGCGCATCTCGCGACCAGAGCGAAGTCGATAGAACCCTCGAGGTCCTGAAAAAGGCGGCCGAAGCCGGTGATAACGTGGTGCCGCCCATGCTGGATGCCGTAAGAGCGTACGCGACTCTCTACGAGATCCGCTATGCGCTGGAGACGGTGTTCGGCGCTTACCAGGAGCCGGTGTTCTTCTGATACGCCTGTAGACGGGGGCGTAATAAAGCGCGCCGGGCCACTATGGCCCGGCGCGCTTTTTACTGGATCGGATTCTTACTAATACCTGGCCGGGGTGTTCGGGGCCGGGATCGACTGGCGGATGAACTCGCGGATGTCCTCGTTTGCCGTCGCGAGGTCCTCATCACGCAGGTACATCATGTGGCCGCTGCGGTAGCCCTCGAAGCGCATACGGTCGCGGAGCCGTCCGCTCGGATCCATGTTCCACATGTTGTACTTGGCCGAGAAGTAATCGGTAGCGCCGTCGTAGTACCCCGACTGAACCATGAGGTTGAGGAAGGGATTCTGCGCCATCGCCTGCCTTAGCTGCTCGCCCGTGCGGTCGCCCTCGCGATTCCACGGGTGAACGGGGCCGAACACCCAGTACTGCAGGTCGGTCTCGTAACCCAGGACATCGCGCAGATAATAGTTGATGGCGGGCGCGAACGAGTGATTCCAGGAAATCAGCTCCTGGTTGTGGTCCGGCCTCACGCCAGCCGCCTGGCGGTCCATCCCGCGATAACGCGAATCGAGGCGGCCCACGGTGAATCCCTGGTCGCGAAGCAGGTCCTTCCAGAAGAATGACGTGGGGATGATGAGGTTGTGGTCCAGAACCGTCTCGACGCTTAAACCCGAGTATGCGGCAACCTGCCTGGCTATCTCCTGTTTCCGGTTGGCGTCGATGTAGCCACCGTGCGTAAGCGCTGGAATATACTCTTCGACAGTGAACGCCTCGACCTCGGGGAGTAGATCGTCCAGGTCGCGACTCTGGAGCTCAGGCGGAAGCTGCTTATGGTACCATGCAGTAGCGGCGTAATATGGTAGCGGGAGCGCGTCTCCAACCGGGCCGCCGCGCTCGATGCCCAGGTCAGTGGGCGATACGAGCACCACGCCGTTCAGGTACATCCAGTGCGAACCCTGCAGCTCCGCCGCCAGCCCCGAAACCCTCGTTGTACCATAGCTCTCACCAATGAGGAACTTCGGTGAGGTCCACCGCGCATTGCGCGACACGAACGTGTCCAGCCAGTCGGCCAGATAGCTGATGTCCTCGTTCACTCCGAAGAACTGCTCACGATCCGCGTCGTTGACTATACGGGAGAACGCTACGTTGACCGGATTCACGTACACGATGTCCGCGATGTCCAGGATCGAATGCGGATTATCCTCCACGCCATACGGCTGAGTCGGGAATCCCTCCGGGCCTATCTTGACGCGCTTAGGACCCGTATAGCCGATGTGCATCCATACCGATGCCGAGCCAGGTCCGCCATTGAACGATATTACGAGGGGCCGCTCAGTCTGGTCATCCACATCCGAGCGCTCGTAGTATATGTAGAAGAGCGATGCTATCGGGTCGCCATCGTCGTTCCATACCGGCTGTGTACCGACAGTCGCCGTGTAAGGAACACGCTCCCCCTCGATGACCACTTCGCCCTCGGTGACGATTGCGGAGTCGACCAGAACCTCGCGGTCGAACGGCTTTTCACCTTCGTCCTGGGCGTGAAGGGTCGGGACGGTGAACAACAGCGGGATGATGAGCGCGGCCGCCGTTCGCGGCAATCGCAGATCCAGCATCGACGATAGCATCGGTGACACCTCGGGTCTTGTGGAGAGGGATTGTGGTCAGGGCGGACAATCTAGAACGCGTGTGACGAATCGGCAATAAAAGGCGAAATGGACGACCCCGCACAAGTTCTTGACCTTGGGACCGAGTCGCACTACTGTAACGAAGATCAACCAAAATAGTCTTTTGTGACACATCGAGCATCCGCCAAGGCGAGGTGATGAACTGATGAAGATGCGCACGCTGCCGATAGTCGGAGTTTGCCTCATGCTGTGGGTTTCCGCGCCATATGCTCAGGCGGTGCCCGCCGGGATGTACAGCAGCGCTCCGGGTTCGGCCCTGGTCGACGATGTGGCCGCCGCACGCGCCGCCCTGGAGGAAGCACGCGCGGCCGTGCTGGTCGACGAATCGGCAGTGGCGGCCCGCGCGGAGCGAATGATCGAGCTTGGCATGTGGGATGAGGCAGAATCACTGTTGGCCGCGCAAGCGCCCGGTCCCGACGTAAGTACCGCCATGGCTGAGCTTCTGCTGGAGCGCAATGAATATGCGGCCGCCGAGGAGTTTGTGGAACGTGCTCTGGCGCGTGCTCCTGACCATCGGGGAGCGTTGCTGGCTCGGGC
>DASSKB010000206.1:0-12283 GCA_035690925.1 Longimicrobiaceae bacterium
CCTTGGGACCGCGGAGCGACGGTACGATTTGCCGGATCGCGCCGAAGTGGTAGGCGACGTGTATGATGCTGCCGATCACCCCATCCAGCTCCATCCCGGCTACCTCGCGCGGCGTCTGCAATGCGGAATGCCAGCGTTCCACTTCGCCCTGTAAGCCGTCGCGGATTTCCCGCCATTCACTATCCGATACCGCGCCGATCTCCCAGGAGCTCGACCAGTCCGCGTCCTGGAAAGGGTTTTCTCCCGCCGACCACCGGTTCATGAGAGATAGGCCGTAGCGCACGTGATCTGTATGAGCGGCGATAGATCCGCCACCATCTCGCGAGGTGGAGGCCTCATCAGCGGATAGTCGGTCAAGTGCCGCCAACAGGCCAGGATCGCCTCCATTCAGCACGAATGCGCCGCCCTTCGGCGCACCAAATACCAATTCGCTGAAGAGTGACGGAAGGCTTCGGTTCAGGTCGTTTGAGGTCATTTACGATGTGTGTTGGCTCGGGTTCATGGTGATCTACTCGTCATACTTCACTGTAGGCGTAGAAACCGCACGGCATTGTTGTAAAAGATGTCCCGCTTCTGCTCGGGTGAAAGGAAGTCGGCCGAAATGATGTGTGTCTCACCCGTATCGAGCTCGAAGTCGAATATGTCGTCATCCTCGGCAGGTTGCAGTTCGCCGTCGACGCTCCAGGAATAGCTAACCGCGCTGCCGGAGGGAGAGGTGACACGGAACGTGTAGCGGCCGGGCTCCAGGCATGGTGCGTCGGTATCCGGCCGGTCGCCATCGGCGTTGGTGACTTTCATCTCCAGGGAGTCGGAGCACTCGGGTTCCTCGACCGGTTCCTCGCACGGCGTCAAGGTCACGGCACCCGAAAGAAAGCGATTAGGTATATCCGGGAGGAGAATGGCTACGCTTACCATCTGTATGGCGTTGCCCTGAACAGAAACGTCGAACGTATGCTGGCCAGGACCACTAGCGCCCGCCTGGGCAAGATTGTTCAGGCTCCAGTTATAGAAGATGTTGCTGCCGGTGGGAGCAACAACCGTTATGGTGTAGTCGCCGGGCGGGACGCAAGGGAGTAAGGCCAGACTGCCATCGTCGCTGCAGCGTGAATCATCGACGCATTCGATATGGTACTTTATATCGCTTGCATTGCAGGGTACGACGCCGTGCGTGAAATCAACTCATGATCGCAGCGCTATAGCCCGTGGCCACCGACCGGCTGAGTTACAGTTCGCTCCCCAAACCCCGCGATGAGCGGACGTCCTTTTGCGATTGCCGCTTTGACGGCAGGGAGCGCGAGCGACGCCTCGTGGCTGGCCTTGCTGTCCCATACCTCGGTGATCCAGAGCGCGTCCGCATCGGAGGGGTCCAGTGCTATCACGTAGCTGAGGCAGCCGGGCATCTCCCCCGTACCCTCGAGCAGTATCTGCGCTAATGCGTCCCGCTCTCCGGAAACCGCCATCATCTTGCCAATCAATCCGTACATTTTGTGTTCTCCCTGCGGAGCCGCCCAGGCGGGTGCCCCGATTGGGGTAAAGGCAGCCGCACCAGCCATCGCGATGAATTGACGTCTTGTGAGATACATGCGCAGAAGCTATCCGCCGTTTGGGGTGCTCGCAACGAATCGCAGCCCGACCTCCGCGGCGATGGCTTCACGCTGTGGATCGCTCAGGATATCGCACCTCATAGCGGAGCTCCGCGAAGGTTTCGCCGTAGGTAGTGACCGAAGTGAGCCGGAGCGGGGGTGATGTGATCGCTCGCGGTAGCAGGGGTGCACCGCCACCCAGCGTCACCGGTGCGACCTGAACGATGAGCTCGTCCAGGAGGCGGTGATCGTAGAACTGACCGGCCAGCTCGCCGCCGCCCACGATCCAGATATTCCTATCGCCGGCGGCCGCTACCATCTCTTTGTGAACCGGCCGAACATCTCCACTGACGAATCGGAGGTCAGCACCATCCATGGGGCGAAGCGAGCGAGAGGAGAAGATCCAGGCCGGCATATCGTACGGCCAGGGTGCGGCTGAATCTGGCGTTGCTTGAGGGTTATTGAGGATCCACTCGTAGGTGGTCGAGCCCATTGCCATGGCGCCGACCTCACGGATGAAGGCGGGGTAGCTCGTCTCATCCACCGAACCGAGCTGAAGCAGCCAATCGAGCGAGTTCTGCGGGTCGGCGATGAAGCCGTCCAGGCTTGAGGCGGTATAGTACTGGGTTTTCATGGTCTATGGTCAGGACACCAAAAAGCTGCACGCCCGTTCCTGCCGGGCGTGCAGCCGTAAATCGCGTCCGGAGGATTAATTTATCCGTACAGCTGTGTAGGTAGCTGTTACCGTGCCATTGTCGGCAGTGAACGTGCCAGTATGATCTTCGCGTCGGAACTCATCGGTCTTGAACGCCCAGTAGTCGGCTGAACCAGCCTCGCCATAAGACTGAACCGTGTAGGTTCCGTCCCCATTGCCCACAACAAAGCGGAAGGCAGTGAGTGGGTTGAATCCTGGCTGGGTTCCATCGCCCTCGGTGAAGAACGGTCTGGTGAAGCCACCCAGCGGCTGGTCCGTGGCTGCATCGAAGAAGAAGCCGAAGGTGGCGCTACCGTTGATCCGGTACCGCTCGAACACGGGTGCAGCGGCGCCTGTTGTTCCCGCTACGTCGGGGTAGGTGATGCAGACGAAAGGCTGAGGCCCCGGCCCCTCCGGTCGGTCGCCCGAGCATCCGCCACGCCACGAGTCGCGCGTATCATAGTCGCCATCGGCGGCCATTGCTATGTCGGTCATATCGAAATAAAGCCGGACCGGTATTATCTCACCGAGAGTATCCGAGACCACCACAGGCTGCGGAAGCGGGTAGTCGGAGGCACATCCTGAGTGCTCGAGCGGCGCGTACTCGGCCTCACCCTCGGGCGAGATGCCGCCTGCGGCCTTCGTGAAGTACTCCGTTCCGCCCAGGGATACGCTCGCCTTCAGGTAGTTGGTGTATCCCTGCTGCCCGTCGAGACAGGTATGGATCTCGATCCGATTGTAAGTACCTGGCCGCACCGGAACCGGCGCTGCGCTCAGCAGGTCCTCGAAGGCATTCGTATGCAGATCGACCAGGCACTCGTCGGCGTTGGTCGTGGAAGCGCAGGTGTAAATCTGCTGATTGGATCCGTCATCATCGCCGCGCAGCACGATTCGGGTGATGGGTGTCCGCAGTCCCTCGATCTGAACGTCGCTCGTCCAGTTGAAGTTCCCAGCGAGAGCTTCTGCCCTTGCTGCCGGCGATGGGGCCATCGCCATCTGAACCCCTGTCCCGGTAGGGACGCGGAGCAGGTACGGTTGGACCATGGCACCGCTCGGGCCCGTTGATTCGCACGCGCCAAGCGTGAGGATGGCACAAAGGGACAACCCGATCCACCTGGAGGAACCGTCGATTCGCATGTCACTCGGTCTGTTGAGAGTTACGCCCATCCGGGGCGCCGGTGCTGCGCTGGAATCCCAGAGTATCGGCCCGGGGTGCGGGTTTCTGCATCCGGGGGATGGGTGCGAATCGCTAACTACAAGTCGTTAAAATCGTTAAGGACGTGCGTAATCGGTTCTATCTCACCCTGATCTGGACCGATTGGATAATGGCGAGTAACTCACCCAGATCCTCCGCCTGCTGAACCACACCACCGAGCGTCAGGGATTCGGTCATACCTGACTCAGTCTCGTGCAGGTCGGGCCAGTGTGCGCTTATCGCGTACCCGCCCTCGGCAGGGCGGTGCTGGATGATACGGGGTGCGCCGCTATCACCACTGTCCTGGCAGAGCATGAACCCGGGCATCGGAGTAACCTCGTTCTGCTCCAGGGGGTTCGAGTAAAAGCCGTAGTCGTAGGTGACCTCCTTCCCTGCGGCCTCCCATCTTCCCACCTGAGAGTCGATACCCTGCGTCTGGACCCGTTCGTACTCGGGAGGGAGACTCACGGTGAAGGCGCCTTCATCGTAGGTGGGCCAGCCAGAGGTCGGAGAGGGCGTGACCCCGCACAACGGTCCCGGCGGCGGATTGGACGCGCAGGAAGCCAGGCCGGCAAGTGTGAGGATTGCGGTTATGCGGAGTGGCCGATCGATGATCGTCATCTGGATATGCAGTCGGGTCGTGAAGGTGATTCCGACCTTCGCGAGAAGCAATTCTTGCACCGGCCACATCCGTTCCGGTTGGCGCGGAAGCCAGATCAGCCCGCGGGATCGAGTGTCTGCAAGGCATTGAGATCACCGGAGACAAGCAGCTCCAGGTGCCGGGTGACCTTGTCGATCGGCCAGTCCCACCAAGCAATCTTTTCCAGCTCGGCTACAACCTCAGGGGAAAATCGCTGCTTGATTTCCCGAGCCGGATTCCCGCCTACGACTGTGTACGCCGGTACATCCCGGACCACCACTGATCGAGAAGAGATGATGGCGCCGTTGCCGATCTTTACGCCCGGCATTATGAGTGCATTGTACCCGATCCAAACATCGTTGCCCACGACTGTATCCCCCTTGTATGGCAGATCGCCCGATTCAGGCATCACCTTCTCCCAGCCGTTGCCAAAAATCTGAAACGGATAGGTGGTGATGCCGGAGAGCTTATGGTTCGCGCCGTTCATGATGAACTTCGCACCGCGCGCGAGCGCGCAGAACTTGCCGATGATCAGCTTGTCGCCGACAAAAGGGAAGTGGTACAGAACGTTACGCTCAAAGTTCTCGGGATCTTCCGGATCATCATAGTAAGTGTAGTCCCCGATGAGGATATTGGGATTCTGCACGGTATTCTTGATAAAACACACCTGCGGAAAGCCATCCATCGGGTGCTTATTTGTCGGGTCCGGGCCGTTCATAAAGCGCAAATCCTTTTTTTACCGCAGAGGACGCCAAGGACGCAGAGGTTCTCTCCTCTTAGCCCTGATCGAATGCCGTAGAAGCACTTATTCGTATCATTCTTAAAGCCTTGCGATGGGCATATATCTTTCCTCTGCGCGTACTCCGCAGTTAATCGCTCTCCCATCATTAGCAAGAGATCGCAAATCACTCCACCTTCCTCTGCGTCCTCAGCGTGCTCTGCGGTTATTTTCCGCAAGAGATGGCGAACGCGGGGTAATCTTGAACTTACCGGTCCGACCACACTGCGAGCTCGTTGCCGTTCGGGTCGGTGAAGTGGAACCGCCGCCCTCCGGGGAATGAGAAGATTCCCTTCAAGATGATCCCGGCATTCTCACGAACGCGGCGTTCCGTTTCCTCCAGGTTGTCCGCATAAAGGATCACCAGCGCCTAACCCGCTTCAACCGAGGCCCGCGCCTCCGAGCGATAGAATCCCCCATCCAGGCGACCATCGCTGAATGCGCAGTAGTCAGGGCCGTAGTCCTCGAAAGTCCAGCCGAATACCGAAGTATAGAAGACCTTCGTCCGCTCGAGGTCTGCCGCCGGAAGCTCTATGTAGTCGATCTGCCGATCTGTGGGCATGGTTATGTGCGGTCGGGGTGATGATCCGAAACCATTCCGGATGCGTAAATCTGGGTGATGAAGTAGGTGCCGTCTGAGGCGCGCGCAATTCCCACCCCCGTCAGGTCATAGTCACCAGTAAGATTCTGCAGATGCCCAGAGCTGCTGACCCAGCCGGAAACGGCGGAGTCCACGACGCGATCCGGTGAGTAGTTGTTCCGCGCCACATTCTCGCTGAAGATGCCTACTCCGAGGGAATCGCGCGCTGCTTCGACGCGCTCCTCGATACCCGCGTGACCGAATGAGCGTTGCCGACTCGCCATCCTCTCGCTATGGCCGCGCGCGAGCGATGAAAGGAAAGGGTCCAGATGGAGTGCGGGAAGATTGCGAGAACTTCGATAAACGTTGATCCGCTCGTGGAGATCCGCCTCCAGCGCGGCGATCGGAGGTGGCTCCGTCGTCCGTGGTCCCGATGGAATGGGGACGGCGATGGGAATGCAGCCGGTCAGGAGCAGCATTAAGATGAGACCATAGATCCTCCGCATTACTAACAGCGCGCTACGGGTAAATCGTTTCGCGTCGCGCGAGCATCTCGACGAACTTCGCGATTCGCCGAGCGCGGGTCTCAGGCTTCACCGCCGTCTGGATACGGTGCAGAATAGCGAAGCGATTCGAGCCAGTGAGTGTGTCGAAGAATTCCTTCGCTCCCGGGGCCTCCGCGAGTGCAGCCTGGAGATCGTCGGGCACGGTCGCATTGGCTGGCGAATCATACGCTCGCTCCCACCGGCCGTCCTGCTTGGCCGCCTCGATTGCCGCGAGTCCCGCTGGTCGCATCGCGCCGCTCTCGATCAGTCGCTCCACGTACTCGCGGTTACGCTTTGACCACATGCTACGTTTGCCGCGCGGCGTGAACTTCTGCAACCACGAGTCGGGATCGAAGCTTTTGGCCTGTCCATCTATCCAGCCATAGCAGAGCGCGACATCGAGTGCGTCGCCGCGGGAAACCGACTCGAGGTCGGCATCCTTCTTCGCCAGACGCACCCAGACGCCGCGCTCGCTCGCGTGGTGCTCTTCCAGCCAATCGGCCCATGCGGTCGCATCGCTGAACAGCAGGATCGGGTAGTCTATAGAAGTTGGCATTTACGAGGCTTACTTGAACATCCCGCCGAGGCCCTTCGCCACGTCACCCAGGTCCTGACCTCCCGAGGCATCACCGGAAAGGTACGTATTGAGTTGCGATGCGACGGGTTCAGGTAGCCGCTTCTGGAGTTGGCTGACGACGACCTCCACCGCCTGGCGGGCCTTGTCCTCGGGGATGCCGGTGTGCTGCACGACCTGCTGTACGATCTCGTCCATGAGAACCGCCTTTGCTCGGGTGAAATTGCTAGCAGCGGGAGCCAGATGCCGGTTTCGTGCCTTTTCAGAGGAAATTGAGCGCGTTGGATACTAAATTCGACGAAGCTCCTCCCTGACAACGCGGCGGAGCGTTTTTCGAGCGGCTCGCGTTGCTGTCCGATACTCTCCCGCAGCGCGGCATTGATGAGCGTCTGATAATTTCCCCCTCCGGCCGCTTCCGCCTGGCTGCGGAACCAGGCGAGGATATCGTCGTCCAGACGGATGGTAATCCGGGTTTTGCCGGCCGATGCGGGGTCAATGGCGCCCCGCCTCGCACCACTAAAATCGTATTCCTCTTTCATGGCTCGCCTCTGGCGTACAGGGTGAATTCTTAGCCGAGTCCCACTCGTAGTGCATCATAGGAACTGTATGCACGGGCGTACACTCTGGCAAGCAGTGGCCATTGATAATCTTCAGCTAAGACGACAACAGCAGCTGCCTGGATGACTTTTGTCACGACCCGACCCGTCTGACCTCCATATCGGTCCCTCCCACGTGGAGTATCAGGTGCGAGACATCGCCCTCGGCGCTGCGCACAAAGGTGAGAGAGAACTGGTTGCCTTCGGGAAAGAAGTCAGTTTCGGATTGAGCGCGGAGCAGGAGTTTGCCCAGGCCAGGCGCGGAGGCGAAGAGCTGTTCGCCTTCGAGTGAGATGGTGAGCACATTGCCGGGCTCGAGCTCGTACCGTCCTACGTAATCGGCAAGGATCGCCGGCGCCAGATCGACCACGGTGAGGGTTTCGGGCTGGTAATCGGGCCAGCCATAAACTCGGGAGACGGCACGGATCACCTCCATGTACAGGGGATTGCCTGAATCCGAATTGGTCATCACGGCAACGCCATCGCCCGTGGCAGGATAGAGCACGAAGTACGCGCGGTATCCCGCGTTAGCCCCGCCGTGGCTGAAGCGGAAACCGTCTCCCTCGCCCGCCACGCTCAGGCCTATTCCCCAGCCGCCCATGTGTTCTTCAAGCATCTCCCGTGCGGTCGCCTGATCCAGGATGGCGCCAGGCTCACCCAGGTACGCGGTGCGAATCCCGAGTGCGTACCGCGCGAGGTCCGATGGTGTCGTCCAGAGTCCTGCGGCCGCCTGTTCGGGATAGGTGTGCCATCGACCGTCGACGGTCGTACCGTCACCACGATGCGCCACGGCGGCGACGTCTGCCAAACGCTCCGGGAGGGGCTGTTCGTAGGTGCTCGCGCGCATCCCGAACGGGTCGAGGACCAGGCGATCCATCACCGCTGCGAAGTCATCACCAGTCACATCTTCCATGGCGACCTCGGCGATGGTGTAGCCGCCGCCGGAATATCGAAAGAGCGAGCCCGGGAAGGTGTCGACAACTACCGGATCCGTGTTGCCGGCGCCGTCCAGGACGCCGACGGTGGTGGGGACCGCTTCGCCGGGGCCGTAACCGGGAAACCCGTGGATGGTGAGACCCGCACTGTGGGTCAGGATGCCGCGAAGGGTAACCGGGAGCTCGTCGGTGAAGTCGTTCGCAGGAATCTGCCATGATGTGAGATGGCTGTTGATAGCGGCATCGAGATCCAGCAGTCCCTCTTCCACCAGCTGGAGCGCAGCGGTGGCGGCTACGGGCTTGCTGATGGAAGCGGCCTGGAAAAGCGTTCCGGGCACGACCGAATCAGCGCCGCCGATCCGCTTGACCCCATATCCTTCCGCCCATTCGATCTGGCCATCGTTGATAACGGCGATGCTGACGCCCGGCACTCCGTAATGCTCCATCCGCTCGTAGATCGAGTACGATGGCTCCGGCTCGCCGGTTATGAGCACCGCCGGGAGGAGACCAGCTTCCACGGCACGCTGCCTCTCCACGACAGCGCCGGCTTCCTGGGCATGCGCCGATTGGGGTTGGAGGGGCAGCCCGAGCGCGAGCGGCAGGAGTATCGTGAGGGAGGTTAGGGTGCGGCGCATTCTCACAGCGATGCCTCCAAATCAGTATTAAATAAGGCCTACCCGACCTTCGTAGCGATCCACCAGGTGGTACCTCCAGCGTCTCTGACGCCACCTCGTTTGTCCTCATCCTCTTTCCTGACCGGCTCCTGCACCGAGACTGCACCCGCTTCCAGTGCCCGGCGGTAGGTAGAATCAACATCTGGAACGTAGATGTGCACATTGGAAGCGATTGCCGGCCAGCTTGGCGGCACCGGGTCCGCCAGCATGATGACCGTGTCGTCGACGCGCACCTCGGCGTGTCTGAGTTTGCCGGACTCGTCAGCGAATACTCGCAACTCGACGGCGTCAAAAGCCTTCTTGAGGAACTCGATAGTCGCACGCGCATCCTCGACGATGAGGTACGGCGAGACGGTGTTGTAGTCGGGTGGCTTGTACTGTGCGTTCATCGGTCCTCAGCAGTTAGAATGAGATCAGAGTGTCAGGGCGGCGGAATATCAGGGCACCAACGCCAGATGCGCACCCACTGGATCCTGGACGACAGCGTAGACGTATTCGCCGTTCTTGCCCTTCATCGCTTTTATGATCTTGCCGCCCTCCTCCGCCACGCGCTTGAGGCTTTCGGCGAGGTCGCCCACCGGCAGGTAAATGGTCCAGACAGGCGGAAGCCCCACGTTCACACCACGCGCGTGGCAGATACCCGCCCCCGGTTCGCCATCTTCGCGGAGCATGTTGTAGTCGGCGTAACGCTCGTCCCCATCCTTCATGTCGACCTCCTGCACGGACCACCCGATAACCTGCCGGTAGAAATCGCGAGTTGCGGAGGCGTCGGGGATCGTCAGATCGAGCCAGTAGATGCGGCCCACGGCCGCCGTTTCGGCGTTCTCGACGGGCGGAAGCGTTTCTGCGGGGACGACGGGGATGATCCCAAACGCAGCGCCGTTCGGATCGCCCAGAACCGCCCATTGGCTCCGGCCAGCGCTGTCCTTGCCGTCCATCAGCATGGTTCCGCCGAGATCGAGCGCGCGCTTGGCACTTTCCGCCACGTCGGCGACCTGGATGTGCGGCATCCATTGGACCGGAAGGTGAGCGTACGCATCGCTTCGCGCCCCCAGGCCCATAATGGGAATCCCCAGGTTATTGAGGCCATCGGCCTCTCGCCAGAACGGATTATCACCCGTGCTGAGCACCCGCGAGTAGAAGCGCTTCGCGCGCTCGTGGTCGGGAACGGCGATGTCGGCGCTGAGGACGGCGCCGACACCTGCGACGAAGGGATTGGTCATGGTTTGCGTTTGGAGTGTTGTCGATCGATCGGCAGTCCGGGCGAGTCGACCTCCCTGCCTCCAAAGAAGAGCTCGAGTTCCTGGGGCGTGAGAACCGTCCGGTACTCGTTGATTACGTTCGAACCCAGGCGGCGGGCCGCGCCGGCTATATAACGCGGGACGATCTTGCCGATCTGCCACGCGAGCAGCATCCGCAGCGGTCGGCGGCTCATCCGCTCATCGACATGCCAGAGAGCCTCGCGCCGCTCTTCAGGAAACCGGATACCGAGCCGGTGATCGATTTTCAGATCCAGCTCGCGGCGCCTGGCATGCCGCTCCACTTCGTCCGATGGTGACTCAGGCAGCTCCAGATAGAGATTCGCCACCTTCCTATCGTACTCGGCTCCGGAGATCCTCGGCCCATGGTCGACGCTATCTGGCACGGCGGGTCGCCTTCATCAGTTGGATATTAAATCCCGTAGACCGCCTCGACGATGCGAGGATCCACCAGCGAGACCCGCTCGTCGGGTTGAAGTGTGAACAAAGCGCGGTAGTCCGATGCGTCGAGGGAGGTTGCCATATTGTCCTGGAACCGCATAGTGAGATCGTCGAACCGGACAATGTATTCACGAGCACTCATCCCCTCTCCTCCAAACGTTTCCTGTAGTTCCTGCAGCTGGTATTCCGTGCCGGTGCGCACCTCCTCCAATGTCCCCCGCAACTCGTCGAATCGATCCTCCAGCTGGTACTGCGCGAAGCGAAGAAACAGTTTGATGTGGAAAGCACCGGCGGAATCCAGGGAAGGTTCGGGGTCCTCGTCCTCGGCCGCGGCGTACATCTTGAGTACATCGTTCACGTATGCCGCTTCGCGCGAGGTGATCTCGTCATTACCATGGCCTTGCTCCGGAACCCCCAAGGCGACGGGGGCGGTACAGGCAGGAAGGTCGCCGCCTACTCCCATACAGCGGTTAAACGGTGAGACACATCGCGCCTTGCCTCTGCGACCGTAGGTGCCAAAAAGGGCATCAGAAATGGAATAGCCTCTCGCCGCCCGCACCGTGACGCGCGCCTCGATGAGGATCCGGTTGGCTGCCTGATGGCAGACACCGTTCATCAGGTAGCAGCGAATCCCAGCCTTCTCATCCGGCTGGGCGATGCAGTCAGCCCGTTTGGTTGACGCCGTGCCCCGCGCGATGACCCTGCCGCCGGTCTTACCTCCCCAGCAGGACCAGGCCTTACCCCCGGCGAGGCACTCCACATAGGTGTGATCGGCAAGATTCGCGAACAGCGCGGTCGGATAGGCCTTCGCTACCAATGTGCCCATGGTGACGCCTCCAGCAGAGGTGGGTTGTGGTCCTGCCTCCATCCGTGGTCATCTATGTCCGTGCAATGTTTGCTTTAGGGCGTTCGATTGCAAGGATTCTGTTTCGTTAAACGCCCCAGAATCAAAAGTCTTGCGGAGCCTGCGGGCAGTCTATAGAGTATTTCTTCTCGCCTTCAGGGGCGCGGCTGGCGAGCCGGTGCGGGATTTCTGCGTCTGACATTCCTTCACAAGGAGGGTCCTGATGTTCCGTCTGCTCACCAGCATCTCGACCGGGGAGCTGTTCAAGTCACAAATGCCGGTGTTCCTGGTCGCTTTCGTATCCGCAGAGTTGTTTTACAAGTTCCACAGCTTCACCCTGGAATGCGCGGCATTCCTGGCGACCTGGTACGTTCTCGATGCCGCGGTGCACCTGGTGACCTCGCGGTCACCACAGCGCTTCCCACCGGATCGAGGTACCCACCATGCGTAGCGACGACGACCGCCGCGACAATCGCCGCGACGAACCTGGCGCCATTCTCGAGCGCATGCTCGAGGAGATGACATACCAGACCGATCTGCTCGGCGGCGTACTCGCCGAGATGAAGCGTGCGAACTGCCAACTGGAACAGATCGCGCGCCAGACGTGCGAGGCGCAGAACGAGCTTCACCATCAGACGGCGCTACATAGCTGTCTGCTGAAGCTGCTGGCCTACCAGGTCGAGATGGCGCGCGCAGAGAATCCTGGCCTCGCCCAGGTTCTCGACTGCAAGTACGGCTTCGACCGCTGCCTCGACCTGAGTGAATGTCACGGCGACAAGCCACCTTGCAACCATGTGCCCTGCGCCGACGGCGACCGGCTGGAGCGTGGCAAGGATGACGCGAAAACCGGTAAAGCCCCGCCGCGAAGAGTCAAGGATGCACCCTACCCGCCGGTAAAGCGGGAGGACAACCCGGCCCGTCAGCCGAACACCCGCCCCGTGCGGG
>DASSKB010000207.1:0-35020 GCA_035690925.1 Longimicrobiaceae bacterium
GCCCCCAGCCATCCCCGAAAAGGACGCGCGCGCCGTCGACATCCACCACTTCGTGATCCTTCGCGAAATGCTCTACCGCGTCGGCCACTACCTCCCATTTGGTCTCCTCGGTCGCCGGATACCGGATCTCAGCGGTAGAGACGAACTGCGGGAAACTCGCGAGTCGCTCGGAAAAGGAGCCCTCATCGCGAGAAAGGATGGACAGCAACAGGCACGCGGCGTACGGCGCATCGTCAAACCCGTAGTAGTCTTCCGCGAACATTATGTGGCCTGACAATTCACCCGCGAGCAGAGAGCCCTCCGCCTTCATGCGCTCCTTGATGAGCGAATGCCCCGTGCGAGACATGATCGGCCGACCTCCTGCCTCCTCGATCATCTCCGGGAGGACCTGCGAACATTTTACGTCGAAGACGATCGGCTGTCCTGGACCCCGCCGCCTCAGCAGGTCGAGCGCGAAGATGAGGAGCAGTGTGTCGCCGCGAACTATGTTGCCCCTGTCATCCACCGCGCCGATGCGGTCGGCGTCGCCATCGAAAGCGATCCCGACGTCCGCGCCCACCTCACGTACTTTCGAGATGAGGTCAGCTAAGTTCTCGTCTACCACCGGATCGGGGTGGTGGTTGGGGAACGTTCCGTCCGACTCGCAGAAGATGGGGACGACCTCGACGTTATCGCTGAGTGCGTGTAGCAGGTCGACGGCGACCAGGCTGCCGGCGCCGTTTCCGCAGTCCACAACCACCTTGATCGGCCGAACGACGTCGAATTTTGCCGCGAGCGTGGCAATGTAAGTGGGCAGGATGTCGTAGTGCTCTACGGTACCGGTACCGCTCGCGTAATCGGATTTCTCGATAAGCCCCCGCAGTTCCTGAATCGCATCGCCGTAGATGGAACCGCCGTCTATGGCCATCTTGAAGCCATTGTACTCGGGCGGATTGTGGGACCCGGTAACCTGGATTCCGCCATCGGTCTTGAGGTAGGCGGCGGCGAAGCTCTGAGCCGGGGTCGGAACGGTGCCGACATCCACGACATCGACGCCGCTGGCGTTGAGGCCGCGAGCGACTGCGTCGGCAAGGTCGTCCGAGGTGAGCCTGTTATCGCGGCCGAGGGCGACGCGGAGGCCCTCTTTCCCGTCCTTTGTGCGGCGCAGAATGGTGGCGAAGCCGCGGCCAATGGACTCCGCGACCTCGACGTTCACGTCGTCGCCTACGACGCCGCGAATATCGTACTGCCTGAAAATATGCGCATTACTCATCAGTCGGCGACGGCAGCAATGACTTCGATCTCGACGGCGCAATCGCGCGGCAGGCGGGCGGCCTGTACAGTGGACCTGGCGGGGCGGTGATCGCCGAACTCGCGGGCGTAGACCTCGTTCATCTCCTTGAAGTCGCCCATATCGCGCAGGAACACTGTGGTCTTGATGACAGTGCTCAGGGATCCACCGGCTTCTTCGAGCACGGCGGCCAGATTCTGGAACACGCGCGCGGTCTGATCGGCGATGCTTCCGGTTAGGAGTTCGCCGGTCTGTGGATTCAATGGGATCTGGCCGGCCGTATAGACCAGGCCACCGTGAACAATCGCCTGGCTGTAGGGTCCGATCGCGGCGGGAGCGGCGTCGGTCTGGACCTGCTTGATCTCTGGCATATCGTCCTGTTGGTTTAAGGGTTACTCGGCGGCCGCGAGAGCCGCGGCAAACGCTTTGATCTCGGCCGGGCGCACAGTTGCGACGCCGGGCTTGGCGACCTCGATACCCGCGGCGAAATTCGCCAGTACAGCTGCTTCGCGGACACTCGCGCCAGCGGCAACGGCAACGGCAACGGTAGCGATTACCGTATCGCCAGCGCCGGAGACATCGAAAACTTCGCGGGCGAGAGCGGGAACACGGAAAGTGCTGCCATCGGCCGAGTGGAGCACCATCCCTTCCTCGCCCAACGTTACAAGAAGGTGCTCGCAGCCGAAGCGCTTGCGGGCATTTTCGAGCCATTCGTCGTCCTGGGCTCTGACGGGCATTCCGAGCGCAGTGGCGAGCTCGAAGGCGTTGGGCTTGAAGATATCGGCGCCCTGATATTCGAAAATGTTGCGGAACTTGGGGTCGACGGCTACCGGGACGCCGCTGGACTTTGCCAGCTCGAGCGCGGTGCAGATGACCACGGGCGAGAGCACGCCCTTATTGTAATCTTCGAGCACCAGTACGGCCGCGCCGGGAATGGTATCGCGGAGGATCTGGCAGAGTTCGGCCGTACAATCATCCGCCAGATCGTGGTCGTGCTCGCGGTCGAACCGCACGACCTGTTGCCTCCGTGCCATGACCCGGGTTTTGGTGGTGGTAGGACGGTCATCCCGCTCCACCAGGTACGCCGTTAGGGCTCCGCCATCGGCAGCGGCCAGAGTAGAGCGGATCTGGCGCCCAGCCGAGTCCGAACCCACGTAACCGACGAGGTCGCAGTGCGCCCCCAGAGCCGCGACGTTCGCCGCGACGTTCGCCGCACCGCCGAGTGCAATTCGTTCTTCTGACACCTGGACGACTGGAACGGGGGCTTCCGGCGATATTCGCGATACAACCCCGGCCAGATATACATCGAGCATGAGATCGCCTACTACGACGATCCGCTTACCGCTCCCGCCGGCCAGTATTTCAGCAGCTCTCTCGGCTGTCAATCCGCTCATGAACCCTCCGACATCCATCAGAAAGTCGTCGGGTCCCTACCCGACCGAAGCCGGGGCGGAATGTACCCGCCCGGCAGGGGTGTGTAAAGGCATCACAGACGGGGCCGTTGGCGTTTCCGCGCTGGGCGATGTATTCTGCCCCGCCCTACCCGCAGCCGAATGCGGGCCGACTACTCCTGAGGTTTTGTGATGCTCGCGAGAAAAACCGTATTCGTTGTATTGCTGCTGATCTCGATGAGCGGATTCATTTCGGCGCCGGTGGCACTCGCTATCGGAATCGCTATGGGACTTTTGCTGGAGAATCCCTGGCCTGAGAAGACCGCGCGCGCCGGGAAGAGTCTGCTAAAGATATCGGTTATCGGACTTGGCTTCGGGATAGCCATCACCCAGGTATGGGAGGTGGGCCGCAGCGGGATAATCTATACGATAATCGGTATCGCTTTCACCCTGCTGCTCGGACGCCTGTTGGGGAGGGTCCTGCGCGTTCCGGAGAATACGACCGCATTGGTGAGCTTTGGAACGGCGATATGCGGTGGCAGCGCGATCGCGGCCATGGCGCCGGTAATAGACGCGGACGACGAGGAGATCGCCGCATCGCTGGCTACGGTGTTTACCCTGAACGCTGTTGCGCTCTTTATCTTCCCCAGAATAGGTGAGCTGCTGGAACTGAGTCAGCGGGAGTTCGGGCTATGGGCGGCGCTGGCGATTCACGATACCAGCAGCGTTGTCGCGGCAGGAGCCGTTTACGGCTCGACCGCTCTGGCCATAGCGACAACGGTGAAGCTCGCGCGTGCCGTGTGGATAGCGCCGATCGCGCTGGGAACGGCCTGGCTGCGACGGAGCAAAGGCCGGGTGGCGATACCGTGGTTCATTGCCGGTTTCCTGCTGGCATCGGTGCTACGGGCCGTTCTACCGCAGTATATGCCGGCGTGGGACCTCCTGGCCGCCGTGGCCAGGCAGGCGCTGGTGGTGACGCTCTTTCTCATAGGAACCGGGATGACGCGGAGTGTGATCGCCGCGGTTGGTCCGCGCCCGCTCATCCTAGGGGTCGTACTCTGGGTGGTCGTAGCCGGGACAACACTCGCCCTGATCGCCGGCGCGGTTATCCGGTGACGGCTACAGGAACCCGAACACCAGGTAGGCTCCAAGAAGGATAGCCACCCAGAGCACCATGCTTCCCGTAGGCCAGGTACTGGCGAACTTGCTCGTTGGCCCATGGTAGCGATCCAATCCCACGAAGAATCGCTGAGCGCTAAGCTGCGCTGCAACCGCTGATCGGCGGCGCGCCTGGCTCGCCCTGACCATCATTTCACTCCCTACAAGAGCACCGAAATGCCTGTAGAACCAGTCAAAATCGAGGGTGATGGTGAGCGTCCGCTTCATCAGGGGTAGCATGACGAAGAAGGCCAGGCCGGCGAAGAGAAGCAGCTGGAAGGACGCTACCAGATGCCCAGCAGTGTACGGCGCGTAGTCTACCGGGAACGGCAGCAGATTGTAGAGTGGCGCGGGGTACACGCCCAGCGCTATGCAGAAGAATGCGAACACCCACATCGCTATTCTCATGTTGGCCGGCGGCTCAGCCGGCCGGAGCCCCGAGTCCTTCTGGAAGAATACGAACCAGGGGAACTTGATTCCCGCGTGGAGGAACACGCCGGCCGCGGCAGCCTGCATCAGCAGCCATACTAGCGTCATGTGCTGCTCGGCCGCCGACGAGGTCACCATGGACTTCGAGACGAACCCCGAGGTAAACGGGAAAGCGGAAATCGCCAGTGCCCCGATGATGCCCAGGAACGCCGTCACCGGCATGGTTCGGAATAGCCCGCCCAGGTGGCTGAGCCGGCGCTCGCCCGTCTGGTACAGCACACTGCCCGCCGACATCAGGAGCAGTCCCTTATAGATAATATGTGCGAACGCATGCGCGGCCGCACCATTTAGGGCGAGCTCGGTGCCTATCCCTATGCCTATGACCATGAACCCGACCTGGTTCACGATGCTGTAGGCTAGCACGCGGCGCATATCGTTCTCGAGCAGCGCATAAATGATCCCGTAGAAAGCCATGTACAGGCCAACAGGAATCAGCACCCATGTACCCGGAAACGCCACCAGCAGCGCGAATACCGCTGTCTTAGTAGTGAAGGCAGAGAGGAAAACGGCTCCACTGGGGCTCGCTTCCGGGTACGCGTCCGCTACCCACGCGGAGAGTGGAGGCGCGCCCGCATTTATAAGGAAGCCGATGAGAATGAGCCAGTTGGCGAGGCTGTCCGCCTGCATGGGCTCGAACGCGACCGAACCGGTGGCTCCTATGTGTCCAATGATGCCGAACATCAGGAGAACGCCACCCATCAGGTGCACCATCAGGTAGCGCATGCTCGCGCGATAAGCGCCGCGTGTACCGGCCGACCAGAGCACTACCGTTGAGCCCACCGACATCAACTCCCAGAACACGAACAGGGTGATGAGGTCGCCTGCGAACGTCACGCCTATCGCGCTGCCGGCGTACGCGAACGCCGCCACCATCTCCATAACCCGCGCCTGTCGCAATGCGTACAGACCGCCCGCGAAAGCCATAATCGCGAACACCGTGGCGAAGAGTCGGCCAACGGGGGTGGCGCGGACCGGGGTCAGGGTGTAGTCCAGGAACTGCGCGCTCACCGAGGCGCCGTCCGGCACCATCCAGATTGCCGCGAGCGTCAGCAGCGGCAGGATGAGGACGAGCGCGTCCCGCCCCCGTCCACGAATAAACGGAAGGAGGAAGGCGCCGAATAGCAGGATCAGGCCAGGCGGGAAGTTAATCATCGTAGTACGTATCCTTCCGCTTGACCAGCAGGCTCATACCCTTGGCGAACAGAACCATTCCGACACACGTCAAAAAGCCGAACCACGCGTAGAATCCGAAGATATTCTCTATGGGAAAACTGGCGTGCTTCTCGATGAAGAAATCCGGAATCACAGTGAGAATGAGGACGACGGCAAAGACGATCCACAGGATTCGAACCGTACCCGGGCGGACGAGCCAGTGTTGTTCGTTCATGGAATTATCTCGACGAGCTGATGAGCAAGCTCGAGCGGCACCTGGGGGAAGAAGAATAACAGGACCGTTAGCGCCGCGGTGGCCACGAGAGCGAGCACAATGGCGAGCGGAGCCTCGCCGTGATCAGGACCATGCTCCTCGTAATCTTCGTCTCGCAGGAACGCGGAATACACTATCGGTACGAAGTAGGCCGCGTTAAGGAGGGTACTTATGACAATTACGGCGACAGCGAACAGCTGGTTGACTTCGAAGGCGCCCAGGAGCATGTACCACTTGCTGACGAAGCCCGCGGCTGGCGGCAGTCCGATCATCGAGATGGCTGCCACCGCGAAGGCCCCCATCGTCCAGGGCATTCTCCGGCCTATCCCCCGAAGCTGGCTTATCTCGGTCTTGTGCGATGCCGTATAAATGGAGCCCGCGGCGAAGAAGAGCGTGATCTTACCGAACGCGTGGACGATGATATGAAGCGCCGCGCCCATGGTGGCGAGCGGATGCATGATGCCTACAGCCAGAACGATATACGAGAGCTGACTTATCGTGGAGTAAGCCAGAAGTCGCTTGAGGTTGTTCTGGCGCAGTGCGATGAGCGACGCACCCACCACGGTCACTCCCGCGATATAGACCAGCCAGTGCGTGCTGACCGACGCCTGCAAGAGGTCCACGCCGAATATGTAGACCGCCACCTTCACCACACTGAATACCCCGGCCTTCACCACGGCCACTGCGTGCAGGAGCGCGCTCACGGGGGTTGGCGCCACCATCGCCGCTGGGAGCCAGCGATGCACCGGCATGACAGCCGCCTTGCCGATCCCGAAAATGAACAGCGCCAGCAGAACGCCGAGAGCGGGCCCGGCGATATTCCCCGCCAGAATGCCACCGGCAGTGAACTCCACGGTACCCGCGACGAACCATGTCCAGATGATGGCTGGTAGCAGCAGCCCGATCGAGGTACCGATCAGGATACCCAGATAGACACGCCCCGCGCGCATGGCCTCCGCCGTGCCCTTGTGGGTGACGAGCGGATAGGTGGAGAGCGTCAGCATCTCGTAGAAAACGAAGAGCGTCAGCAGGTTGCCGGACATGGCGATGCCCATGACGCTGAATATCGCCACCGCGAAGAACAGGTAGAACCGGGTCTGATTGGCCTCACCATTCCCTCGCATGTAGCCGATGGAATACAGAGACGCTATCGGCCAGAGTATTGCCGCGGTCAGAGCGAACAACATCCCGAGCGGCTCGAGCACGAACTCGAGCGACACGCCGGGCAGCATTTCCACGACCGTGAGCGCCGGTCGTGCTCCACCGAGCACCACGGGGACGAGCGTGCCAACTGTGAGTAGCAGAAGCACCCCAGCCACCAGCGTAACCGCCTCGCGGAGCTGGGGGAGTCGTCCAGTAGCGGCTATCAGTAATGCGGCGACGGCCGGTATGGCGAGAGCCATGATCATGGCGGTCTGGGGCGTCATGGCAACATCCCCAGTAGACTCTCAGCCGCGCGCCGCGCGATGTCGGTAGTAAACGAGCTGTCTATGCCGAAGTAGAAGTTGGCGGTCACCAGGATCCAGGTCGGGATGAGCAACGTGAGTGGCGCCTCGCGTACATCAGCATGCTCATCGGGGAGGGGCTGGAAATAAGCAGCTTCCACGATTCGCCAGATGTAGATCATCGCCATCAGCGAGGTCGCCAGCAGCACGATGACTATCGGCCACCAGCCGCGGTCGACGGCAGCCAGCAGCAGGTACCATTTACTGATGAATCCGACTGTCAGCGGCATTCCTATGAGACTCAGCCCACCAGCGACCACGGCGGCCATGGTCAGCGGCATGCGCCGGCCTATTCCCCGGATGTGGTGCAGATCCACCGATCCGATGCGGTAGACCAGACAGCCGACCGCGAGGAAGAGCGCACCCTTCATCAACCCGTGGTTGAAGACGTGGAGAATCGCCGCCGTCACACCGAGCTCCGTGCCGAAGCTGATGCCAAGCACGATGTAGCCGATCTGGGCAAGGCTCGAGTATGCCAGGAGCCGCTTGACGTTTGTCTCGAAAATCGCGACGAGCGAAGTCGCCAGCGCCGCTATGAGCGCCAGCGGCATGAGGACGTACTGCAGCCCCATTACGTCGAACGCGAAGCCGACACCGAATATCGTGAAGAAGAATCGCAGGAACATGTACACTGCGACCTTCGACGACGTGGAAGCCACAATCGCGCTCACCGCCGATGGCGCAAACGTGTATGCGTTCGGCAGCCAGAGGTGTAGCGGAAAGAGCGCCAGCTTGAGGCTTATCCCGACGGTTATGAACGCCAGTGCCACCGGGATAGTGCGCGTGTCCATGACGGCAGGGAGCCGCATCGCCAGGTCCGCCATGTTCAGCGTGCCGGTCATAGCGTACATCAGCCCTATGCCGATGACTATGAAAGTCGCGCCTATGCTGCCCATCACCAGATACGAGAACGCCGAAGTCAGCGCTCGCCTATCCCGACCCATGGAGATGAGGACGTACACCGACAGTGACGAGATCTCAAGGAATACGAAGAGATTGAATACGTCGCCCGTGACCAGAATCCCCAGCATCCCGGCGATGAAGAGGAGGTAGAGCGTATAGAAAAGCGAGATCCGGTTTGGCTCGAGCTCCTGCTCGACGCTGTCGCGGGCGTAGGGCGTCACGACCGCGGCCATGGACGCCACGAGGAATATCACGAACGCACCCAGCGCGTCCACGCGGTACTCTATGCCGAGCGGCGCGGCCCATCCACCAATCTCGTAGCTGATGGGCCCGGTCTGAAGCACGTTGTACAGGAGTGCGACAGCGATCAGGAAGGTGACCCAGGCGACGAGCAGAGCGAAGCCCCACGCCAGGCGTGGCCGCCAGAGCATAGAGCACAGCGCCGCACCCATCAGCGGGATGACGACCTGCAGGACCGGCGCGTGTTGTGTGACGAACTCGGGAATAAGGGAAGCGATCACAGCGCGGAATCCTCTATTTCGTCTTCTTCCACCGTACCGAACGCCTCCTTGATGCGAACGATCAAAGCGTAACCGACAGCGGTGGTAGCGACGCCCACGACGATAGCCGTGAGCATCAGGACGTGCGGGAGCGGGTTGGAGTAGACTGCCTCCCGGTCCAGCAGGACGGGGGCCGTCCCACCGGTTATCTTACCCATGGTGATGTACATTATTATGACCGAAGTCTGGAACACCGTGAGTCCTATCATCTTCTTAACCAGATTGCCCTGAGAGATCAGCACATAGAAGCCGACCATCATCAGGAATACCACAATCCAGTAGTTGTACAGGCCCAGGAACTGGGTCATTCTGACGCCCCCCTTCCGGCAAAGGCGTAGAAGATCACCACCATCACGCCGAATACTGTCACCAGCACCCCCATCTCCACTGACATGATTCCATAGTGCTGGCCGTGCGAGGGATCGTGTGCAAGCGCGTCGTAGTCCATGAAATTGCTCCCGAGCAGGAGCGAAACGACTCCCGTACCCGAGTAAATGAGGACTCCCAGGGCGGCTAGTGTCCGAACCACACCCAGCGGAAGCACCCGCTGAGCCGTCTCCAATCCGAAGACCAGGCCATACAGGATGAACGCCGCGGCGCAGATGACCCCCGCCTGGAATCCGCCGCCAGGGCTCACCTCTCCATGGAATTGAACGTACAGGCCGAAAAGCAGGATGAACGGGATGAGCACTTTCGCGCCTACGCGAAGGACTACCTCATTTCTCATCGCTCTTCACCTTTGCGCCGTCGCCGCCGCAGGTCGCCTATCAGGATCAGGACCCCCACCGCCGCAGTGAACACGACTGTCGTCTCTCCCATGGTGTCATAACCTCGGTAGCTCGCGAGGACCGCACTTACGACGTTGGCGATCTGCACGTCCTCACGGGTCCCCTCGATGTACTCGGGCGCGACGTGCAGGTGTATCGGATTGTCGGCGGCGCCGTACGGCGGCATATCCATCGAGCCGTAAATCAGAGCGGCCCCGGTTATCAGAACGACTATGAGTGGGAGGGTCGACTTGTGGCGCGGTGGGCTCTGCTCACTCCCGACCAGCGCAAGGGTGCCCAGCGCCAGGACCGTCGAAATGCCCGCGCCGACCGCGGCTTCAGTAAACGCCACATCCACCGCGTCCATCACCATGAACAGCGCGGCAGACAGGAAGCTGTAAATCCCTCCCAGCATTACCACGCCGAACAGATTGCGAACGCGCAGAAGGCCCAGCGCGGTCACCGCCAGCATCGCCAGCAGGGCTATATCAAGAAATCTTTCCACTGTCCCCGTCCGGGTCTTCACTCAGAAGAGGCGAAAGTCCACCCTGCAGCGCCGCCCGGGCGACCGAGTGCGTCGATATCGGGCTGGTGAACATGAGAAATCCTATGATTATTATCAGCTTGGCGGAAATAAGCGTGAAACCCGACTGGATTATCAGTCCTGTGAGAATGAGGTCGGCACCGGCCGTATCGGCAATGCCTGCCGCGTGCATGCGCGTGAAGACGTCAGGCATGCGAATCATCCCTGTTCCGGCGACCAGCAGGAAAAACGCGCCGGTGAGGATGAAACCCCAACTGGCAATGTCCTGAATCATTTCTATCACTCGTCACCCCTGGTTCCGCTGACGTATGGCTCCGCGAGGTTGTCCGATTCGAAAAACTTCAGAATGGCGATGGTGCCGATGAAGTTGATCAGCGCGTACACGAGGGCCAGGTCTATAAAGCCCGGCCGTCCACTCATGAAACTGAGCACCGATATGAGCAAAACCGTATTGGTGCCGAAGTTGTTGACGCCCAGGACCCGGTCGTAAACAGTGGGGCCCAGCAGGGCGCGAACGATGGCCAGCACCATCGCGACGAGGATCGCCAGAGACGCGGCTACGTACATCAGTGAGGACCCTCCATTTGCGCTACCCGCCCATTCATCTCGCCTTCCTCTGTTCCCGTAAACGCGTCGCGGGTGACGGCGTGCACTTCGAACTCATCGCCGTAAACTCCGACCGTTATGGTTCCAGGCGTCAGCGTTATCGAGTTGGCAAAAATGAACCGGCCGAGATCCGTTCGCTGCGACCCGCGAAATGTGGCCAGTCTCGGGGATATGGGAAGCTTTGGATTCAGGATCAGTTTGGTGACGTCCCAGTTCGCCTTACCTATCTCTCGCAGCAACCAGGGCACGTACGCGATTATGCGCACGATGTGGTGGACCGGGAATCCCTCGTTGTCCACCACATCCATGCGGATGGAGATAAACACCACAACGAGCGTTGAGAGTGCCCCGAAGAAAAGCAGGAGCGGCTCGAATATTCCCGAGAGAATCAGCCAGAGTACGAACAGAACGATGCCGAGTGCCGCTGAACGGGCCAGTGACGGCCGCCTGGACTGGTGGCGATTATCGACGCTTGCGATGGAATTACCCTCCAACAGTGGTGCAGGGATGCGGACATGCGGCCACTACCCTCGAGAGCGAAACGCGGGAGTCCAACTGGTCGATTGCTGATACCGACCGGCCGGTATGAGAGTCACTCTTTTGATGGGCGGCGGGGTATAATGAGGATCGTCCAGGGCTCTGTCAAGCGTTCGTCCGAATACTTATGCACAGAAAAAAGGGCGGGCAACGCATCGATGCGTTGCCCGCCCTTTTTGAAGTGGAGGTGAGGGGATTCGAACCCCTGTCCGCCTACAGATCCCTCGCTGCGTCTACGTGCGTATTCTGCTGTTCCTTTCTCCTCGTCCGTTTGTCGGCCAGCAGGCGGCCTCGCACGAACCAGTCGCAGACGATCTCACTCGCGGAGTCGCGACCCCACCAACGAGCCAGCCCGAATTGAATGGTGCCCTGCAGACCGCCTCAGGCGAGCTGACTACAGGACAGGCGCATATATTAGCTTAGCTAATTACGCAGCCAGAGCGAAGTTATCGTTCGCAATTACAAAGTTTCCCAACAAGTTTTACGAGGTGTTTGGGACCCTCGGCACGCAGCAACGACTTCACCATACACGTCGAAGCCAAGACACCCCCGGATTGTCAAACAACGCAGTAAATATAGGGGATAACTGCCCGTAAGTCAAGCGCCGCCAACGCTCTCGGTCGCAAGTGTCACCTGATTGCGGCCTGCGTCCTTGGAGCGATATAGCGCTGCGTCAGCCGCCTCGATGAGACCGCCCGGTGCAGCACATGGGCGCGGGCATGCCGCTACGCCGAGCGATACGGTTATATGGAGCGAATTCCCGTTCAGGATTAGCGGATGGTCCGCTATGGCTTTGCGAATACGCTCGGCGGCGCCAAAAGCTTCCCTCTCGGCGGTTTCAGGAAGGAGGATAACGAACTCCTCACCACCGTAGCGGGCAGGGAAATCGGCCTCGCGCACAGTTGATCGGAGGATTTCACCGACGTGTGAGAGGACCCTGTCCCCGACGGCGTGCCCGAAGGTGTCGTTGAAGCCTTTGAACCTGTCGATATCGAGGATCAAAACGGCAAACGGCCGCGAATAACGATCGAAGTGGTGCGTGAGCGACGCGAAGCGCGCCTCGAAGGCGCCGCGATTGGGCAAGCGCGTGAGAGCGTCTGTGGAGGCACGCCTGTCGAGCTCTTCGTACTGCGTTGCGTTCTGGAGCGGGAGTGCGGCGAGGGAGGTTAGAAGCTCGAGAAACTCGCGCTCGGAATCGCTGAAGAACCGCGGCTCGCTATGCCAGGTCAGGATGACGCCGAGGCTCTTATCGCCCGATATGAGCGGAACGGCAGAAGCCGAGCGCGGCGCTGTTCGCCATCGTTCCCCACGGGCCAGCAATGGAGCTGAATCGGATTCGGCCTGCAGATCGGCCCAATGGAGCGGGGTTAGGTGCTTGGCCGCTAAAGCTGTCTTCGAGTCGCCGTCCGCTATCCATTGTCGGTGCACGATGCCGGAGAGTGAATCACCGGAGAGATGAACGACTTCGCCCCCGCCCCGGTCAGCGTGCCAGATGAGCATCAGCGAACCCTCGGCGCTCGTGCCGCGCTGAACTATCTCGCACATGCGCGCCGCAAAACGATCTATTTCGAGCTCGGCTGGCAGCGCGGTTGCCGCATCCATAAGTGCGCGCAGCCGCTCCTCCGTTCCGGAGGCATGACTCTCGGACTCCAGGAGACGCAGGAGGTCGGAGATGTGCCGCGCGCCCACGAGGGCCGCGGGCTCGGCGGCTTCGGGCACTGCGTCCAGGTACGCGAGGGCGAGTAGGCGACCGGTCTCGTCGCCGAGTGGCACGAGTAGCATCTCCTCCGCCCATCCGCTGGGAAGCACGCGACGGCCACGCTCCAGCCTGACGTGGACCTGCTCCAGGACGGCCCAGGCGAACGGGTGGCCGGGGAGTGATACATTAGGTGGTCCTGGCTCGATGCCGGCCTCCGCGGACTCTGCCTCCCGTACGGCGAATGAGGTCGTGGTGTCGACGAGCCACAGCACCGCTTCCGCAGCGCCGGTGGCCTCACGTGTCAGGCGCAGCGCGTCGGCGAGCGCGTTGGGTGAGGCTTTCAGGTCGGCGCTGGCTGCCTGCGGTTCGCGCGGCGGAGGAGCCTCGAGTGGTGGCCGATCACCGGAGAGTAGCAGCGGGCGAAGGAGGTAAAGCCCAGCAAGCCCACCGACGATCGCGACTACAAGGAGAAAGCCAGAGCCATCGGGCGAGGCGAGGCCTGTCGCGAGAAGGAACGACGATGCGGCCAGCAGTCCAACCGCGACTCGGGCAGAGCGGCGGTCCACTTACCGCCTCAGCTGGGAAGGATATTAATACGCGACGCGGCGCACGCGGCGCCGAACCCGTTGTCGATGTTCACCACTGTTATACCGGAGGCGCAGCTGGTGAGCATCCCCAGGAGGGCTGTCATGCCGCTGAGCGCGGCACCATAGCCGACGCTGGTGGGCACAGCTATGACGGGCGCCGCAACCAGTCCCCCGACGACCGATGGCAGTGCGCCCTCCATACCGGCGACGACGATTACCACCGCCGCGTCGTCCAGCACGTCGGATGCGCCCAGGAGCCTGTGGAGTCCAGCGACCCCGACATCGGTGAGTCTGGCGACCGGGTTGCCCATAGCCATGGCGGTGACGGCGGCCTCCTCAGCCACTGGTAGGTCGCTGGTTCCCGCCGCGACAACCAGGATATTGCCGCGCGTGGACCGTTGGAGAGGCTCGCGAGGCGCCAGAAAGGCCGTTCGCGCTATCTCGTTCAGCACCAGCTCCGGGAACCGGTCGCCCAGGGCGCGCGCCCCTTCCACCCCAACTCGTGTCGCGAGGAAGCCGTCCCCCGCTTCGGCGATGCGCTCCGCTATTGATAAGATCTGCGCCGCTGTCTTCCCTTCCCCGAAGATCACTTCGGGGTAGCCCTGTCTCAGGGCACGATGATGATCGATCCTGGCGTCACCGATATCTTCCACGGGCGCCCACACGAGAGAACGCTCGGCGTCGCGCGGCGAGACTGTTCCATCCGCGACCCCCGCCAGGAGTGATCTGAGCCTTTCCGGGGTCACGCCGCGATCTCTTCCTGCTGGAGATATCCTTCGAGCAGAGCCTCCGCCTCACCGAGCGAGGTTACGGCAAAGAGTTCCTGACGGAGAATGCGTCCGTTCGGCAGACCCTTGGTATACCAGCCAAGGTGTTTGCGGAACTCTCGCATGGCCTTCTCCTCGGTCTCTCCGAACTCGATAGCGAGGCGCGCGTGTTCCCGGACCACGCGGAAGCGCTCCGCGGCATCGGGATCTGCCGGAACGTACCGGCCTTCGAGCGCCGCACGGGCCTGTGCGAAGATCCAGGGAGCGCCATGCGAGCCCCTGGCGATCATAATGCCCGCGCATCCGGTGTGATCACGCATCCGGCGGGCGTCCTGACCGGTCCAGACGTCGCCATTGCCGACCACCGGGATTTCCAGGGCGTCCACTACCGCGGCTATCTCGTCCCAATTCGCGGTACCGCTATACATCTGGGTGCGCGAGCGCGCGTGAATAGTGAGCACCTGCGCACCGGCGTCCTCGCAGCGAAGGGCGATTTCAACCGGGTTACGCTGCTCTTCGCTCCAGCCGCTGCGGATCTTTACGGTGAGCGGAATGGCGATAACCTTCCTGACCGCGCGAATGATGTCCTCGACCAGGTCCAGGTCGCGGAGACAGCCCGAACCGCCGTTGCGACTCACCACCTTTTTTACGGGGCAGCCGAAGTTCAGATCCAGGAAATCGGGTTCGTAGATCTCCTCCACCAGGCGGGCGGCGTCGGCCATCGCAACCGGGTCGGCGCCGAAAATCTGAATACCGATCGGCCGCTCCTCGTCATGGAAGCGGAGATAGCCGTGGGTACGCGCGTCGTTGCGACGGATACCCTCGGACGATACGAATTCCGACACAACCACATCGGCGCCGTAACCGCGGCATAGCCGGCGGAATGGCGACTCGCTGACACCGGCCTGAGGTGCCAGATAGAGCGGAACTCGGCCGCTCGCTACCAGATCCAGATAGTTCGATCGCATTCTATGAATATACCGTCACCGGCGGATGGCTTCAAGCTCACGCGAGCAGCGGCTTTGACACATCCTTGCACTGTACTTACATTCGGAGACTCATGACAAACTTGAACCGTTCCGGCGATTACCGGGAGGATTAGAAAAAATGGAGCTTCGGGAGTTCTTCACCGAGAATGTGGTCAAGCTCGACGTAGAGGGCGAGACCAAGGATGAGATCTTGAAGGAATTGATCTCTCTGCTGGGACTGGACGAAAAATCGGAGAGCATACTGTACAAGATGCTCAAGCGCCGGGAGAATCTGGGATCGACGGGGATAGGCAAAGGGATCGCCATTCCGCACTGTCGATCCCTTGTCGTTAACCGGCTCAGGGTGGCATTCGGGCGCAAGAAGGATGGCGTGGATTTCCGGGCGATCGATGAACAACCGGTCCACAATATATTTTTGATCGTCGCTCCACCGCTCGAAGTATCCAATCAATACCTTCCCGTGCTGGGCAAAATTGCGCAGTTCTCGAAGGAGCCCGACGTGACCGCGCGGCTCGCGGAGATCGACAACTCGGGGGAGTTTATGGCGCTCCTCGAGGAAAAAGGCATATAGGCCACGGAGAACTAGCGCATCATGCATTCACAGCTCGAAATATTGCTGGAAATTCAGGACCTCAAGACGCAGCGCCGCGAACTGGACAAGACGCCGGGAGAGCGGCAGGTAGAGGAAGAGGTATTCAACATCACCATCGACGATGCCCTCGACCAGCTTGAAGAGAAGATCGATGAAATGGAGAACTCGCTGGAGCCAACTGTTCGCAGCCGATATAAGCGGCTGGCGGGATCGCGGCTTCGCGCGATAGTACCGGTGATCGGGGGCACCTGCTACGGATGTTTTGTTTCAGTGCCGACAGCGCTCGCCTCGGATGCGGACCGCAATGAAGAGCTCCGCTTCTGCGACAACTGCGGTCGATTCCTGTACCTGATCGACTGAGCACCGGAAGGGGCCTCAGCGGCGGATGAGAATTGGAAAGAGCCGGTCCAGACTACTCTGGGCCGGCTCTTTTCACGACCCTATCCAGGGAAGAAAGTCGAAGATGTCCCAGAAGCTCTCATCCTCGCCCGTCCCGAACCAGGGGAATCCCCTGCGCCTTTCGGGGTTTAGCACTATCAGCTTACGCAGTTGTGGCTGGTCATTCACTACCAGCTGGCAGTAATAGACCCCCGAGGGCGCGCGTCGGCCCGAGGTATCCATTCCATCCCAGTACGCCAGTTTTCTACCTGCTTCAGCATACGAGAGTTCTATGACCGGCACTTCCTCCCCTTGAGGGTGATCTATTGCCTCGGGAACCGCCACTACCTGACGAAGTACGTTGAAGATGCGAATCGTAACAACCGCGGTATCGCGATCCGCGAAGAGTTCCTCCTCCAGCAAGAATGGGATAAAGGTCTCCGGGTTGACCGGGTTGGGGTAGTTCTGCTCCAGGTAAAACCCTCTCGATGATTCTGGCGACTGCGCCGATTCCTGAGCATGCAGCGGAGGCGACGATGAGCCCGCGAGGAGGAAAAGTATGAGCAGAACAGAACGGGCGCACAGCATAGGCACCTCTCTGTCCCGGGTTATGTTGAGGGCGCTTCTACACGCCAATGACTGGCGTAACACCTCCTGTCGGCTCTTTAGTGTGTGACGTTCGAGTATACAATTGTTGCTGGTCGATGGTCAAGGAAGGGCCTGCCGCATTCGCACCCACGCGTCGGGATAACTTCCCCGAATTATCGACAGATTCTGCAGTGCTGAGCTCTCATCCGTCCAGCCAGCGAGGGCGACCCGAAAGTACTCGCCGGAGCGCTCGATAATCAGAAAAGCCGACGGAAACAACCGGCCTGCCTGAACCGCGGCCGCAGAAGCATCTTCAGAACTGCGGTATGCAGCGATCTGAATCACGAACGGGCCATTAACGGTCGTGCCACGTAGCGCTTCACTTTCCTGCACTCCCGATGTCGCGGGCGTGCCGAGGAGGGTGGCTGAAGCGTATGAACGCTCCTGTCCGTAAGCGCCTGATCGAAGAGCATCGCCCTGCGTCTCGTAAGCGGGATGAACCTGCTCGACAGCTTCCTCCAGGAGGGCGAGAGAATCGGGTGACAACCTGGCAGTGGGTGGCCGCACGCGAGCACCCGCACAGGCGCTTAATGAAAAGATCAGGATCGGAGCGGTTGCCAATAGTCTGACATAGCAGCGTGGATCACAAAAAGTCATTCGGAAGTCCAGATCAACGAGACTCGGTAACAAACAGTTCCAGCGACCTAAGCGGTCGGTCGAGCGATAGATGCGCTTCGATGTACGCGCTGAGCAGTGCAAGCTGTAGCGACGGATCCGTGAGCGCCACTGCCTGATTTTCTTTGCGGAGCAGGTCCATCAGCTCCGCGCGCGACGCCGGATCTATCAGCCGGCCGACGGGGCGACAGCCGGTGCATGCTACACCGCCTGCCTCGACGTCGAATCTGACCGGTTCTTCGGCCCTCAAGGCTCGGCCGCACCCCACGCATTCTTCGAGCTGCGGCCGGAAGCCGAGTAGTAGCACGATCAGCCATATTCCGCCGAGTGCCGTCGGGGCCGCGAGCTCGGGAGGCGCGGCCGCAACAGTGTCCAGCGAGTCACGGAACGAATCGAATAGCGCTGGCTGCGGTTCGGGGGTGGTGCACCGGAGCACGAGTTCGGCCATCACGGACGCGCCGGAGAAAGCGGCCAGACTCCTGCCAAGCGACTGCCTGCTCCTCACGAGGTCGAAACCCGAGAGCGTGTGCAGATCCCGGCTTTCCTTCAGGAAGAAGCTGGCGTCACCCTCGGTGAATGGCTCGAGTATGCCGCCGAACCGACTCCTGGGCCGCAGCGCGCCCTTAGCGATCACCGATTGCAGCCCGTACTCCCGGCAGTACAGCCGAAGGATCTTGCTGGTATCGCTGTAGGGGAACGTCTGAAGGACGATGGAACGTGCTGTTACCCGTGACACTATCGGATGGCTATACCCGTCTCCGGAAGGCGACCCAGCTGCCAACCAAAAGAGATAGCCCGAGCACCGCGGTCGCGGCGAGTACCGGATCCAACGCTGGCCGGGGGTCTTCCCAGCCTATCGTAATCTCGTCTGCCGCCTCCAGCTCGGTTGCCGAGTACTGCAGGAACCGCTCGTCCTCGACGCTCACGAGGTCGGTTTTCTCCAATCCCACTATCTCCAGAGCAGGCGACGGCTGGCGCACAAACAGGTTGAGCGAATCGGTCGCGTGCGATACGGGGAGCTCCATGCTCTGCGTGCCGGCGGGTAGGCGGTAGCGAAGGAAGAGCTCTCGCGTTCCGGGCGGGAGCGGCGTTACCAGCATTACCCTTTCCCCCATGGTACGCACCTGCTCAGCAGATATCTCGCCTTCGCCCGCCTGAAAATCGGTCGCTTCCGCAGGAATCTGGAACTCCCAGGTGGGCATGGCATTGGCGGAGATCAGCGTGGTGCTGGTAGGATTCAGAATCCGCACAACTTCATTGACCTCCCAACCGCCAATCTGATCGGGCAGCATAACCACATCGCGGCGCACCGTCCGGATCTGGCTCGCGACGCTAAGCGATGAAGTGGTGTCGTAGACCGCGACCTCATATCCGTCGGTCGGATCGCCGGAATGTATGGGCGGCCCGTAATATGGCACCGATCCGTAGTCCGCCGCTGCGAAGTAGACAGTGAAGCCGGTAGGATCCGGGGGTGGTAGCTCGAACGAGAATCTACCTTCAGGTCCGGTCACCGACTCGGCCACCGCTCCGGAGGTGTCGCGGCTGACCCTGTGGAGAGTTACGTCGACGCCGGCAATGGGTGCTCCCCCTTTGACGACCGTGCCGCTGAGCGTCGCGCCTGCCGTTGCGCTAGCTCCTGTTTCCCCAATCTGCGAGACCGCGCTGCCGACCGGTAGTATCGCCGCAAATGCAGCCAGGCCCAGGAATTTACGCAGGAGCATTGCTGATATCTGGAAATTACGAGTTCTCACGGATTAAATCGACCCAGGTCTTCGGGATTCATCTTTTTCAGGTATTCCTGCAACTCTTCGGCGGTCATGCCCTGCGCCCCCTCGGAGCCCACGCCGGCGTCTTCGGCGCTGGCGTCTTCTATCTCAACCCCACCGGCAGCGAGCAGGCCATCTGTGGTAAAGAGCCGGGACTCGGTCCTGAGGGCGATGGCGATAGCATCGGACGGGCGTGCGTCGAGTGAGAACATCTCTTCGCCGCGCTCAATGACCATCTCAGCGAAGTAAGTATTGTCCTGGACCCGGGTGATCAGCACGCGTTTCAACTCGCCGCCCATCCCGCGGAGCATAGACGCCGCCAGGTCGTGCGTAAGTGGGCGGGCGAAGGTCATCCCCGCGAGCTCCATCGCTATGGCGCTGGCCTCGGCGGGTCCAATCCAAATGGGTAGCACACGGGTACCCTCGATCTCCTGAAGGATCACCACAGGCGATTTGGATACCTGGTCCAGCCCCAGACTCTGCACCTTGATTTCGATCATAGCCTACACCCTGGCAGCAGTTCTAAGATCATCCGTTCGGTCGGTGCGTTCCCACGGGAAGAAGCGTAGCTCGCGGCCGTCGACGCGCCGAATCTCGGGCTCTCTTCCGAAATGCCCGTATGCCGCGGTTGCCCGAAAGATCGGGTTCCGTAGTTCGAGCTTTTCGATGATGCCGAGAGGTCGGAAATCGAACACTTCGCGCACCGCATCGGCTATGAGATTGTCATCGATCTCGCCGGTCTGGAAGGTATCCACCCTCACAGAAACTGGCTCTGCGACGCCAATAGCGTAGGCGAGCTGGATCTCGCAGCGTCGCGCCAGGCCTGCGGCCACGACATTCTTGGCAGCCCAGCGGGCGGCATACGCCCCCGCGCGGTCCACTTTGGTAGGATCCTTACCACTGAACGCGCCGCCTCCGTGTCGTCCCATACCGCCGTAGGTATCTACGATGATCTTCCTACCGGTGAGACCTGCGTCTCCGTGTGGGCCACCAATGACGAAGCGGCCCGTGGGATTGATGTGGAATTTACAGTTATCGCGGTCGAACAGCTCTTCCGGCATTTCCGGGATCACCACTCGCTCGGTGATCTCTGATCTGAGTCGATCCAGGCTTATACCCGGGCTGTGCTGGGCGCTTACCACTACAGTGTCCACACGCACGGGGCGATCGCCATCATACTCGATGGTGACCTGGGCCTTCCCGTCGGGCCGAAGCCAGTCCAGCTTTCCTGAACGCCTCAGGTCCGCCAGTCGGTGCGTCAGGCGATGGGCGAGGAGCACCGGCGTGGGGAGCAGTGCCTCGTTCTCGTCGGTGGCGTAGCCGAACATCATGCCCTGGTCGCCCGCGCCACCAGGATCCACGCCCATTGCTATATCAGGCGATTGCTGATCGATCGTGGTCATGACGGCACAGGTATCGCCATCGATGCCGTAGGTCGCGTCTGTGTAGCCGATCGACTTCAGCGTACCGCGAACGATCGACGGAATATCAACATACGTCTCCGTGGTGATCTCCCCCGCGATGATTGCCAGCCCCGTCGTTACGAGAGTTTCGCATGCGACCCTCCCCATGGGATCGTTCTCCAGGATGCCATCGAGGATCGCGTCGGAAATCTGGTCGGCGATCTTGTCAGGATGTCCCTCAGTTACTGACTCTGAAGTGAAGAGCGGGCGATTGGCCACGGATACTCCTTAAAGGGTACGGTTTGAATTCGGGCGGTCAATCCCGGCGCGAGACGTTCCAGGATCCGGTAAAGAGTGAAAGGTCGAGATCATCGCCCATGTGCTCGGCGAGTATGCTTTCGACCTCATCGGGCGTGGAAGCGGTGAGCGACTCGGCCGCGGCCTCCTTCGCCCGCGCCTGCGAGACGGAACGTATGACCTTCTTGATCTCCGCGAGTGCGGACGGTCCCACACTCAGTGAATCTACACCCAGACCGATAAGCAGGAAGGCCCCGAGCGGATGGGCCGCAAGCTCCCCGCACACGGACACCTCCAGACCAGCGTCGTCGCCGGCATCGGCAATCACCTTCAGCAGGCGGACCACGGCGGGGTGAAACGAGTTGTAAAGCTTAGCTAGCCGCGAGTTCCCACGATCCACAGCCAGAGTGTACTGAACAAGATCGTTAGTCCCTACCGAGAAGAAATCGACATGACGGGAAAGCTCAGGTGCAGTGATGGCGGCGGCCGGCGTTTCTATCATGGCGCCCAGCGAATATCCGCCGATCGTTCCGTGGCCCTCGGCCTCGAGCTCCTTTACGCACTCGTCGATCATACGCCGGGTGGCCTCGACCTCCGCAATGTCGTTTACCAACGGGAGCATGATTCTGAGGTCGCCATGCTGGCCAGCCCGCAGAAGTGCGCGTAGCTGGGCCCTGAAGAGCCGGGGCTCATCGAGGCATACCCGGATCGCCCGCCAGCCCAGGAACGGGTTCTCTTCCTTGGGCATGTGTAGAAAAGCCGGGAACTTGTCACCGCCAAGGTCGTAGGTTCGGATCACCACGGGTTCTTCCGGGAACGCCTCGAGCACCTTCCGGTAGGCCGCGTACTGCTCGTCCTCACCCGGTACGGCATTACGGCCGACAACCAGAAACTCGGTCCTGAACAGACCGATCCCTTCGGCGCCATGCGCACGCGCGGCACCGGCCTCCCCTGGCAGGTCGATGTTGGCGCGAAGGGCTATTCGCGCACCGTCGAGCGTGACCGCGTCCAGCCGCGCCAGCAGTAGCAGCTCCTGCTCCCACTCGCGAGTCTGGAAGTCACGAACGCGGTATGCTTCCTTTTCTTCCTCGGTGGGGTGGATTATCACCCGGCCGGCTCGACCGTCCAGAATTAGCTCATCGCCCGTCCTGACCTCCTCCGAAAGACTCCCCAGGCTGACCACGGAGGGTACCTTCTGTGACCTCGCCAGGATCGAGCTGTGCGAAGTTCGCGTACCGGAGTCGGTAGCGAGGCCAATGACCCGGGATGAATCGAGCTGTGCGGCCAGGCTCGGCGTGAGGTCGCGTGCTACCAGAATTATCCCCTCCCCCTGCTCGTGCAGCGCGAGGTCGGGCTCGGTTACTCCGAGGAGCCTGCGGAGAACGCGCGCCTGAACGTCGGCGAGGTCGTTCAGCTTATCCAGCACCATGGGATGCGTGGTATGGGACCAGCGGGTTTCCCATTCCAGGACTCGCCATTCGAATGCGCGCTCGGCGGTAAGAAAGTTTTTGCGGATGTATTCGGCCGTGCTTCCTACCAGGTCCACATCCTCCAGCATAAGGAGCTGAGGATCGAATATCTGGGCTTCCACTTCGCCGAGCTCAACGCGGGTATGTTCCCTGAGCTGGCGGATCTCCTCCTTTGCCCAGTTACAGGCCTCATAGAACCGCTCGACCTCTGCTTCAACCTGCTCCTGCGGGATGATTCCGCCGTGCGGGACAGGTGGCGCATCCATATGAAGCACGCGCGCCGGCCCAATAACGATCCCGGGTGAAGCGGAAATTCCGTCGCGCACGCGGTCCATGGGTCTGACTAATCCTCTCCGAACCGGCCGCTAACGAGCCCCACGAGGGCGTTCACCGCAGGCTCGGCATCGTCGCCGTCGGCGCGGATGTGGATAGTCGAGCCGCACTCGGCTGCCAGCATCATGACTCCCATGATACTCTTACCACTGACTTCGATGTCGTTCTTTCGCACCCAGACTTCGCTGGAGTATCGATTCGCCAGCTTCACGAACTCTGCCGCGGGGCGTGCGTGTAGCCCGTGCTTATTAGCAATCTGCACCTGTGTAGCTGCTTCCATAAAGTAGCGGTTCTTCAGAGGGTTCCGAAAAGCATACCGAGTCCCCAGACTGTGCCGAGGGCTGCCCATACGACCGTCCGCGCGCGAAGACCTAGCCAGATACCGAGCGCGACGGCACCTGCGCCCAATAGCAGGTTGCCGTCACCGGGCCCTGACACGCGCGCAACCGCGAGCACTGTCGCGAATCCCGCCAGGAGCAGCCCGAAATTCGAGGCAGCCCGTCCCATTCTGTGGAGCGGCGCATCCCTGAGGACGCGGCCGACTTCCATCCCCCGCTCCAGGCCGATCCGCATACCCCAGATACGCAGCCCCACGTGCAGCGTATTGTAGACTGTCAGGAACGCGATGACAGCTATCCACCATGCCGCCCCGGCAAGGAGGAGCGCAACGCCGAGAACTGCGGACATTGGCCGCCAGGCCCACCAGACGAGCTGATCACCGACCGACCCGAGTGAGCCGCGAATAGCACTCTTGAACCGCTCCACGACCGGGGACGCAACGTCGTCCTCTTCCAGGCGAGCGACGGCCCCCGCAGCCACCGGAATAAAATAGGGATGGCTGTTGAATAGACCTGCGTGGCGCACAAGAGACGTCTGTAGTGCCTCCGGATCTGCCCTGTGGATGTGCCGTAGTGCGGGCAGAATCGTGAATGCGAAACCCGTGCCGATCAGGGTCTCGTAATTCCACGAACCCTGAACAGCCAGGCTCCGAAGCAGGATCTCTGCCCGCACCCGGCGCGGCAGCACTTTCATCCCAGAATCAGATAGAGCAGGCCGCATGATGCTCCTATCAGGAATAACTTGATGCCGCCGCCAAAGAGGCGGAAGGCGCTGGCCAGCAGCGCCGTTACGGCAGAGGCGACGGCGAGTCGGGTGACCTCTTCCGGCAATCCCCAGAACACGCGGGTCCATACCAGGACCAAAGTAAGCAGAGGGATTCCGCCTCCTACCAGGACCGCCCCGCGGAAGAAGTCGAGCATCATGGAAACGATGTGCCGCCTCTCGAGTTCTCCCGGTGACATTCCTGGGTGGGCGGTCACTGCTGCTATGCGCATGTTGACCTGGCGCAGGTACCTCATCGACGCGCCTCCGACCCATTCCCAGGCCAGGACGAAGAGAGTCGCGGTAAGGAGCGCGCTGGGGGTGGGCCCGGCGATAGCGAAGCTCGCACCTCCCACCACTGCGGCGGGCCCAGCCTCCGGGTATCGCGCGGCACCTACCGGAAGCACCGTGAGGTGAAACACCTCGAGGACGAGGCCGATTGCGGCTCCGAGGACGGGTGACCCTACGAGCCATCCAGCCAGGGTTGCCGCGACGATAGGCCGCGATACCATAGCCTGGCCGAACGACGCTCCGTCGAGCGCAATCCAGCCGCCCAGTAACAAAAGGAGCAGATATACGCCTGGTTCTGGCAGCATTCTATTCTTAAGGCCGCAAACTGCCCAGTGGAACCGATCTCGATCCCGGCAGGTCTCTCGCCGCGATTGTCACTCCGGCGGCGACAAGGCGCTCGAGTTCTTTCAATTCATCGTCGCTGAGGAAAAGATAAGGCAGGAACCTCTCGCGGCCAGGGGCGTGGTGAATTCCACCGAGATTGACTGTCTGACCATTCAGCAGGCCACCTTCGGCCAGTCTGCTGAGTGTTTCGACGCTGCGAACCAGGACTACGAGGCGGCGCGACTGCTCCATCCAGCTGGCAAAATCCTGCCTGGCAGTGGCGACCGTGACGAACATCGCGTCAGCCTCCGGCGGCACGCCGAGGCAGTAGAGCTCTTTTTCCCATTCGCTGGCTGCTATCTCGTCGTCCACGACGATGATCCGGTCCACGTGCAGGCGCTCGACCCAGCCAACGACTACCTGGCCGTGGATGAGGCGCTCGTCAACCCGAAAGAGCACGATCGACACGCGAATCCTCCTCGGCGCAGGTTCCGCAAATACCAACCCTGCCCTTGTCCACCAATCTATCAACCAGCTCGGGCAGCGGCAGATCGCGGTGGAAAACGAAATCGAGCAGTACGGGCAGGTTCACACCGCAAACTATACCCGTTTGCGGCCGATCGATAGCTATTTTGCGTGCGGCGAATGCGCAACTACCGCTTGATAGGTCGGTGAAGATAACCACAGGCGCGTCTCCCACAGCCTCCGTGACGGCGGAGATCAGGCCCGCAGGTCCCTTCCCCTCGTTGGATAGCGGCTGAAGTACATCATCCTCCAGGCCCGCGATCTGCCGGACCGCCTCCGTCATTCCGGCGGCGAGCGACGAGTGCGCGACTATAAGACCACGAATATTCTCACTCATAATCCTCTTCCAGGTATTCTGCCGCGCCGCGCATCTGCTCACGAAGGCGTTCATCGAAGAGTGCGGCTGAGTCAACTCCAGAAAACTTCAGCAGGTGATTCATGGCCACGACTTCCGCAATAACCGTGATATTCTTGCCTGGGTTGAGCGGAACCACCACGCGCGGGATCGGCACGTCGAGTATATCCATAGTCATGCGTTCGAGTCCCGTACGGTCATAGTGGGCCTTCTCATCCCAGACCTCCAGCTGTACGATTACCTCTATGCGCTTCTGCTGGCGAATGGATCTTACGCCGAATAGAGCGGGGATGTCTATTATTCCTACCCCACGAATCTCCATATGGTGGCGCTGGAGCTCGTGGCCCGACCCGATGAGTATTTCGTTGCCGCGTTTCGAGACCAGAACCATATCGTCAGCGACAAGACGATGACCGCGCTCGAGGAGGTCCAGTACCGCTTCGCTCTTCCCTATCCCGCTCCTGCCTATGAAGAGGAGGCCTACTCCGTACACGTCCGCGAGAGAGCCATGCATGATGGTCGATGGGGCGAAGTACTCCTCGAGGTAGGGTTTGATCCGGAGATAGAATTCAGCGGTCGAGAGCGCCGATCTGATGACCGGCGTACCCCGCCTGTTGGCGATGTTCAGCAGGGGCGTCGGTGGGTCCTGCCCCTTGGTAATGAATACCACGGGGATATTGAAGGAGAAGAACACTTCTATCGCCTTGCGGCGACGGGTCCGATCCAGGGAGTGGAGGAACGCCACCTCGGTTTCCCCCAGCACCTGGAGCCGTTCCGAGGGAAAACGCTCAGTGTAACCCGTCAGAACCAGCCCGGGACTCGATATGTCGGGACCAGGGATTGCGTGCGAGAGTCCGCGCTCGTCGGTCAGCAACTCGAGAGCGAGGGCAGTGCGCTTGGTGCGTAGCAGCTCTTCTACGGTTAGTTCCGGCATCTGCTCTCAGGCCCCGGCGTGTGAGGTTGATCCCACCATCTCGTGCAAACCCTGAAGATGTGATTCAGTTTCATCGGCCGCCCGGTCCCAGCTGAACCCCTGTGCGAACTCGGCTGCGGCGGCACCCAGAGATGCCACGCGAATCGGATCGTGTGCCAGCTCGCGCATCGCGGCGGCGAGGGCCATCTCGTCCAATGGTTCGAAGAGGACGCCGGTTCGACCATTCACAACCGATTCCCGCAGACCAGGCGCGTCGCTGGCGATCGAGGGGGTCGCACAGGCCGCTGCCTCGATGTTGGTGATCCCCCACCCTTCCTTGGGCGATGGAAAGACGTTCGCCCACGCACGCCTGTACAGATCCCGCTTCTCCGATTCGCTGACGAACCCTGCGAATGTGGTACGATCCGCTATCCGCAGTCGCTCGGCAAGAGATCGGAGCGGCTGTTCCCATTCACCGCGGCCACCGATTACGAGCTCGACATCCACCCCCTCATCGCGCAGGACGGCGGCAGCGCGAAGTATTAGGTCGATTCGTTTGTATCGCCTGAGCCGTCCGAGATACAGGAATGTCGGCACGTCAGCGCGGTCGCGAACTTCAGGTGTGAAATATTCCAGGTCCACGCCGGGGTGGATGACGCGAATATCGCCGGGGGCGAGCCCGCGCTCGACCAGATCGCTCGCGGTACTCTCCGATATGGCTTCGACGGGCATACCCCTGTACACCGTCGCGAGCGGACGCTCGAGCAGCCATGTTATGGAGGCTACTGGAGCCGAGGCCTCCCTGAAGGCCGTCGCACCGAAAAGGTGATGCACCAGCAGCATCCCACGTGCGCGGGCCCAGAGCGGCGAAAATACCGGCACCTTGTTGAGCGCCTCGACGACCATATCGAATGGGGTGCCTGCCAGTCGGGTTCGATAATAAAAAGGGGCCCGAATCCCGTAAGTATGGCGGGATCCGACCCGATGCACATCGATCCCGTTGATGGTCTGGCGATGCGCCGCTCCGGTCCAGGAGGAACAAAGGAGCGTGACCTGGTGACCGCGAGCGACGAGGCGACTGAATATTTCATCCAGGTGGATCTCAGCTCCACCCGACTGCGGGTTCCGGATGTCCTGCCAGTTCAGGAGGAGGATCTTCACGCCAGCTCAGCCACTGCCCCGCTCTCCACGCGACGCATGACAGCATCCAGGAGGCCATTGACGAAGCGGGGGCTCTCTAGTGTCCCGTACCTGTCCGCGAGCCGGACCATCTCCTGAATGGTCACGCGAAGTGGTACGTCGTCGACGTAGAGCATTTCCGCCACCCCCAGTCGTAGTATGTTTCGATCCACTACGGATAGCCTATCGAGCTTCCAGTTGCTCAGGTGCCGCTCGAGAACCCTGTCGATGCGCTCCAGATCGCGTGCGACGATACGCACCAGGACATCTGCGAAGAGTCGGTTCTGAGACGATACGTTCAGATGCGTGTAGAGCCCCTGGAGGACGGGGACGAGCGCGTCGGCCCCACCGCCGCGCATCTCCCAGGCGTAAAGTGCCTGAAGAGCCCATCCGCGCGCGCGGCTACGTGCCTTCACTATTGTCTCTTTCGTCCATTTGCCGGAAGATATCGATCATCTCGAGCGCTGCAAGCGCGGCGTCCGTGCCTTTGTTCGAGGAGTCATCTGCACCGCGACCACCCGCCCGTTCGAGCGCCTGCTCAAGAGTATCAGTGGTGAGGACGCCGAAAATGACCGGCAATTCGGTCTCGGTGCCCACCTCGGCTATCCCGTCGGCGACACCGCGTGAGACATACTCGAAGTGCGGTGTGCCTCCGCGGATCACGGCGCCCAGGCCGATCAGCGCATCGAATCGGCCCGAGCATCCGAAGCGGCGCAGAGTGCTGGGTATTTCCCACGCACCGGGCACCCACGCCACTTCGATAGCATCCTCTGCCACCCCGGCACTCAACAAGGTTTCGTGCGCGCCCTGAAGCAATTGACTCGTCACCACTTCATTAAAGCGACTGACGACGATGGCTATCCGGCGGCCCTTCCCTGAGGGTTGCCCTTTCATCTCGATCACGGGAAGCCGCCTCAGGTCTGTAGGAGATGCCCGAGCTTGTCACGCTTGACGCTCAGATAACTCTGATTATGGGGGTTAGGTTCAACCCGGATGGGAACCTGTTCGGTTGTCGAGAGCCCGTAGCCCTCCAGCCCCACGATCTTCTTGGGGTTATTGGTCAGAATACGGACCGAGGTCAGCCCCAGGTCGATGAGGATCTGCGCGCCGATCCCGTAATCGCGGAGATCGGGACGGAACCCGAGCGCCTCGTTGGCCTGAACCGTATCCATTCCACCGTCCTGGAGCGCGTAAGCCTTGAGCTTGTGCACCAGACCAATACCCCGGCCCTCCTGGCGAAGGTAGACTATCGCGCCCGCTCCGGCATCGTCTATCATCCGCATGGCGGCGTCGAGCTGCTCGCCGCAATCACAGCGTAGCGAATGGAAGACATCGCCCGTTAGGCACTCCGAATGCATGCGCACCAGGACGTCTTCCTTCCCGGCTATCTCTCCCTTTACGAGGGCGATGTGCTCGAACTTATCCACGTCGTTACGGTACGCCACGATCCGCCACGCGCCGTGCGCCGTCGGGATGGTCGCCTCGGCGGCGCGGTGAACGAGCCTCTCGTGCTTCAGCCGGTGCGCGATTATCTGCTCTACCGTTATGAAGCGGAGTCCGTGCTCCCGCGCGAACACCTCGAGTTGCGGACGGCGCGCCATGGTACCGTCCTGATTGAGGATCTCGCAGATCACACCCGCGGGCGCCAATCCCGCCATCCGCGCGAGGTCCACAGATGCCTCGGTCTGACCCACGCGACGCAACACGCCACCTGGCTGGGCTCGCAGCGGGAAGATGTGGCCGGGACGCCGCAGATCTGCCGGTGTAGACGCCGGATCGAGGCACACCTGGATGGTGCGCGCCCGGTCCGACGCACTGATCCCTGTTGTTACGCCGAACCGCGGCGCCGCATCGACGGAAACGGTGAACGCGGTACCCTGCACGTCCGTGTTCACCTCCGCCATGGGACGAAGGTCCAGCTCGTCAGCGCGCTCGCCGGTCAAAGCGAGGCAGATCAGGCCCCGACCATGCCGCGCCATAAAGTTGATCAGCTCCGGCGTCACGGCTGACGCGGCACAGACGAGGTCTCCCTCGTTCTCACGCTCAACGTCATCCGCGACTATGACTATCTTGCCAGCGCGGATGTCGTCGATTGCGTCTGTAATTGGATCGAAGGGCATGGAAAAAGGCTATCGGCTATCGGTCATCGGCTATCGGTCAGGAGCTATAAGCTATCAGCTATCAGCTATCAGCTATCAGCACCAGCCGGAAATTAAGATTTCAGGTTCCGCACTTCCGCACTTCCGCACTTAGTACCCCCATGTCGCGCGGAGGTCCGCGGAGGCGGGGGATGAGAGGAGGCGGCGGACGTATTTGCCTATCAGGTCCGTTTCCAGATTCACGCCATCGCCCTCGGTCAGGTCACCGAGGGTGGTATGCTTCAGGGTGTATGGGATGATGGAAACCTGGGCGATACCCGACTCGGGCAGCGCGTTGACGGTGAGGCTGACGCCATTGATGGCGAGTGAACCGTGGAGGATGGTGACCTGGGCCGCGTCTGACGGGAGGGTGATATCGATAAGGACGTGCTCTTCCCGTGGGACGATCCTTTTCACCTGCGCGACTGCATCGACATGCCCCTGGACGAGGTGGCCACCAAGACGGGTAGAGAGCGATACCGCACGCTCCAGATTAACCCGGTGACCGATCCTGAATCCACCCACCGTGGTTCGCTCGAGCGTTGTTGCAACGCTCTGCATGGAGAATCCGTCCGCGCGTGCCGCGGTGACCGTGTGGCAGGCGCCATCCACGCTGACACTGTCACCGGGCTGTAGTCCCTCGAGCACTGCCGCGCAATGGATGTGGAAGCTACGCCCATTTCCGTCGGGCTGAACCTCGGCAACTGTACCGATTTCTTCTACAATTCCGGTAAACAACTTCAGTCAGCGGGTCAGGGTTATGAGAGTGTCCGAGCCGAACACCTCGGTTCGGGTATGTCGCCAGCGGATCACCGCGTCCATGGGGCCGCTCTGGATCCCCCCGAAGGCCGCCAATCCGTCAGGGCCAAGCAATAGTGGCGCGTAAAATAGATCGAGGCGGTCAACGGAGTCGGTGCCAAGAAGTGCGGTGGCAAACTGTGCACCGCCCTCGCAATAGAGGGAGCGAATGTTCTGATCCCGGAGCATTCGCAGACCGTCGGCGAGGTCGACAGCGCTCAGTACTCCCACACCGTATCGCCCCAGTTCCTCGCGTCGTGCCATGGGTGCGGCCGGATCGCAGACCACGATGACCGGAGCCTCCGAGGCCGAGCGAACGAGCCTGCTCTCCATGGGGATGCGAAGCTTACGATCGAATACTATCCTCGCCGGGGCCTGGCGTGGTGCAATCGGCCCACGCGCGGTAAGGAGCGGGTCGTCCCGGAGGACGGTACCAATCCCGACCGCAATCGCATCATGCGCAGCACGCTGGCGGTGCACCTCCTCGCGCGCGCGTTCACCGGTAATCCAGTTGGAACGGCCCGCAAGGTCGGCGATTCGCGCGTCCAGCGAGAGCGCCAGCTTGAGTGTAACGTATGGCCGGACGCGTCCCACCTCGGAGTAGGAGCGGAAAAACGGCGGATCGAGATCGCGTGCGGCCTGCTCCTCCACGCCAGCGGTCGTAGCCACGCCTGCGCGGGTCAGGACGGCGCCCCCGCCAGTAGCGTCGGGATTGGGGTCCGGCACCGCGTAGACGACCCGAGCAATACCCGCCGCAAGCACAGCATCGACGCATGGCGGCGTTTTCCCGCGATGAGCGCACGGCTCGAGGGTTACATAGAGAGTCGCGCCGCGCGCTTCCTCGCCCGCGGCGCGCAGCGCCATCACCTCCGCATGGTCACCACCGTAGCGCGCGTGCCACCCCTCGCCCACGATGTTGCCGTCCCTGACGACCACGGCGCCTACCAGGGGGTTGGGCGCGACCTGACCCCATCCAAGTGCGGCGAGCTCGATGGCTCGCCGCATGAAGGACCTGTCGTCCGGGGTGGCCGCGGCCTCGAACACTAGAAAGAGAGTCGCATGCCCACGCTGCCGAAGAAGGTGCCGTCGCCCGGATCGAACTCGCTCACAGCGGTGTCGAAACCGGTGATAGGATCATCCCCCTGAAGCCAGCCAGCCTCGACCGCAAGTGTGGCGAGGAAGAGCGAAAACGATCCATCCACGAAGGCCGACCAGCGGTCGTTGTCGATGTCTATTCCGGTGGCGCGTACGAAGTAGTCTCCTCCACCCGGCACGGCGTCGGGGGGTGTCCGGAACCCGTATGCCACAGCGCTCTCGAATCGGTCGTATCCCAGACCGCCGCTCAACCCCATCCCGAGGAAGCTCTTACTGACTACGGCTCGACCGCTCCAGTTGGTGAGGTCGAACGAGAACTCGCCCGGGTCACCATCGCTCAGACACGGCCCGTAATCGAAGCGGTATCCGGCACTCTCCTCACTGAGCGTCGGCGAGGGCGCATTACAAACATTTCCGTAGGAAACGTCCTCCAGTCGCCGATACATCCCCGAAAGGGATATCCCCGGAAGCGTGAACGACTCCCCAAGTATACCGATGCGGACGCCACCGCCAAATGCTATGTCGGCACTGTTTTCTCTGAACCCGTCGACCTCGAACGCCTTGAGCGGGAGCCAGGTAGCGGTGCCCAGTACATCCAGCGATCCGATACCGCCCACTGTGGGAGCGAGGCTGAATCCCGGGAATAACCCGAGAGCTATGGTGCCCGAAAGAGCCGGAGCAGGCAGCCCAACTGCCTCGTTGATCTGTTGCGCCGCGCCGCCGGCTGTCTCCGCGAGAATATCCGGAAGCCGCGCGAATACCACGTTCACCTGAGCGGATGCGTTAACCCTTGGCAGGCCCGGGACATTCAGACCACCCATGGTCGCGGTTCCGAGCGTCGGGTTGCCACCGGCAATAAGAATCCCGAGCTGCGGCTGCGCCGATTCGACCGCCTGCGCAACAGTATAACAGAGATCACGCGCGGAGTCCGGCACCTCGGCTCTACCGCATGGTGCGGCAAGCTCTGAGCTCTGGGCGAGCGCTGGCACTGATGTGCTCACGAGCGCAAGTGTGCCGGCAAGTAATATTCTCATCATGATCATCTTTAATTTTCAGGAAAGAAGGACATCGCCATCGCCTGCAAGCACGGAGCCGATCACCCACGCCGATTCACCGGCTTCCTGAAGTGACCGTACTACGGAATCCGCGCTGCCCGCGGTGGTTACTGCGATCATTCCCACGCCCATGTTGAATGCGCGGTACATCTCCCGCTCCGAAATATTCCCGCCCGCCTGGATTACCCGAAATAATGAGGGCACCTCCCAGGAGTCGACATCTATGCGGACCGCCAGGCCGTCGGGGAGTATTCGCGGCACGTTCTCCAGCAGGCCCCCGCCAGTAATATGCGCGAGGCCGCGAATGTCGTTACGCTGCAGAATCGGTCGGAGTGCCGGTAGATAGGACCGGTGCACGCGCATCAGCACTTCGGCTACGCTACCCTCCTCGTCCGGGAACCGACTGTCAGCGGTGAGCGCCAACTCGTCGAAGATCACTCGGCGAGCGAGCGAATATCCGTTGGTGTGAAGACCCGACGATGCGATCCCGATCACAACATCGCCGGCCTTTATCTTCGATCCATCCAGAATCCGATCCTCAGCGACCGCGCCAACGATCGTCCCGGCCAGGTCGTACTCGCCTGGCGTGTAGAAGTCCGGCATTTCGGCCGTCTCGCCGCCAAGCAGCGCGCAGCCGTTGTTTCGGCAACCGCGCGCCATGCCGGCAACCAGCGCCTCCACCGTGCCCGGCTCCAGGTGGCCCATGCCTATGTAATCGAGAAAGAAGAGTGGCGAGGCACCCTGTACCAGTATGTCATTGACGCAGTGGTTGACCAGGTCCTCGCCAACAGTGTCGTGCTTGCCCGTTAGAAAGGCGAGCTTGAGCTTGGTTCCTACTCCGTCCGTGCTCGCCACGAGAACAGGGGACTTGATACCTCCAGGCACGCGAAAAAGCCCCCCGAACGACCCGACGCCCGAGAGGGTGCCGGGGGTGCGCGTGGATTCCACGAGCGATGTAATCGACTCCCGGGCGCGGTTCGCGGCGTCTATATCGACACCTGCGTCGCGATACGCGAGCTCTGGACGATTGTCTTCAGCCATCGACGGCTACCGGTAGCTCGAACGTGGTCATATCCCGAAAACTGCGGACGCGCTCTTCGATCTCATCGTTTGTGAGATCGAGGAACCGTTCGACCGAGAAGCGCTCGACCGCGAACGAGCCCATCGCCGAACCGTAGATGACCGCGCGGCGCAGGTCAGCGTCGTCAGTGCGGCCACACTGCGCGAGTGAGCCCATCATGCCGCCGGCAAAGGCGTCGCCCGCGCCGGTAGGATCAAAGAGCTCCTCCAGCGGATAACCCGGCGCAAAGAACGTAGACGTTGGTGTAAAGAGTATCGCCCCGTGCTCACCCTTCTTGATCACTACGTAACGAGGACCGCGTTCATGTATCCAACGCGCGGCGTGCGATAGATTGTACTCACCCGATAGCTCCCGCGCCTCCGAATCGTTCACCATGAGCAGGTCGACCTTGCCCAGGAGCTCGAGCAGCGTGTCACGTTTGCTCTCGATCCAGAAATTCATCGTGTCGCACGCCACCAGCTTCGGCTGGTCCAGCTGGCCGAGAACATCCAGCTGGAGTACCGGGTCGATGTTGCCGAGGAACACCCACTCAGCGGACCGAAATGCGTCCGGAATCTGCGGCTTGAAATCCGCAAAGACGCCGAGCCGTGTGTCCAGTGTTTCGCGCGAGTTCAGGTCGTAGCTGTAGACCCCCGACCAGCGGAAGCTTTCGCCCTGCGCCTTCTCCAACCCGCTCAGGTCCACGTCCCGGGAGGCGAGGAAGTCGAGCGCATCCTTCGGGAAGTCGTCGCCCACCACGCCGACCAGCTGCACGGGACAGAAGCTCGATGCAGCGGCCGCGAAGAAGGTGGCCGAACCACCCAGCGCATCCTCCGCCCGTCCGAAGGGTGTCTCAACGGTATCGAGTGCTACGCTTCCAACGACTAGAATTGACATCGAAATAGGTTTAGATGAAGGTAGTCAAAGGCTTTTCAGACAACCACTTCGTCGTCACGATCCATCCTGACTGGAGCCGATATCCCCAGGAGTTCGAGGCCGTTCGCGAGGACCTGCTGAACAGCTCGTGCCAGCACGAGCCGCGCGCGTGATAGGGGTTCCGGTACGCCCACAACCCGCAGGTCACGGTCGAGATTGCCTCCATGATACCAGGAGTTCACGCTGCCAGCCACCTCTTCGAGATAGTCGCACACCGAGTGCGGTGCACGTTTGCTGGCCGCGGTCTGAACGACTTCGGGAAATCTCAACAGGAGTTTCGTGAGGTCCAGCTCGGCGGGTCTCTGGAGTAGCGCCAGGTCCGCGCTGTTGCCGTCGATATCGTCTGCTTCGACGCCTGCCTTCCGGAAGATGGAGCACATACGAGCGTGTGCGTACTGGACCTTGTAGACCGGATTCTTCTCTGAATGGTCGAGGGCCAGGTCCAGGTCGAAGGTGAGCTGCGCCTCCGGGCGTCGCATAAGGAAGAAATAGCGAGTGACGTCCACGCCGACCTCATCGAAAAGGTCGCGAAGGGTCACGTAGTCGCCAGC
>DASSKB010000208.1:0-20262 GCA_035690925.1 Longimicrobiaceae bacterium
GTGGCGCGTGACAGGCGCGAGAGAATCCAGCGGTCAGCCAGCTCGAAGTCGGCCTCGACTTCGGTGAGTGGACTCACCTCCGCATCGCCCAGGTTCATGAGCGCGAAGCGGCCGGCGTTCCACAACTTATTGGCGAAATTCCTGCCCGGTGCGAAGGTAGCTTCCAGGTCCTCGTAATTGAGATACTGGTCGGAGCCCGGTCCGGATCCGGAGATAACCGTGTAACGCAAGGCGTCGGCTCCGAAGCGATCGACCACTTCTATGGGGTCGATCCCGTTGCCAAGCGACTTGGACATTTTGCGGCCGAGATGGTCACGGACCATTCCCGTGAGGTACACCTCGTCGAACGGGACTTCCCCCATGAATTCGAGTCCCGCCATGATCATGCGGGCGATCCAGAAGAAGATGATATCATGTCCGGAGACGAGCGCGTTATTCGGATAGAATGCCCGAAGATCCGCCGTGTCCTCTGGCCATCCCATGGTGGAGAACGGCCAGAGCCATGACGAGAACCAGGTATCCAGGACGTCCGGATCCTGCGCCAGATCGGCGCCGCCACAAGTCGGGCAGGCGGTCGGATCCTCACGCGACACGATGATTTCGGCGCAGCCCTCGGACTTGCAGTACCAGGCCGGAATTCGATGCCCCCACCAGAGCTGCCGCGAGATGCACCAGTCACGGATGTTCTCCAACCAGTGCTCGTATACCTTCCCGTATCGCTCCGGCGTGAAGGTGACTTTCCCGTCGTGGTACGCCTCGAGGGCCGGGCCCGCGAGCGGCTCCATCTTCACAAACCACTGATCCGAAAGGCGCGGTTCAACAATCGTATTGCAGCGATAGCAGTGCGGGACGGCGTGCACATGATCCTCGACGGCCTCCAGAAGTCCGAGCGCTCTGAACTCCTCCACGACCTTTCGGCGCGCCTCGAAACGGTCCAACCCCTGGAATGCTTCCGGCGCATTCTCGCCCATGGTCGCCTCGGGCGTCATGACATCGATTACCGGGAGGTCGTGCCGACGACCCATCTCGAAATCGTTCGGGTCGTGTGCCGGGGTGATCTTTACGGCTCCCGTGCCGAACTCAGGATCCACGTAAGCATCGGCAACAATGGGAATCCTGCGGCCGGTCAGCGGTAGGTCGAGCTCAGCGCCTATAAGCGCGGAATAGCGTTCGTCATCGGGATGCACCGCGACAGCGGTATCGCCCAACATCGTTTCGGGGCGCGTTGTGGCGACCACCACATGATCCGCCCCGGTACCAGCGGCGGGCGCCGCCAGCGGATAGCGGAGATGGTACAGCTTACCGTTGGTTTCCTCGGCCTCTGCCTCTTCGTCGGAAAGGGCCGTTAGACAGCGTGGACACCAGTTGATGATGCGGTTTCCGCGGTAAATGAGGCCCTTCTCATAGAGCCTGACGAATACCTCGCGGACCGCCGTCGACAGGCCTTCGTCGAGCGTGAAGCGGGTACGCGTCCAGTCGCAGGAGGATCCTATGGCGCGGAGCTGATTGAGAATTCTCGGGCCCGTTTCTTCGACGAACTCCTGCACTTCGCCTATGAACTCTTCGCGACCGAGATCGAAGCGGGTAAGGTCACGGCTAGCCAGCTGGCGCTCAACCACGTTCTGCGTTGCGATACCGGCGTGATCTGTTCCCGGCATCCAGAGGGCCTCCCTGCCCTGCATGCGCCGCCAGCGCACCAGCATGTCCTGAACGGTGTTGTTCAGGCCATGGCCCATGTGTAGGACCGCTGTGACGTTGGGAGGGGGGATGACGATGACGAACGGGTCGCGGCCGGATGCGGGATCCGCCCGGAAAAGGCCCTGCTCCTCCCACCATCGATAAAGAGTTTTCTCGGTTCCTGCGGGATCGTACTGCGGTGGAAGGGCCTCTGCCATCTTCATGTTCGAACGTTGTAGAAACGGGGCCCCATGGCCCCGTGGAAAGTCATACGGAACCGAATCTTACGCGCGAGCAGGGAGATGGTCAAGGAAGGATACGGCCCTTCACGAACCGAACAGACTATCCAGCGGGAGATCCCGGATGCGGATCTCGAGTGGGAAAACTATCTCATCGGTAGTGCGGGTTCTGAGCTCAAAAGTATGCCGTATCCGGATCGGAACGCGGGTTCGAAGGGGGACGTCCGCGCGGACGGGTACAGTTACGGTGTAGCTACCCAGTGGTGAGTCGATCGGAAGCCGCGCCTCGGTCCTGATCGGGATCACTGTGTCGACGGCTACTGAGAAGGTCTCGTCCACCGGCAGGTCGAGCGCCAGCGGCGTTCCCGCCGGCAGCCGAACCTCGTAAGTAAACGACGCGTCTTCGGCTGCCAGCGTCTCCAGAAATTCTATGACCGCCGGGAGCGCCCACTGCTGCGGATTCCGCAGCTTCCGGATGAGAACGACGTTTGCAGCGAGGGAGAGAACGGCTATTCCCAGTGCGGCAATCGCTATCCAGCGGGTCCGGTCTCCCATACCAGTGCGCTCCTACCGCATCTTCCGAATCTCTTCGGTGAGCCGCGGCACGATCTCGAACAGGTCACCTACTATTCCGTAATCGGCGACCTTGAAGATGGGTGCTTCGGGGTCCTTGTTGATAGCCACTATGTATCGCGAGGTGCGCATACCGGCGAGGTGCTGAATGGCGCCGGATATGCCGATCGCGAAGTACAGAGTCGGCGATACGGTCTTGCCAGTCTGTCCGACCTGCTCCGCGTGCGGGCGCCATCCGGCGTCCACCACCGCCCGGGATGCACCCACCGCAGCGCCGAGTGCGTCGGCCAGATCCTCGAGCATCTTGAAGTTCTCAGGCTCACGAAGGCCGCGCCCACCCGATACTACTATGGGAGCTTCTGTAACATCCAGCTTCTCACCTGCCGCCGCCCTGATCTCCCGAACGATCCCTCCGAAGTCCGTCGAGCCCGCGCCGACATCCAGTTTCTCCACCTCGGCATCGCGCGCGGACTCCACAGGGGTGAAAACATTGGCGCGCAGTGACACGATCGCGGGCTTCCCGGTAAAGGCAACGCGCGATGATACTTTCCCGGCGTAAAGCGGACGGGTAGCTTTCACGGAGTCGCCGTCGCTCTCGATCGCTGTGCATTCCGCCGCGTATCCGACGCCCATCTTCGCGGCCACGCGCGGTGCCAGGTCCTTACCCATGGCACTCGCGGGAAAGAGCGCGACGTCGCAGTCGTTTGCCTTTAGAAAGTCCACCACCGCATTCGTATAACCTTCGGCCGAGTAATGCACGAATGCCTCGCTCTCGCCGATAACGATCCTGTCGGCGCCGTACTTACCTAGCTCCGCCGCGTCGTCCTCCAGGCCCGGTCCACCCAGAATAACGGCGTGTACCTCGCCGCCGGTTTCGTCCGCCAGCCGCCGCGCGGCGGTGACGACCTCGAAAGCTACTTTACGGATTTTGCCGTCGCGCGCCTCCGCGAACGCAAAAATGGATGACATGTATGCAAGCTCCTTCTTGAATGACGGGATCTCTAAAAAGCTATCAGCTATCAGCTATCAGCTATCAGCTTCGGATGCCCGGGCATCCGAATGTCTGCCTCAGCTCCGGGCGTAGGCCCCGGCAAGCTATCAGACTCTCGGTGAAGCTGATAGCTGATAGCTGATAGCTCTTTAGCCTACAACACCTTCGCTTCTTCTCTCAACAGCCGCAGCAATTCCGGAACAGCGTCGGGACCCTCGCCAACTATTCGGCCTGGCTGGCGCTCGGCGGGTAGTTTGAGTTCTTCGATGCGGGTGCCGGAGTCGCCGACCTGCGCGTCTTTCTCCTCGAGAGGTTTGCGCTTGGCGGCCATGATCCCCTTGAGCGACGCGTAGCGCGGCTCGTATGAACCTTTGGTGAGCGTAATGACGCAGGGGGCTGAGAGCTCGACAATCTCTGTGCCGCCCTCGATCTCCCGATGCGCGGTGATCTTACCGTCGGCCGCTGAGAACTCGGTCACCACGGTAACGGCGGGAATACCCAGAAGCTGCGCTACCATGGGGCCAACCGCCTGAAGGTCGTCGTCCACGGCTTTCATTCCGAAAAGGAGGAGGTCGTACTCCCGGCCCTCGACTTCGGCCGCAATAGCGCTGGCGACCGCGAGGCCTTCCGGGGCCGCGTCGGTCTTCAGCAGCACCGCCTGGTCAGCGCCCATGGCCAGCGCAGTGCGGAGAGACTCGGCGCTCTCCGCAGCACCCACCGAGAGTACGGTAACCTCACCCTCACCAGCTTCCTCCTTGTGCTTGAGGGCGGCCTCGACAGCGAACTCGTCGTAGGGGTTGAGGACGAACTTCACACCGGCAGGATCGATGGATTGGCCGTCGCCGGCAATACGTATTCGCGTCTCGGTGTCCGGGACGCGTTTTACACACACGATGCTCTTCACACGCATCTCCTTCTCTGTAATCGACTTGAAAGGGGCAGCACATGCGGGCGGGAAAATAGCCACCGATTCCGGACGTGTCCAGAAATGGCAGACAGCAGTTCCCGCTGCCGCGGTGCACGTCTCATCTGCCCTGGCTGGTATCGACGGGGTTCACGCGGATGGGAAGCATGGTATCCAGATCTATCGTCGGATCTTCGAGGTGAATCGTCGTATCTACGATCCCGAGAGCCTCGGCTCGTTCGGGCGTCATCGGGCGGGCCTGTTCTCGAATCTGATCACGAGTCAATCCGTCGAGCGCACCAGAATCGCTGGTTTCCACGACCGGCGGTTCTGGCGGGTCCGCGCTATCACAAGCGGCGATTACCAGCACCGCAAGCAAACAGGCTAGTCCTCGGCCATTCCGGATCTTATGCATGGGCCCTCCGTCAAAAGGGGTGCTATGGTCAAAGTCGAGGTTGCCGGCAGCTGGCGATCAGCTATCGCCAGCAATCTCCGAGTAGAACTCGTTAATCCGATCGGTGACCTCGTCTGGCAACTCCCAGTGAGGGAGCGCGCCTGTAGGTAGCGCTGCCACACTCGCGGTCGGGTTACGGGTCAACTCGGGCAATTCAGAATAGCTCTCCATTCGGCGACCCTCTGCCGTGCCGTGGAGCACAAGGAGTGGCTGTCGCAGGTGAAGGAACGCGTCAGCTCCATCCTCCGGGAAAAGCCGGCCTGAGAGAAAATCGTCGAGCGGGCGCGCGGCACCCTCGGCGCGCGCCGTCTCCGCGGCGTAATCAATGTATTCTTTGGGCACGGCGAAGCCCGGACTGAACAGATTGTCCCGCGCGAAGTCGTGCAGAGCTTCCGGCGTGGTAAGTCTGTCGTAGAAGGCCTGCTGTACGCCGGGTACTGTGAACAACAGCTTTTCCCAGGCTCGTCCAATCTCGCTCGGCTCCTCTCCCAGACCAGCGGGCTCTATAGCGACGAGCGAATGGATAAGGTCCGGACGACGGCGCGCAAGCTCAGCCGCATAGGTGGCGCCCAGCGAGAGTGCCACGACGTCCGCACCGCCTTCGGGTCTCACGATTCTGTCGAGCCAATCTTCAAGTTGATCTTCCAGAAGGTCGGGCGTGTAGTGCAGCTCAGGCCGGTCGCTGTGGCCAAAACCCAACCATTCCATCGCATACAGCGGCCTGTTGCCCTGCCGTTTGAACCTGCTCACGAGTGGCGCCATCTCATGTGCCGACGCCACGGCGTTGATCGAGTGGAGAAACACCACAGGCCGCCCCGCGCCGCGTCTGGCGTAATAGGCGTAATACAGCTCGCTCCACCTGGTGTACCGCAGACGGAGATTCAGAGCGCGGCGCAGCTCGGTTACGGGTTGCCGCCGTCTGGATCCGGGTCCGCCCCAGAGATAGACGCCATAGGCGGCAGCGGCGGCCGCCGCGAGGCCGACGACGGCCTTCCCGGCGTTGCCTTTCAAAATATTATCGCCTTGCTTGCTCATCGATTATGGTCAGATCGGTGCCATTCAATTCCGAAAACAACAGCCTCATGCAAGGGAGGGTCCGGCTCGTCGCACCGGACCCTCCCCCTAAAGACCGTGCTCGCGCCACTAGGGGCGACCTACCAAAAATCCCTGGTCCGGAAAGAGCGACGCGACACTGTGTTGCGCCGCGTCCAGCAGCGGGCCCGGATAGAAGAAGAGCACGAGAACCGCTATGGCGGCCACACCCAGTGCGATCCTGGCCGGTGCGGAGAGGACCATCCCCGAGTGCGCGTCCTGCGAGGAGGCAGGCTGCATATACATGACCACCACGACGCGCAGGTAATAGAAGTACGATACGAGCGACGACACTACGAGAATCACCGCCAGTACCGACAGCCCGGAATCCAGGGCGCCCTTCAGGATATACACCTTCCCGATGAAGCCGCCGGTAAGCGGAAAGCCTGCGAGCGAGATCAGGAAGATACTGAAGAAGGCACCAACCATAGGCTGTTGCCACCCGAGGCCGGCATAGTCCTGAAGGGTCACGCGCTCCTTCTCGCCACGCTCATTGGCGATCACCATACCGAAGGCCCCGATGGTCATCAGAGTGTAGACGACGAGATAGAACAGGAACGCGGCGGCCCCGTATGAATTCGCCGAGACGAGGGCCACGAGGAGGTAACCCGCATGTGCAATGGACGAGTACGCGAGCATTCGCTTCACACTACCCTGGGTGAGCGCTACCAGGTTCGCTCCCACCATCGTCGCCACCGCGAGCCACCAGATTACGCTCGCCCACTGGAGGTAGACACCCTCGAAAGCCACTGCGAACACCCGGATGAACGCCGCAAATGCAGCCGCTTTGACGCCAGTCGCCATGAACCCGGTAATAGGTGTAGGCGCGCCTTCATATACGTCTGGCGTCCAGGCGTGAAACGGCACCGCGGCCACCTTGAAACCGAGGCCTGTCAGGATCAGGGCTGCGCCTATGAGGAACATCAGGCTCTCACCGGCGAGGCCGCCATCCAGAAGTGGAGCGATCACCGCCAGGTTGGTGGATCCGGTGCTCCCGAACACCAGCGCAATCCCGTAAAGGAGGAACCCGCTGGAGAAGGCGCCCAGCATGAAGTACTTCAACGCACCCTCTGCCGAACGCGCGTCGCGCCGATTGAAGCCGACCAACACGTAAATCGCTACCGACATCAGCTCCAGCGCGAGGAACAGAAGGATCAGATCCCTGGCACTCGCCATCAACATCATCCCCACAGTGGAGAACATCAGGAGCACAAAGTACTCTCCGAGATTCATACCGTGTCGCTCCAGATAGCCGATCGAAAGCATTATGGATAAGGCAGCTACCAGCAGGAAAATGTAGTTCGTGAATATCCTGAACTGATCCACCGCCACCATCCCGGCCGCGCCCGTTTCCGTCAGGTCGCCGATCCAGACATTCGCTGCCGTGGCCACGACCACGCCGGCGAGCGCCAGCCAACCGATGATCGGGCGCGACGGCTCGGAGCGGTTACCCTTCTGAAACACGTCTACCAGCAGGACGAGCATCGCGGCCAGCGAAAGTACTATCTCCGGAAGCAGTGCCCAGAAATAATCGGCCTGACTGGCGAAATCGAGCATCATCGGGAGCCTCCCAGTGGGGCGGCCGCGCGCGCTGCAGCGATATCGGCCGGACTACCGGGGCCGTCCGGCCCAGCGAAGCTCGAGAGTTCCATATACTCCACCAGCCGCGTCACAGCGGGCTCCATACGATCCAGGAACGGCCTCGGATATACTCCTATCCAGAGTATGACGATGATGAGCGGAACCATTATCCCCACTTCGCGCCGGTTCAGGTCTACCAGATTGCGGTTCTCGTCGCGATCTATGCTGTTGAAAATGATCTTCTGAACCATCGGGAGCATGTAATATGCGGCTACGATCACGCCTGTGGCTGCCACGAGGGCGACGAATGGCTCGGCCCTGAAAGTACCGAGCAGCACCAGGAACTCCGCCGAGAAGCCGGCAGTCCCCGGCAACCCGATCGTCGCCAGTGCCGAGAAGACCAGCATGCTGGCGAATATGGGCATTGACGCGGCCAGCCCCCCGAAGTCCGCCAGTTCGTACGTGTGGCGCCGCTCATACAGCATACCCAGCAGGAAGAAGAGCATGGGTGTGGAGACGCCGTGCCCGATCATGAGGAGGAGGGCCCCCTGCACTCCCTGGATATTGAAAGCGAAGATCCCCAGAATCGCGAAACCAAGGTGAGCGACCGACGTGTAGGCGACCAGGCGCTTAGCATTCGGCTGCACGGCCGCCACCATGGCCGTGTACACAATGCCGAAGAGGCCCAGGACCATGAACAACAGCACTGTGGTACGGTCGGTCGCTGCGCCGGGGAAAAGAGGCAGCGCGAACCGCAGGAACCCGTACGTTCCCATCTTCAGGAGCACGCCGGCGAGCACCACAGATCCTGCTGTAGGTGCCTGAACGTGGGCGTGTGGCAGCCAGGTATGGAACGGGAAGATGGGGACCTTGACCGCGAACGCGATAGCGAATGCGGCAAACAGCCACCACTGCTCGCCCATGGAGAGTGGGACCTGAAGGAAGTCGAAGTACGAGAAGCTCGCTATTCCGGTAACAGCCTGGTAGCGGAAGAACATGTACAGGATCGCCACCAGCATCAGCAGTGACCCGAACATCGTATACAGGAAGAACTTGACCGACGCGTATATCCTTTCCGTTCCGCCCCACACCCCGATCAGGAAGTACATCGGGATGAGCATCATCTCCCAGAACACGTAGAAGAGGAACATGTCCATGGCCACGAACACGCCGACCACACCCGTGGTCAGCGCCAGCAGCATCGCATAATAGGCGTTTCGCCGATCCTGGATGTAGCTCCACGAGCCAAGTACCGATAGCGGTAGCAGTAGGGTCGTGAGCAGCACCATGAAGAGCGAGATGCCATCCAGGCCCAGTCTGTAGTAGATGCCCCAGCTCGGGATCCAGGCCGCCGCTACCTCGTTCTGCATGGCCGGCCCCAGTGGCTCGAACGTCCAGAACAGCGGCACCGATACCAGGAACTCGATGATTCCCGTCCAAAGCGCGACCTTGCCGGCGCTCTTCGCGGGCACCGCGAGCGCTATCCCCGCACCGACCAGCGGTGCGAATATCAGGAACGTCAGTACCCAATGACTCTCGTAGAACCCCATTACTATTTCTGGACCTTAGAAGGCGAAGGCGCCGAGTACCACCAGCACCCCGAGGACGAGGATGAACGCGTATGTGTTGAGTTGACCCGTCTGTGTCAAACCGCCGAGCCGGCCGAGGCCATGCATCAGGCGCCCTGCCCCGTCGACCAGTCCGTCGACGATCCAGCGATCGACTATCGACGAGAAACCGCGCGACAGCGCCTGGAACGGACCAATGATGACCTTTCCGTATATCTCGTCCACGTACCACTTGTTGTAGAGCAACCTGCCGGGCGTGTCGGTATAATTCGGCTCTGCCTCGGCCGTGCCGAGTCGGTCGGGCTTGAGGAAGAGCCATGCGGTCAAGAGGCCCGCCACCCCGATTGCGATGGCCAGGAGTATCCCCCAGGCAGCGTGATGTGGCTCGGGCAGGTTCGGGAGATTCGCTGCGATGACGGCTTCCGGGCCTACGAGTACCGGGTGGAGCCAGTCGTGAAGTGCCGCGGGGCCGCCTATCGCGAGTGGCGTGAACCACTCAACGATCGGCACGTGCGGATCGATGTTGATCCACCCGCCGATAACCGAGAGGAGACCGAGCGCTATCAGGGGGATCTTCATTGACCAGCCGACCTCGTGCAGGTGGCTGCGCTCCGCCTCGCCCGTGCGATTGGGACCAAAGAAGGTGTAGAGCATCATCCGCCCCATATAGAACGCCGTCATGAACGCAGCTGCCGAGAGCATCACGCCTATGAACGTCATCCAGGTGGAGCCTGCTATGCCGAGCAGAGTGACTTCGGATAGCGGCGATGCACCGCCCGCTCCGATCCACGCTGCGCCTATGACCTCATCCTTCGAGAAGAAGCCCGCGAACGGAGGTATGCCAGCAATAGCGAGGGTCGCGGCGGCCATGGCGAAGAACGTTACCGGCAGATAGCGCCGGAGTCCGCCCATGTTCCGCATATCCTGCGCGTCAGCATGCGAGTGGGTGGCATGCAACCCCTCGTGCATCGCATGGATCACCGCGCCGGCGCCCAGGAAGAGGCAGGCTTTGAAGAACGCGTGCGTCATGAGGTGGAAGACGCCCGCCACGTAGGCACCCATCCCGACAGCGGCGAACATGAAGCCCAGCTGAGAAACGGTGGAGTAAGCGAGCACCTTCTTGATGTCCCACTGCTTCAGCGCGATGGTAGCGGCGAAGACTGCGGTCAGCGTCCCCACGATAGCAACCGTCAGCGAGGCGCTGGGTGCCAGAGCGAAGAGGGTTGCCGACCTGACCACCATGTAGACACCCGCCGTGACCATTGTGGCAGCGTGGATCAGGGCTGAGACCGGCGTGGGGCCTGCCATAGCGTCCGGAAGCCATACGTACAACGGGATCTGAGCGCTCTTGCCGGCCGCGCCGAGCAGCAGGAAGAGGCAGATCGCGGTAATAACCGGCCCGGAATACGCGAAGACGACCGGCGCTTCGGCGAACACGGCGCCGAAGGTCAGCGTCCCAAGGTTTGCGAAGAGGATCATCATCGCCATGAGAAAACCGAAATCGCCTATTCGGTTGACGATGAATGCTTTCTTGCCGGCGTCCGCATTGGCCCGATCGGCGAACCAGAACCCGATCAGGAGATATGAACAGAGTCCCACGCCCTCCCAGCCCACGAACATCAGCGGGAAAGAGGCGCCCAGGACCAGGACCAGCATGAAAAACACGAAGAGGTTCAGGTACGCCATGTAGCGCGGGTATCCCGGATCCGCGCGCATGTAACCTACCGAGAAGACATGGATCAGCATTCCGACGCCCGTGATGATGAGCGTCATGAGAATGGATAGGGGATCCAGCTGAAGCGCGGCGTCTACCTGAAGGTCGCCGGCCGGCAGCCAGCTCCAGTAGTGGACCACCAGAGGCTCGTGGAGCTCCGCGCCAGCCATCCGGAAGAAGTTCATGACCGCCAGGATGAACGCCACCAGCATCACGCCCGGTGCGACTATAGACGGTAGCCGCTGAGTCCATGGGCTGACCGCCCGCTCCCGGCTCGTATCCCGGACCGCCACCAGCGAAGCGATTCCGTTGATGACGAAGCCGATCAACGGGAGCAGAACTATCAGGCCCGGTAAGATCGGTTCGAACGAATTGTGGGGGACAGCCCCTGCGACTTCTTGAAGAACGAGCATCGAGAGTCCCTTACCAGCGCAGAAGACTGAAATTCTTGATATCTACCGACTCCGCGTGGCGGAATACGGAGATAATGATAGCGAGTCCCACGGCAGCCTCGGCCGCGGCGACGGCGATCACGAAGAACACGAATACCTGCCCCTGGATGCCGGCGTATGGAGAAAGCGCGACGAAAGCCAGGTTCACGGCATTGAGCATGAGCTCTATGCACATAAAGAGAATAATCGCGTTCCGGCGCACTATCACGCCGGCGACGCCGATTACGAACAGAATCGCGCTAAGCGCGAGGGCGATGTTGAGAGTCAGCATGGTCAGACGTTCCGCTTTGCGAGCACCACGGCGCCGACCACGGCGACCAGGAGGAGGATACCGGTAACCTGCAGCGGCACAACGAAATCCAGGAACAGCGGGATGCCGATGGCTCCCACAGCTCCGTGTTCAGCGATCTGGGCAGCCAGCAAGTCCGGTCCGGCCATATCCCCGAGTGGTGCGTCGTTCGCGCCCAGTATTCGTGCGAGCAGCGCGAGCATGACCAATCCCGAACCCGCCGCTACCACCCTCCACACCTTGCCGCGGATATCCGGTTCGTAGTCGTGCCCCAGGTTCAGGAGCATGATGACGAACAGGAAGAGCACCATGATTGCGCCCGCATACACCAGGATCTGGATAACTCCAATAAAGTACGCACCGAGCAGGGTGTAGATCGCCGCGAGCGAAAAGAAAGTCCCGATGAGCCAGAGCGCGCTGGAGACCGGATTCTTCCGGGTTACCATAACCAGCGCGGACGACGCGGCCAGGATGGCGAAGCAGATTAGTAGGATCTGTGTCAGCATAATGCGATGAATTTTGAATTTTGAATTTTGAATTTTGAATTAACAACGCCTTCGCAGGCTGTTGCAGTTAATTCGCAATTCAAAATTCAACATTCATAATTGCCGTTTCCTACTCCCCTGCCGGATCGCTTGGATCCCACAGGAGTGTGGACGGATGGTCCTGGTTCATCAGGCGATCCAGGTCGTAGACGAAGCGCTCGCGTGTGTACTCGGAATTCTCGTAGTCCTGCCCCACGTGAATGGCTTCCACAGGGCAGACTTCCTGGCACATTCCGCAGAAGATACATCGGAACTCGTCGATCTCATAAACTATCGGGTAGCGATTGCCGTTCTTATCCTCACCGGGTATGAGCCGGATGCAGTTGGCGGGGCAGATGGTGGGGCAGAGGCCGCACGCCACGCACTTCGGGCTGCCGTCCTCGTGCTGCTCCATAACATGTGTCCCTCGCCACCTGGGAGAAAGTGCCCACTTCTCCTCCGGATACTGCATGGTGACTTTGTGCGGATTGACCATGTGCCGGAACGTCAATGCCATGCCCTTGAGCGTAGCGCGAACGTAGGAGGACTTGCCTTCAGGTCGCTTGAGTACCCGGACTGTCGCTGCCATGTGATCTATCCCTGCTTTCCCGTTCCGGTGGCGACCGGAAGTTCATGTTGTTTCCTGTAGAATTCGGCTTTGGCGCGCGCTCGCACGCGCTTCTCGTGCAGTGCGGTAGAGCCGCTGAGCACCCGGCCACTGTCGAAGAGCCATAGCACGATCGCGAGCATTACCAGGTTGACCAGGGTAAGAACTAGCCCGAACACCAGACCATATTCGACGCCGGCCACGTCCAGTGCGAGAATCGTCCCCGATGTGACGATCACGCCAGCGAGAGCCACAGGCAGCATGATCTTCCAACCCAGATCCATTACCTGATCGTAACGGAACCGCGGCACCGTCCAGCGAACGAGCATGAAGACCAGAATGAAGAAAAAGGTCTTCAGGAGGAATGCTATCAGAGTAAGTATGGTGATCCACCAGGCCGGCTCCGCGCCAAGTACGGAACCGTCGGCCATAGCGAGCATGTTGTCGCCCTGCCAGCCGGGAATGTCCCAGCCACCCAGGAAGAGAGTCGCCATGAGCGCGGAGATGGTCAGCACGTGCGCGTACTCGGCGATGAAGAACATGGAGAACTTCATCGAAGAGTATTCGGTGTGGTACCCTGTGATAAGCTCCGATTCGGCTTCCGGTAGGTCGAAGGGGAGCCGGTTGGTCTCCGCGAACGCCGAGACCCAGAAGAACAGGAACGAGAGCGCCAGGGGAAGCGCGAACCAGAGGTGCATCTGCTGCTGACTCCATACCACGCCGGGCAGCGTCACATCACCCACGAGGAAGAAGACGCTCAGCAGACTCAGACCGAGTGCGATCTCGTACGAGATCATCTGCGCACCGGCTCGGAGTCCACCCAGAAGTGCGTACTTATTGGAGCTGGCCCAGCCGGCTATGACTATGCCGTACACTCCGAGGGAGGAGAAGGCGAGCAGGAAAAGCACCCCTATGGGCACATCCGCGATGAGCATCGGGAGCAAACCCCAGGGGGTCGGCAGTGGTGCCGCGAATGGTATCACCGCAAAGGTTATGAGCGCCGGGATAATGGAGAGCATCGGCGCGAGCGTGAAGAACACTCGGTTCGCCTCGCCAGGATTGGTCTCCTCCTTCAGGATGTTCTTGAGTCCGTCGGCTGCTGGCTGCGCGATTCCGCCGGGCCCCACGCGATTGGGGCCGAGGCGGTCCTGCATCCAGGCGCTCACCTTCCGCTCCAGCAGCGTAAGCAGCGCGACGACTACCATAACCACGGTGAAGACGGCCACCACCTTGACGATCGAGAGAATCACGAACGCCGTGGGACTCAGCTCACCAACCATGAATATCGGTTCCTGACCTTGCATCAAAATAGTCGGTTAGTCATTCCGAGGAAGTCAGGAGATCGACGGGTTGCTCGGGCAATGGTCTGCCCTGCGATCCCAGATCAGCGAAGCGCAAGCCCGTGAAGGCGTTGCACTGGTCCCCCAGCAATGCGAATGCATCGTTCGCGGTGGCCGGAGCGGCAGTCTCCGCTATACCTGCGTTCAGGACGCCGAGTATCTGCCAGGCGGGTCGGGACATACCAGGCGCCTGCAGTGCCGGCCAGAATCGCTGCACCCGGTTGTCGACGTTGGTAAATGAGCCGTCCATCTCCGCAAACGTTGTAGCCGGCAGGATGTAATCTGCGTTCCTGGCGGCGGGCGAGAGCGCATGGCCCACGTAAATGAAGATGGCCGCGCTCCGACCGAAGTCTTCGGGTGCGTCGTCCAGATCATCGCCAGCAACGACGAGGATGCCGGTATGATTCGACAACTCATCGAGCCCACCGAGTCCGTCCGGCCCCCCGGTCCGGGAGAAGCCGAAGAGCTCCGCGCCTCGAACGTTCGCCGCGCGATCCTCGCGCAGGGCCAGCTTCGGGAAGCCAGGTAGAACCACCTTCTCGCCTGTCTCCACCCGGAAGGCACCTTCGCCTCCACCGAGACTCGAGAGGAGCCGCCGCACCATGCCAAGGTCCTCGTTGCCCAGGAAGGGCGATACCAGTGCTCGAGCGTTCCCGGCTGCCGTCCTGGCGCGCTCCGCCAGAGCTACAAGCGCCTCGGACCAGGAACTCGGTACCAGCCGCTCCCCGTCGCGGACCAGAGGCGCCTCTATGCGACCGGTGCGATTGATCCAGTGATAGTTCAGGCGGCCGTAGTCGCACATCCAGTGGCCGTTGACCTCCTCGTTGGGCCGCGGCTTGATGCGCATGACTTCATTGTCCCGCACCTGGAGCGCGATATTGCAGCCCTGCGAGCAGTTGGGGCAGATGGATGGCGTGCGATCCAGGTCCCACGCTCGCGCCTTGTGCAGGAAGTCCTTCGAGACGAGCGCGCCAACAGGGCAGATGTCGATCACGTTGTCCGCCCAGATATTCCCCTCCAGCCCCTCGTCGAAAAATGTATCGATCACATTGTGGTGGCCGCGCGAGACAATCGCGAGCCGCTCGTCCTGGGCGACTTCGCGCATGAAGCGGACGCAGCGGGTGCACATGATACAGCGATCACCCTCATAGAGAACGTCACCGCCGAAGTCGTCACGGCCGAACACCCGCTTGGGTTCGTTCAGGCGCCCGAGTGCCCTGCCCTCTTCCGCGACGTAATCCTGTAGTTTGCACTCACCGGACTGGTCGCAGACCGGGCAGTCGAGGGGGTGGTTCACCAGGTACATCTCCAGCGTCCCTTCCCGCGACTTGAGCGCCTTCTCGCTCTGGGTGAGGATAACATTGCCGTCCGCCACCTGCGTGACGCACGCGGGCATCAGTTTGGGCGCGCCCTCCAGCTCCACCAGGCACATTCTGCACTGCGCCGGGGCGCTCAGGCCCGGATGATAGCAGTAATGGGGGATGTCGACACCGACGCGCGCGGCCACGTCGATCATTCGCGTGCCCTTCGGTACCTCGACCTGCAATCCGTCAACGGTGCAGGTCACGGTCTCCTGGTTCTGTTTATCGTCGGCCATAAAACTGTTTACTGTTAGCTGATGGCAGATAGCTGAGGCCTGGCTTCTCTCTCCGCCAGGTTCTCACCCCGCCGGATGAGCGCCAGGTAGTCGTCCCTGAACTTCTCGATGGACGAGGTAATGGGCGCCGCAGAGGCGTCGGAAAGCACGCAAATGGTTTTCCCGGCCATATTGTCCGAGATGTCCAGCAGCGTTTGCAGATCGGCTTCGGTGCCCCAGCCGCTCTCTATCCGGCGCAGGATCTTGGCTGCCCAGGCCGTTCCCTCGCGACAGGGCGTGCACTGGCCGCACGACTCGTGGGCGTAAAAATCGGTCATGCGCCGCACCTGCTTAACTATGTCGGTTGTCTCGTCCATCACGATAACCGACCCGCACCCCAGCATGGTCCCCGCGGCCGCCATGGCCTCGTAATCCATCCCGATGTCCAGCTCGTCACCCGTGAGGATGGGGACCGACGATCCACCGGGGATTACCGCCTTTATCTTCCTTCCGTTCGGAACGCCGCCACAGACGTCGAAGATGAACTCTTTGAAGTTGAATCCGAGCGCAACTTCGTAATTGCCCGGGCGCTCCACGTGGCCTGATACACAGAACAGCTTGGTCCCGGTAGACTTCTCGGTTCCCCACTGTTTGTACCACTCAGCGCCGTTCTCTATGATGTGCGGGACCGTGCACAGGGTCTCGACATTGTTGATGGTCGATGGCTTGCTGAACGCCCCCGAGACGGCCGGGAATGGCGGCTTTACCCGTGGCTCGCCGCGACGGCCCTCCAGCGAGTTCATGAGTCCCGTTTCCTCGCCGCATATGTATGCGCCAGCCCCGAGGTGGAGAGTTACATCCAGGTCGTAGCCGCTGCCCATCACATCCTTACCCGCGTACCCGGCGGCGTACGCCTCCTCGATAGCGCGAGCCATTATCTGCGCCGTCTCGAAGAACTCACCCCGTATGTAGATATACGCGTGCTTGGACTGGATTGCGTACGCTCCAATGAGGCAGCCCTCGATAAGCGAATGGGGCGTCCACCGCATCAGCTCACGATCCTTGAACGTACCCGGCTCCGACTCATCGGCGTTGCAGAGCAGATAATGCGGCTTGCCGGTGTCTAGCGGCATGAAAGACCATTTGACACCGGTAGGAAAGCCCGCACCGCCCCGGCCACGCAGCCCGGAGTTCTTGACCTCGGAAATAACGTCGGCTCGCGTGCCACCCAGGACCTTCCGCAGGGCTTTATAACCGCCGCGCTCTTCCCACCCCTTAAGGGTGCGAGCTTCGGGATCGCCGAAATATTTCGCGAGAACCAGCGTCTCGCTCGGATGCTTATATGGGTAGGCCATAGTCGGCTAAATTCAAAATTGCCTCACGTCAGTGAGGCCAGGATCGTCGGGACATCTTCTGGCTTGACGTTTTCGTAGTACTTCTCGTTGATCTGAACGACGGTCGGGAAGCCGCAGGCACCGAGGCATTCGACCTCCATTACCGACCATAGCCCATTCTCCGAGATCATCCCCGTTTCGGTACCGGTGTGCTCCAGGAACGCCTCGAGTACCGCATCGCCACCGCAGAGACTACAGGAGATGTTGGTGCACACCTGAATCAGATATTTCCCCAGGGGCGCGAGGTTGTACATGGTGTAGAACGTCGCGACGCCCCTGACATATGCGGGTGCCAGGTCGAGACGTTCGGCCACCTCGTTCATGGATTCCGGAGACAGGTACCCGCGGATCTCATGCGCTATGTGGAGCGCGGGGAGCAGCGCAGCCTGCGGGTCCGGGTAGCGGGTCAGCACCTTCTCCAACCGCTCGCCGTAGGGGCCGTCGAAAAGGGGAATCTCGGGATTCCTGTCGGCGACCTGGTACGGCAGGGTACCCGCCACCGACGGATGACCTCCGTCCAGCGGCCGCTTGCCGACGTAGTCGGTGCCGCGGATCTGCGCCTCCGTGAGGTCGAACTCACCCGTATCACCGGCAAAACCGGGATTCTTGATGCTATCGCTCATCGGTCGATCTCTCCCAGCACAATATCCAGGCTCGCGTTCACAGCGATGACATCGGAGAGCAGCGCGCCCTCGATCATATAGGGGAGCGCGGCGATGTTGATGAAGGAAGGTCCGCGGACGCGCCACCGAACCGGCTTGGAGCCGCCATCGGAAACAACGTACATCCCGAGCTCGCCCTTGGAGCTTTCCACGGAGAACCACGATTCGCCAACAGGCGCGCGGACCCCTTCCATGACGACCTTGAAGTGGTGGATCATGGATTCCATGTCGTTCATGGCCGCCGTCTTGGGCGGGAGTATCACGCGCGGATCGTCTACATTAATAGATCCACCCGGCAGGCGATCGATCGCCTGCTGGAGAATTCTGAGGCTCTGCCGCATCTCCTCCATGCGGCAGAGGTAGCGATCATAGATATCGCCATGCTCGCCGATCGGCACATCGAAGTCGTAAGTCTCGTAGTCGTAGTACGGACGGTCCTTCCTTATATCGTAGCTTACGCCTGAGGCCCGGAGATTGGCGCCGGACAGGCCAAAGTTGACGGCATCTTCCCCACTTATCGACCCGACATCCTGAGTACGGCCGATCCATATGGAGTTATTGGTCAACAGCGTCTCGACCTCGTCGAGCGTGCGCGGGAAGGTATCGATGAACTCCTGCAGACCGCCGATCCAGCCGGCGGGCAGGTCCGCCATCATACCTCCGATTCGTGTGGATGAGGTCGTGATGCGCGCGCCCGTGTAAGCCTCGTGCAAATTGTAGATGCGCTCGCGCTCCTGGAACGTGTACAGGAAAATCGTGAACGCCCCGAGGTCGATACCGGTGGTACCGAGCCAGAGGAGGTGCGAGAATATCCGGTCCAGCTCCATGAGGATGACTCGGACCACCTTGCACCGCTCGGTGACTTCGACCCCCATCATCTTCTCTACCGCCATGGCGTACGCGCAGTTGTAGATCAGCGGCGCGAGGTAATCCATGCGATCGGTGAGCGGAACGATCTGGTTCCAGTCCCGATACTCGCCGATCTTCTCGAACGAGGAGTGCAGATAGCCAATGTGCGGCGTGCATTTGATAACCGTCTCACCATCGAGCTCCAGCACCAGCCTAAGCACCCCGTGAGTGGCCGGGTGCTGTGGACCGATGTTTATGAGCATATGCTCGCCCGATATGTCGCCGTCGGCCTCTGTATATACCTCACCCTCGACCGGCACTATAGGTGCCTGTACCAGCTTGCCGCCACCACCGAGCTCGGGGGTCCGGCTGACGTTGTAAATTACTTTTCTCGTGTTGGCCTTAGCCATATCAATGACCTCCCACGCCAGGCATGCCGACGTTCGGAACTCCGGGACCGCCCTCGACCGTTACCTCCGGGAGCGGCTGACCCAGCTTTTCGGCATGCTCCATTTCTTCCGGTGAGTAATGATCCTCGGTCTTCATCGCCAGGGCGCGCCTGGTCTGCTCCGCGCGCGTAAAGCGTCCGCGCAGCGGGAAGTCCTTTCGGAGCGGGTGCCCCTCGGCGTAATTGAAAGGCATGAGGATACGGCGCAGGTCGGGGTGACCGTTGAAGACCACGCCGAACATGTCGTAGACTTCACGCTCCATCCAGTCCGCCGCGCGCCACAGGTGGTAGACACTCCCGATCTCGAGCTGGTCGAGTGGAAGCTCCACCTTCACTCTGAGCTGCCGCTTATTATCCATCGACCAGAGCTGGTAAACGACCTGGATCGGCTGCCCGCCACCATAGTCCACGGCCGTCAGATCCTGAAGGAAATCGTACTTATTGTCCGGTGAGTCGCGCAGCCATGCCAGCACTTCGCGGCTCCGATCGGCCGGCAGGTAGACGATGTGCTCGTCGCCAGCTACCAGCTCGTGGCGCCCCACAATGTCGCCGAACTCCGCGCGCAGGCCGTCGATGCTCGGATGCGCTGGTATCCCACCGGCTGGCGGCGGCACGCCCGGCGTCTCTTTCGGAGCGGCCCCCGCGCCTGACTCGAGGTCGTCCAGCCCCTTCTTAAAGGAGTTATCGGTCATGATTTCCCTCAGATAGCGGTAATGTCAAAGAGAAATCGTGCAGATCAAGGCGCGCGACGAGCCCCGACCGAGACGTACGCATGTACGTCGCAGGGCGGGGCGAGAAGCAGCAACGCAGAGCTGCGCGATTTATCGAAGACATTATGGGCGTCGATCGTTCGGGCGTACAACAGCACCAGTCGATACCAGCCCACTGGACCGGTTCTGATTCGTCGAGTTCCCGAAGGGCGCGGCCACCAGGTTCACTGTCTCCGTCGGGAGAGCCGGGAGCCCCGCCACCAGGTTTTCTTCCGCCACCCACTCGCTGGTGGGCGAGGAACGCCGGATCTTCTCCTGAATCATAAGGATCCCATACATCAATCCTTCGGGCCGCGGCGGACATCCCGGAACGTACACATCTACCGGGATGATCGTGTCGATCCCCTGAACCATGCTGTACGCGTCGAATACGCCGCCCGACGAAGCGCACGCGCCCATCGATATACACCACTTGGGCTGAGGCATCTGCTCCCATATACGCCGCAGCACGCCAGCCATCTTGTACGGAACACGGCCAGCGCATATCAGCATGTCGGCCTGACGTGGCGAGAAACTCATCCGTTCCATCCCGAAACGCGCCAGGTCGTATCTCGACGC
>DASSKB010000209.1:0-8749 GCA_035690925.1 Longimicrobiaceae bacterium
GCAAGGGCAAGGGCAAGGGCAAGGGCAAGGGCAAGGGCAAGGGCAAGGAAGTTACGGGATCGGGATCGGGATCGGGAATGTAACTGCAACTGCCGGGCACGCGCGCGGGCACGGGGGCACTGGGGGAGGGGGCACGGGGGGGGGAGGGGGAGAATGTAAACCTTCGAGGGGTGGGCGGCATCATAAATGTGAAACTTGTTTCGGTCATCCCCGCGCACGCGGGGATCCAGCGTCTTTGGCGGACGGGGGGACGTGACCAACTCTTACGATTGATTGAATCCATCATGCGAAAACAACTCCTGTCAGGATTGTCGACCGTTTTAACTGGCGTGGCCCTTCTGGCTTCTTCGGGGGCGGCGGCGCAGCAGTTTCCCGTTGAGCGAGAGATTCCCGTCAGCGCGGGGGAGATGTTGGAGATGGACCTCGATGCAGGAGGTTCGATTGAGATTGTCGGCGGCGCGGGATCCGTTGTACACGTCAGGGTGACCGAGGATGATCGCGGGTGTCGTCCGGCGTGTGAGGTCAGCATCGAGAAGGTCGGATCGGGCGTGTGGGTCATTTCGGATCATGTGAGTGACAGCAATATCCGCTCGGGTGATCTTCATTTTGAGATCCAGGTGCCCCAGCGATTCAATTTACGGCTCAATACGATGGGCGGTGATATCTCCATTGAGAACGTCACGGGTGATATCAGCGGTGAGACCATGGGCGGCGAGCTGGAGCTTCATCGGCTCGGCGGCACCATCGACCTCACGACGATGGGTGGCGAGATCGAGATCACGGACTCCAACGTGGATGGCCGCGTCCACACGATGGGCGGCGAAGTGCTGGTCGAGAACGTCACTGGCAACCTCGACGCGGGCAGCATGGGAGGTGAAGTCACCCGCCGCGGCGGGGCCGTCGCGACCAGCGAGATCCAGATCGAGACCATGGGTGGCGATATCGAGCTGAGCGACGCTCCCCTGGGCGCGGATGTCCACACCATGGGTGGCGATATCGAGATCGCCTCGGCCGGTGACCACGTCAAGGCCAGAACGATGGGCGGGGACATCGACCTGGAGGCGGTAAACGGTTGGATAGAGGCCACCACGATGGGCGGTGATGTCGAGGTTCGGATGGTCGGCGACCCATCGACCGGCCGCCGCGATGTCGAGATCACCTCCATGTCGGGCGACATAGAGCTCACCGTGCCCGCCGGCCTGTCTATGAACGTCGTCGTCGAGCTCACATTCACGGAGGGCCACGAGGGCGATTACGAGATAACCAGTGACCTCGCGCTCCAGCAGTCAATCACACCTGAGTGGGACCACTCGAATGGATCGCCCCGGAAGGTTATTACTGCTACCGGTAGCGCGAATGGCGGTGAGCATGAGGTCAGGCTGAAGACCGTGAATGGCGACGTTACTCTGCATGTGACGGGGTGACAAGGTGACAAGGTGACAAGGTGACGGGGTGACGGGTGACGGGGTATAACTCCCTTGACCGATAGCCGACAGCCCTTCGTGATCTCCGTCACAGCCTTGGTGGGTGGCTTCCAACAGATTCGGCCAGCCCGGAATCACTCGTCGAATCCTCGGATCGGCCGGACCGATAGCCGATGACCGATGACCCTGACCGCCAACGGCGGTCAGCCGCTGATAACTGATAGCTCCTTGGAACCCTTCGTCCGTAATTTCGTCCGCGCAAGCCTGCTCTGGCTCGGTGTCGGGGTGCTCATTGGAGTATCGATGGCATTCTGGCCGGGAGCGGCGTTGGTGTATCGGCCAGCGCACGTGCATGCGAACCTGCTCGGGTTCGTGAGCATGATGATATTCGGGGTGGCTTATCATGTTATTCCGCGGTTCTCGGGCAACCCACTGCATCGGCGGGAGCTTGCGGTGGCGCATCTGTGGGTAGCGAACACGGGGCTGGCGCTGCTCGTAAGTGGTTGGATAACCCGCGTAGAGTGGGCGGAGCCTGGCATCCTGATCGTCCGGGCTGGTGCCGCGCTCAGCGCGATAGGTGCCTATCTCTTCATCTACAACCTCTGGCGAACGCTGGGGGAAAGACGTCTTCGCTCCACGCTCCGCTAGTGATTATCGTCACAGCCACTCCGCAGATATCAATCTAAACTAGAGGCCATCGGAACCGCGCCCATCAATGTAAAAGCGATCGGAGCGCGGAGGTCAGGCCCACTACATCCATAGGAACATCGAATGCAGACTTTTCAATCGGCTCGTGCGATCGGCGCGGAGCGGATGGTCAATGAAGTCATTCGCACGCACCCCGCGACCGTCGAGGTGTTCAATAACTTCCAGATCGACGCGTGCTGTGGAGGCGCCGCGCCCATCGCCGAAGCAGCTGTTCGGGACGGTGCGGATCCGGAGGCTCTGCTCGCCGCGCTGAACGAGATCGTGGGGAGCGAAGCATGACCGTACTACCAACAGCAGGCCCCGCGGCGCGGACCGACCGACACGCGACGGAGCTGGTTCACGATGAGCCGAACGCGCGAGTGGTGTGCTTCCGGGTTGAACGGGGGCAGTCGGTGCCGCCGCACACGAGCGAGTCCACGGTCGTCGTTCAGGTGCTCGAGGGCGAAGGGATCTTCCGTGGAGAAGGTTCGGAATCTCATCTCCTGCCCGGACAGGCGGCGGTTTACGCACCCGGCGAGCTCCACTCGATGGAGCCGGCGGGCGACGGCAGCCTCCGCTTCCTTGCCATCATCACCCCACGCCCCACCTGAATTCCGCCGGTGTTCGCGGGATCTCCCTTACATCCGGGTAGGGGGAATCCCGCGACCTTCCCGCTTCCCCGCCATTTGTGATTTACCTCACAGTGCCTCCGGAGTGCCCGGATTATTCTCAGTTACACGAACAATAGGGTCCTGAACAGGGGGAATCATGGAACACCGACAGATCCGGATGCAGCAGATCCACAGGGTCCCGCGCCACGCCGCGCGCGAGCTGAGCGGTGGCGAGTGGATCGCCCTGACAGTCGTTGCGCTGGCGGGGCTGACCGGGACGGTCGGGACGCTGGTGACGGCATGGTGGCTCCTGCTGACCTGATCGGCCCGAGCGTTTCTCAACCCACACGAACACAGGGAGGGACATATGCCTGGATTGTTGCGGTCGCCCGTGAAGAAGGCGACGAAGGGTGCCGGAAAACGGTGGATTCGCCGGGTCAGACAGTCGATTCCTGACCGCACGGTCAATGCTGATTGCCGTTGCCGCAACGCTTACGGGGAGATCGATGCGAATGCGGATGAGGTCGTCCTGGATGTGCGCGATCTTACACTCAAGGGGCAGATCGGACGCACGCTGGAGCAGATGGAGGTGCTGGCTCCCGGTCAGAAGCTCCGGCACGTCAACTCGATCATCCCGTGGCCGCTATTCGCGATGTTGGAGACGAGGGGCTATCGCTACCGGATGGTGGGGCGTGAGAAGGGCAACATCAACGTCCTTGTCTGGCCGATATCGGATCAATAGCCGGAGTACATCTCCAGACCGATGTCGGCGTCCGGCACCCCGGCGCCCGTAAGCGTCCGTCGCATCTGCGAGATCAGCGTGGGGGAGCCCACAATGTAGTACGAGGGGCCCACAATCGAGGGGAGGTAGCGTTCCAGGAGGTCCATCTCCAGGCGCGCTGTCTCCCCTTCCCATTCCAGGGATGATTCTGCCATCCCGGTCATCGTCGGCACCAGCCGCAAACCGCTGATATCGTCCTCCAGTCGCCGCAGCTCCTCCAGGTACGCTGCATCCTCGGGGCGTCGATTCGAGTAGAAGAGGGTGGCAGGGAGCTCGCCCCCAGCAGCCGCCGTCTCGCGCAGAACGCTCATGAACGGGGCGATGCCGACTCCTCCGGCGATGAACACCATCTCTCGTCCATTCTCCCGACTGAATCCCAGATCATCGAACGGCCCCTCGACCAGCAGATCCGCGCCTACGGGGAGCGTTGCGAGGCTGCGCTTGAAAGCGGTATCACGGACGCGCATGATGAACTCCAGGTAGTCCGCTCCCGGCACGCTGGCTATCGAGAGGCTGCGGATCGGGCCGAGCGCGTCGCGGTCGCCGGCATTGAACACCGTGAGATCCGCATACTGCCCGGCCTCGAAGTCGAATTCTCCGGGGCGATCGACTCCTATGGCCAGGGTTTCGTGCGCTACCAGCTTACGATGCCGGAGCCGAGTGGAGTGCAACATCGTCACACCCCTACCATGGGTGCATCAGATGGCTCGTCGTCGGGGCGTCCAGGCGTGCGGGGCCACCGGTCGGCGACTTTCGGCGCGGTCGGCGAAGTCTCGAGACGGGAGGTCTCAAGTGACGAGTCCGGTCTCCACTCTCCCGTGATCAGGCGCGCGCCGCGCTGCCAGGTCAGGTATGACCAGGCCCACTCGACGAGCACGAACAACCGACTGCGGAAGCCGATGAGGAAGATGATGTGGACGAATAGCCAGGCCAACCATGCGAGGGTGCCCGATGCCTCCAACCGTCCGATCCGGGCGACCGCGGCGGCCCGCCCGATGGTCGCCATACTGCCTCGATCCACGTAATGGAATGGCTTGCGTGGTTTCCCGACCAACGTTCGCATGAGGTTCGCCGCGGCGACGCGCGCCTCCTGCATAGCAACCGGGGCGATGCCCGGAAGCGGCTTGCCCGTCTGGTGCGGGAATGCGGCCAGATCGCCGATCACGAACACCTCCGGATGGCCGGGCAGCGAAAGGTCCGGCTCGACCATCACCCTTCCCGACCGGTCGGTGGGCACGTCCAGGCATTTACCCAGCGGAGATGCGGCCACTCCGGCTGCCCAGACCACGTTGCTGGTGCCGGTGCGCACGCGGTCCACCCACACTGCGTCCGGTTCGATGCGGGTCACGATCGAGTTCAGGCGGACCTCGACGCCGAGCTTCTTCAGCTGAACGCGCGCGCTCTCGGACAGCGTCTCGGGGTACCCGGCGAGCAGGCGTGGACCACCCTCCAGCAGGACAATTCGGGCGCTCGACGGATCCACGTGTCGGAAATCGCGCGCCAGCGTGTGGTGGGCGATCTCGGCGAAAGCACCCGCCATCTCCACTCCTGTCGGACCACCGCCCACGACCACGAAGGTCAGAAGCTCTCGTCGTACGTCCGCGTCGGTCTCCTGCTCAGCGGCCTCGAAGGCCAGGAGAAAGCTGCGCCTGATGTTCGTGGCGTCCTCGATGCTCTTCAGACCCGGCGCATAGTTCGCCCAATCATCATGACCGAAGTACTGGTCAGCGGCGCCACTGGCGAGAATGAGGAAGTCGTAGGTAATGCGCCGCCCGTTCCCGAGAAGCACTGTGCGACCCGCGGTGTCCACGTCCACCACCTCCGCGAGAACGACCTCGGTGTTGCACTGCCGATGAAGGACGTGTCTGATGGGCGCGGCGATATCCGCGGGCGAGAGGGTTGCCGTGGCAACCTGGTAGAGGAGCGGTTGGAAGAGATGGTGATTGCGGCGATCGATCAGCGTCACGTCGACCGGAGCCCGGGCGAGCGCCCGGGCGGCATACAGACCACCGAAGCCGCCGCCGACAATGACGACTTGGGGCCTGTCCACGGCTCGATTCTTTCGGGACCTCATCGCGTATCCCATTGCGTGCCTCCCGTCGGAGTTTCAGTTACGTTCCACGAGGGGATAATCGAGGTGCCACGCAGCCCGTTCTCTGCGCATGCGCAGCATATGCCTGATCGCTGGGAACCTCTTGAGCATTCGTGCGAGGGCGCTTGCGTGACCCTTGCCGCGCCGTCCGAAAGCAAGCGAAGCAAGGCCCAGATAGCGCTCCATGTTGTAGGCGTCGCCACGCACCCGGGGGTGGTACGGCCGCACCCAGGCGTCCTGCAGGCGCGCGGCGATAGCATCGCCCACGTAGCGGCCTTCGTGCGCGGCGAAGCGAGCCGTCAGCGGAACCTCCTTGCCGCTTACTGGATCCGTACCCAGCGCGGCATCACCAATGGCATAGACGCCGGGGGCACCGACCACTTGAAGGGTCTCGTCGACCAGAATGCGGCCCAATCGACCCGTTGGCGCACCCATTCGCTGGAGTACGTCACTCACCTGAACGCCGCCCATCCAGATCAGCGTTCCCGCTGCTATCGGCTCGCGCTCGGCGATGTGTGCGATGCCCGGCTCCGCGCGAACCAGTCTTGACTGCGTCTCGACGCGGACTCCCCGACGCCTGAGCTGCGCCGCGGCCCATCGCGCCAGTAGCGGGCCGGCGCTCGCGAGCAGGCGCTCGCCTGATTGCAGAAGGAGGACCTCGCCCGCCACGCGGTCGGCCAGCTCCGCCGCGAGCTCCACTCCTGAGAACCCACCGCCTGCGATCACTATTCGCCGTAGCCGTGCCCGCTCTACAGGGTCGTCCGTCTGGTCGGCCTCAGCGAAGCGCATCTGCAGATGGCTCCGCAGCCGCACCGCATCCTCACGCGTCCTCAGCGTCAGCGTGTTCTCGCGCAGACCGGGCACGCCACGATAAGCGGACTGCGCGCCCATCGCGATTACCAGGACGTCATAGGCGATTTCACCTGTGTTGGTGATAACGCGTCGTCGCCCCAGATCGATGTCCTCCACCTCACCACATTCGAAGCGGAGGTTCAGATCCCGAAGCAGCTCCGGGATGCCCACCGCCACCTCATCTCCCGATACCGCAGCCTCGTGCAGTCGCGTCTTAAGGAGGTGATAGGGATGGCGGTCCACCAGGACGAGCTCAGCCATTCCGCCGGGCCCCGCGCAGCCTTTCAGCCGCCGCGCCAGGCGGAGCGCCGCTGTCATGCCGCCGTAGCCCGCGCCGAGCACCACCACCCGCATGCGGTTCGTTCCGCACCGCGGGTGGGTCGCGCCAAACGATTCCAGCGCTGCGAGATCCCGATCCCCGATGACCTGGGCGGGCGCCAGCGGGCTCATCTTTCCGCTCCCACCCAGCTGTTCGAGGCGGATCTCGCTGGCTCGACCGGCAGTCGAACAAAAACTCTACCGTCGCGCACCGAGGTCGGATACGTCGCCAGCGCGGTAACCGACCGCAGGAACACCGACTCGCCGGTGCGTATATCGAACTGGGCGCCGTACCACTGGCAGGTGAGCACCTCGCCCTCCAGCGTCGCGCCGTCGAGAGGGATCGGGTGATACGAACACGTCCCGCTCAGCGCGAAGACTTCGTCGCCCAGGCGGCACAGGGCGATTGTGCGGCCGTTCACTTCGACGCCGCACACTTCGCCGTCCGGTACGGCGGCGACCGCCGCTACGTCGAACTCACGAACTTTCGACGAGCCGACCTGCAGCTTCGGGACGCCCGCTTCGTCCACCGGATCCTGCGCGACCGGAACCGTCTCAGTGAATGACATTTCCCCTCCTCAGTGAATGGATTGATACTCGGTGAGGAATAAGTTGGCCTCGGGCAAACCGGGAGGCCGTGATATTTCTCACAATCAGGAGGGATTTGAGCGGATAGGGGAGTTTTCCCTACATCGTGGCGGGTCGCTACTCCACCACCAGGAAGCCGATGCCGCCTTTCTGGCCGTGGCCGAAGCCGTGGTTGACGAACGGGAACTCACCGGGTACGTCCGCGATGAACTCGAAGATCATCCCGCCGCCGGGCGGGACCGCGAACGTCTGGACTCCGTTGATCGCGCTACCCGGGGGGGCGCCGAGGTAGACAGTGTCGAACTGCTCGCCGACCAGGTGGAAATTGCAGGGATAGGTGGGGCCGGCGGATACCACGTAGAACCGCACGCGATCGCCGACGCTCACCCTGATCGGCTCGAGAATGTACTGGTCGGGGCGGCCGTTGAAGAGGACGTAGTCGGGTACCGTCTCCATCATCTTGCCGTAGTCGATGGTGGAGATTCCACCGGGCCCGTCGGAGATGTAGTACTCGCTCTGCACCAGGACGAACTCCTTGGCCGCGGGTAATGGGTCGGGTGGATCGACGATTATCGCGCCGTACATGCCCGCACCGATGTGCATCAGAACCGGCCCCGTCCCGCAGTGATAGAGGAACGCGCCCGCGTAGCGGGGCTGAAAGGTGAAAGTCACCGACTCCCCCTGCGCGACGGATCGGAACGCGACCGCGGGATTGAGCTGGGACGCATGGAAATCCATCGAATGCGGCATCACCCCTTCGTTGGTCAGGGTGAACTCGACGGTATCACCCTGGCGCACGTGCACGATCGGGCCGGGCACATCGCCCTCGAAGGTCCAGGCGGCGACCACCTTGTTACGGCTGATCCGCACCGGGACTTCGGTCGACCTCCAGTGGAGGCGCAGAGTCCGCGAATCGGAGAGCGGCGGCAGCGTCGGGTCGTAACGATGGTACTCGACAGTACTGGCATCGACGGTCGCGTCGGTATGACCGGGCGTGTGCGCGATGTCGAGGGCCGTATCGGCACGGCTGTTGGAGTTGATCATGCCACGGCCCACCTCCTGCCCATCCGCCGCGGTCCGCTCCTCGATGCCGGGCGGACGACATCCCGCTGCCGCGACGGCGGCCCCAGCGACGCCTGCGCGCCGCAGGAAGAAGCGCCGGCTCAGCGGGCTATCGATGATCTCGGACAGAAGTGGTGGGTCGGGCTGGTTCTGGTTTGGATCGGTCATGGCAAGGTGACTGGGTGACAAGGTGACGGGGTGACAAGGTGACGGGGTGACAAGGTGACTGGTGTTTTACCGGCCGCGTGCGTAAGCAAGGAATGCACCGACCAGGACGCTGGCGGTGAGGAAGATTAGCAGGGGGGCGTAGGCTCGCCTCCACCAAATTGCAGGT
>DASSKB010000210.1:0-11373 GCA_035690925.1 Longimicrobiaceae bacterium
TTCAGCGTCTTTTTGCGGTATTCACCCGGACGGAGGATTCATGGCGCTTTGCGAGCGCATCCGCGGGAAATCGGTTGCGGAGGCCCTGGCGAGTTGCGCGGCAGAGCACCCGCAGAGCCCCCTTGTCGTACTCGGGGAGCACCGGCTCACTTACGGGCAGGTAGATGAGCAGGCCACGGCTCTGGCGGCCGCCCTGCATGGTCTGGGTATCGAAGCGGGCGATAGGATCGCCCTGAACCTCCCGAACTGGCCCGAGTTCATCGTTGCGATGTTCGCGGCAGCCAAACTCGGAGCTGCCATCGTTCCGCTCAATCCGAAGTATACATCTCCGGAGCTGCAGTACATGCTCCGGCACTCGGAGGCGGCTGCGGTGGTGACAGCGGAAACGTACGGAGGGGTCGATTACCTCGCGCGTTTCGAGGGCTTCCTAACCGCGCTCCCGGACCTGCAGTATATAGTTTCCGTGGGTGAGGAGGACCTGTGGTACGACGACAGGATATTCCAGTTCGAGGACCTCCTTTCGAGTGGCACCGGCCGGACATTCCCGCGGCCGGAGATCGACGCGACCAAGGACATTTTCGCGATCGTTTATACGTCCGGGACCATGGGAAAGCCCAAGGGCGTATCCCTGACCCATAGCAACCTGCTGGTGACGGCGGCGGGGACGGCGGAAGCGCTGGGGATCACGTCGGACGACGTTGTTTTCGGCTTGACCTCCCTGTTCAATGTCTTCGGATTGGGCCCGGGTGTTCTGGGGACTGTATTGACCGGCGCATGCGTAGTTTTGCAGGAGGATCAGGACCCGGCGCACTCGCTGGGTATTCTGGAAGAGGAGAAGGTTACCGTTTACCACGGTGTTCCCACCAGCTTCGCGCTCGACTTCCGGGAGCCCACTTTCGGAGATTACGATCTGAGTCATCTGCGCACCGGTACTGTAGCTGGCGCGCCGGTTCCGGAAGAGTTGGTCGGCCGGATAAAGCGGGAGATGATCCCGGACATCCATGTGGCATATGGACTTACGGAAACCGGGTCGACTGTCAGCATCACCCGGTCAGATGACCCATTGGGCAAGCAGGTAGCGACTGTAGGCCGACCGCTCGATGGTGTGGAGATCAAAGTGCTCGACCTGGACGGTTCTCTGCTACCGGTCGAATCGGTGGGAGAGGTGGCGGTCAAGGGGCCTGGTGTCATGACAGGCTACTACCGCCAGCCAGGCGAGACCGCAGCGTCGTTCACCGAGGACGGTTTTTTCAGGACTGGCGATCTGGGCATGCTGGACGATGAGGGCTACCTCCACATACTCGGCCGGCGGAAGGAAGTTATAATCCGGGGCGGATTCAATGTTTATCCGCGCGAGGTGGAAGACCGCCTGCACGCCCACCCGGCCGTTCTCGAGATCGCCGTCGTGGGATTGCCGGACGAAGTTCTGGGAGAGGTGGCGTGCGCCTGCGTGGTGCCGGTGGAAGGAGCCATAGTAACCGGCGATGAGATAAAGGAATTCTGTCGCGAGGTCCTGGCGGAGTACAAGGTACCGGACCTCGTGCGTTTTCTGGACGGGCTTCCCATGACGGGAAGCGGAAAAGTAAGGCGGGTCGAGCTCGCTCGGATAATCAAAGCCGAGGAATCGAGTCGCCAGCAATGAAGCATTTACCAGTGTATACGATACTCCTCCAGTTGTTTCCGGTAAAAGGGTGATCTGCGATATGCGAATTGCGCGGTCGGCCAGTCCTGACCCCGCAGGTCGCATCCCGCACTTCACACACTCCGGCGAAGGCTGAGGGGTCTCGTTCCATCAAACGAAACGAGACGTGTGGAAGACATGATTCCAAACCAGGCCCGACGTGCACCTCACCAGGGCACCAACCAACAGTTCCATCACGCGCCCAACGCGGCGCTTCTTATCGACTTCGACAATGTGACGATGGGGATCCGTAGCGACCTCGGCAAAGAGCTGAAGTCGCTTCTGAATTCCGAAGTCATCCGCGGCAAGGTAGCGGTGCAGCGGGCGTACGCCGATTGGCGGCGCTACCCGCAGTATATAGTGCCACTCGCAGAATCGTCCATCGACCTGATATTCGCCCCAGCGTACGGCTCGTCGAAGAAGAACGCGACCGACCTGCGCATGGCTATAGACGCGATGGAGCTGGTCTTCACGCGTCCCGAGATCGGCACCTTCATCCTGATGACTGGCGACTCCGACTTCTCCAGCTGCGTATTGAAGTTGAAGGAGTACGGCAAGTACGTCATCGGCGTGGGGATGCGCGAGTCGTCGAGCGATCTGCTGATCCAGAATTGCGACGAGTACTACTCCTATCACTCACTGTCCGGGCTCACGCGCGCCGGGGAGGAAGAGGAATCCGCGGAAGATCCGTGGGTCCTCCTGCGTCGCTCGGTGGAGCGGATGGTGACGGATGGCGATGTTATGCGCACGGATCGCCTTAAGCAGGTCATGCTCGACATCGACCCGGCCTTCGATGAGAAGAAGCTGGGCTACAGCAAGTTCTCGCGCTTCGTATCCGAAGCGTCCACCAAAGGGCTTATAAACCTGCGCCGGGGAGAGAACGGCCAGTACGAGATTTCGGTTCCCGGCCAGAAAACGCCCAGCGCGCCGGCCGCGGCTACCACGGAGCCGCGCGGCAATGGCCGCAGAGGTCGCGGCCGTGGTGGTTCTCAGCGCGAGACGCCCGCTACGCCAGCACCAGCGCCGGCACCAATCCCGACCGAGTCGGAGGCCAAGTCAGCGGCCCCGGCGGAACCGGCTTCGCCGCTTTCCGAGAAATCCGCGGAGTCCGCGACCGCAAAGGCACCCGGTGGCGTCAAGATAGACAACATCGAGGCGGCATACGGGCTGCTCCAACAGGCGGTGCGCGCGCTCGTAGGAACGGATGGGGCCGCACGCGATGGCGATGTGAAGCGGCGGATGCTGGATATGGTACCGGAGTTCGACGAATCGAATCTCGGCTTCAGCAAGTTCACCAGATTCCTTCGCCAGGCCCACGACAAGGAAGTCGTTGACCTGAACCGCGCGGGTGGCGGTAATTACGAGGTTTCATTGCCATCGAGCGGTCCGAAGTTCGAGGCTCCGGTCACCACGCCAGCCGAGAAGAAGCCGGAAGTTGCGGTTGAGAAGGTCGAAAAACCTAAGCAGGCGGTAGCCGAGATCCCGAAGGCGCCTGAATCGAAACCAGCCGCACCCAAAACTGGCACTGCCGGCGCTCCGGCGCGGCGTGGCCGCCGTGGCCGTGGTGGAGCCGAGGGGCCACCGCCGCTGTTACCGGGCCAGGTAGTGAGCCTCGGGGATACCGAGGCGGCTCCGAGTGAGAAGGCACCGGCAGCCGAGGAGCCTGCCAAGAAGGCGACGCGTACGCGTAAGCCGAAAGCTCCGGCGGCAAAGAAGAAGTCCACCACTACAAAGGCCAAAGGCAAGGCTCCCACCCGGAAGAAGGCGGCGAAAGCGGCTCCCCTGTCGGCTGCCGATCTCGGCCTTCCGCGCGATAGAGCCTCGATCGAGGCCTACCTCACCAATTCGTACAAGGGTGTGGGTAAGAAGACCGCGGAAACGCTGCTGGACGGTCTGGGTGACGATATCTTCGTTACCCTGGAGCGCAATCCGAAGCGGGTCCGGGAGCTTCTCGGGAAGCGCGCAGATGCGCTGCTCGAGCAGTGGGATGCCGATCTGAAGCGCCGCCGCGCTGCTTCCGTTGAGGCCAGCTAGCCTGGACGTCATACCTCCCGAGTTCTACGACCGGCCGGCGGAACAGGTTGCCCGCGACCTTCTGGGAGCGGACATCGTCTCCAGTGTTGGCCAGCAGCGGTGCGTAGCTCGCATAGTCGAGACGGAGGCGTACGTCGGGCCGCACGACGAGGCGAGCCACGCGCACGAACGGATGGGCCGAACACCGCGTAATTCAGCGATGTTCGGCCCGCCCGGCACAGCATATGTCTATAGAATATACGGCGTGCACTTCTGCTTGAATGCCGTAACGTGCTCGGAAGGTTATCCGGCGGCGGTGCTGGTACGCGCTGCCCAGCCTCTCGAAGGGCTGAATGTCATGCGTGCCAGACGCCCCGGCCGTGCTGATCGCGAGCTGCTACGCGGGCCGGGGAATCTCTGCCGCGCCCTCCAGATCGATCTGACCCACAACCACACATCTCTTCAGGTGCCGCCGCTCCTGATCCAAATGGGTGAACCCGTGCCTGCTTCAGAAGTCGTAGCGGGTCCTCGGGTGGGGATATCCCGTGCGGTCGACGCCACTCTCCGATTCGCGGTGGCGGGTAGCGTCTGGGTTTCGAGGAGCCTCCCGTCCGGCTGAGAAGGCCATGGAACATCACTTGCGACCACGCTGGCTGGTCGGTCAGCCAATCCCAGCGGATGGAGTGAGTGATGAGTCAGGTTTACAAGTCGGTAGAGCTAGTGGGGGTATCGGGCGACAGCTTCGATGATGCCGTGCGCGCGGCGGTCAAGCGTGCTGCAGCAACTATCCGGGACCTGCAATGGTTCGAGGTGCTGGAAGAGCGCGGTTACATCAAGGGGGGAGACGTCAACGAATTTCAGGTGAAGGTGCGCATCTGGTTCGAGCTGGACGAAGCCTGACCTCCCAGAATGATAGCCTCGAGCTGATCCCCGGCGCGAGCGCCTGCGCTATCCTCAGGTATAATGAGGAGCGCATCTGCGGCGGCCATGGAGCTCAGGATCCCCGAACCCTGTGATCCCGTTAGTAAGGCCAGCGCTTCCCCGTCCGCACTGAAGTGCAGTTTAGCTCTGGGGAACTGCACGGATCCGACTCGTCCCGGGATATCGCCTGTGAGCCTGACGGTGCGTGTGTGCCGGTAAATCTGGCGATGACCGGCCATGCGGAGCAGCGCTGGTCGCACGAAGATCTCGAAGGTCACCATTGTCGATACCGGATTACCCGGTAGACCGAACCACGGGATCCCACCGAGCTCACCTATCCGGCCGAATGCGAATGCCGATCCAGGCTTCATCCGGACGCGCCAGAAGGCTATCTCCGTTCCCATCTCCAGTAGCACCGACCTCAGATAGTCGTGCTCGCCAACGCTTATGCCCGCGCTGGTTACCACCGCGTCACAACCATTCGCGAGCTCCAGGTAACGGCGGACGCTGTCGGGGGTGTCGGCGGCGATTCCGAGAACGCGCGCCCTGAAACCCAGCTCGGCGAGCTGCGCCGCGAGCGTGTAGGTGTTGGACGATACTATCTTTCTGCCCGCCAGCACTTCATCGAACTCGTCCAGCTCCACCAGCTCATCGCCCGAGGTCAGGATTCCCACGGTCGGCGTGCGGTGCACAGTGAGCCGGGAATAACCCATCGATGAGGCTACACCTATAACTGCCGGACCGACGGTCGAGCCGGAATCCAGAACCTGATCGCCCTTTCGGATGTCCTCGCCACGCTCTCGGATATTGCGGTTTGCGTCGCCGTCCTCGAATACCTGGACAGCGCCTTCAGCGGTGCCTATGCCGGAGCCGCCGTCCGTGTGCTCTACCCGTATGACGGCGTCCGCGCCGTCCGGCACAGGGGCGCCCGTCATGACCCGCATGGCTTCGCCGGGGCCCAAGCGTGTCGCTGGGAACTGCCCCGCCGGGACATCACCGACTACCTTCAGGACACGCGGGTCGCTGGGTGATGCGCCCAGGATATCGGCCGTTATCACCGCAAAGCCGTCCATTGCGCTGTTATCCCACGGCGGCAGGTCGATCGGAGATACGAGAGGCTCCGCCAGAGCGAGTCCGAGCGAATCCATGATTTGCAGTGAGCAGGATTCCAATGGTGCGATATCGGTCAATATCCTCGCCCGGGCCTCATCAACAGAAAGCCAATCCGCCTCCTGGTTAATGGTCACAGTGACCCAGCCCGTTCAAGCTCCGCCGCGCGGTCCAGATCGGCTGGCGTATTCACGTTCAGGAACAACGTGTCCGGATCGCCGTATCGACGGATCTGCGAAATGGAGATGGTTGTTACGGAGAGTTCGCTGAGGATGTGGGCCATAGCGAAGTCGCCCTGGCCCAAGCGGTTGGAAACTATCGGCGCACATCGCACAGAATACCACGCGCAAAGCGGCTCAACCCCGCGCGGTCCGGCGCTTTCGGGTATCACGACATCCGTTGTCGCTCCGTCGGCCAGCGCGATGGTGTGTCGGATGAGGGAGGTGCTGAGGAAAGGCATATCGCAGGCAACGCAGAGTACCCCTGTACTGCCTCGTGAGATGGCCCACCCGAGGGCTGCATCGAGCCCGGCCAGCGGCCCCAGCCCAGGCGAGAGATCCGGAAGGAAAGGTAGGCGAAGCGCTTCAGCCAGCGTCTCACTGCCGGAGACAGCGACCTCCAATCCGGCGGCCCCTAGTGCATCGCGCGTCCGCACAGCAATGGGAACCCCTCCAACGCGCGCTAACGCCTTCTCCCCTCCAAACCGCCGGCCCCGCCCCCCCGCAAGCAACACCGCGAGTGAGCCGGAGCCATCCGTGTTGTTACTGCCGCACTCCCGCACTCTCGCACTCCCGCACTGGTTGTCTAGTGGTCCTCGCGCGAGTCGTAGCCATCGCCGACGGGCCGATCTGGGGGGATGTAGGCGGTGCCGTCGCGGATAGCCTCCTGCATATCGTGCGTGCCGTACGTTTCGGTCTCGAGGTCTTCGGCGAGGTGCTCGGCGGTGTCCGTCTGCTGCGGGTCCGGCTCACCTGACTGTTCGTCGACCTCCCGGTCCTGCACGATGGCCTCATCAGCGGCTTCGGGAGTATCTTCGCGATGGAGCTCGTCGACCACCAGGTTATTGGAATAGTTGTCGATGCCGATGACATCGTCGAGAACGCTCTCGGCGACCTGCACCTCTCCATCGGTTCCGACGCGTCCGGAAAGCGTTACGTGCCCCTGCTTCACATCGACCTCGATCCAGCCGGCGTCGATATTCGGGTATTGTTGTAGTTGCTCGATGACGAGAGTTCGTATCTCGTCGTCGCTGAGATTCTCCAGATCGAAGATGTCGCCGCTATACTCCGTGGCCATGGCTCTCCGTGCGTCAGAAGTGAAGCGCAGCTCCGAGCGTGAGGCCCAAATTATGGGTCCAGTCGGTCTCCTCCTCACCGCGTTCCGTAAATCCCGCTGGAATGGTGATCCGCCACAGGTAGTCTCGAACATCGAGGCGAACGGAGAGACGCTCGGTCGGAAACCAGTCGGTTCCCATACCGAGTGCCACCGCAAAGCCGGGGCCGAACTCGACGCGCTCTGCCACCTCTATCTCCGACTCCACCTCGCCACTTCCGGATATATCCGCCACAATGCCGCCGCCAGCCGTAAGGAACGGCGCCAGGTTGTGCCACGTCCGCGCTCCGGTAACCTGAAAGCGCAGACCAGCGGTCGCAAGCACGAGCTGGGCATCGGTAGTTCCCTCCTCGTTCAGGACTACGTCGGCGCTGTCTCCCTCCACTCTCGAGTAGACGGTCCGCTCGCTCGATGAGTAGGCCAGATCCACCTCGCCAGACAGTGGACCGGTGAACCGTAAGGTGTAGCGGCCGCCGAAGACAGGGGCGGGGGTTGGCCCCAGATCGAGGTCCCCGCTGTCCATCCACAGGTAGCCACCGAATATTCCCCCGGACATGTTCGGCTCGATGTACCTGAACGGCGAGGGAACGGTTTGCCCACGGAGGGCAGTAGGCCCGATGATCGTGTAGGCCATGGCTATTATTACGGCAACAACTAGTCGCATCTTATCCGGTTTTATCGGGATGAATATCGGGATGAATGAAGCAATGCCAACCTCAAAAGTTAGCCTCCACGAGGACCCTCGGGCAAGCTAGCGAGCTCACGAAGGTCCTGGCCAGTCATTTTTGCCGGCTGCGCTATACCTAACAGACCCAGTATGGTAGGCGCTACATCGCAGAGTGAACCATCGCGCAGAGCCGATGTCGTCCGCAAGGCATCGGGCTCTACGAGGACGATGCCGACCGGATTGGTAGTGTGAGCCGTATGGGGCCCGTTGGTCTCGGGATCCCACATCTGCTCGCAGTTTCCATGATCCGCCGTGACCAACAGGGTGGTGTCCGTTTCGTTGCACGCCTCGATTATCCGCGCGAGCTCGGCGTCAACAGTCTCCACCGCGGCGACAGCGGCCTCCAGGACCCCGGTGTGGCCCACCATGTCGGGATTGGCGAAGTTGCAGAGCATAAAATCGTGCTTCTTCGACCGGATCGCTTCAACAAGACCATCTGTTACGCCGTCGGCGCTCATCTCCGGCTGAAGATCGTAGGTAGCCACCTTCGGCGAGGGCACCATCCTGCGGATCTCCCCATCTTTCGCCTCTTCCACACCGCCATTGAAGAAATAGGTCACGTGTGGGTACTTCTCCGTCTCCGCGGTTCTGAAATCGGATAATTTGTGGGCCTCGAGAACATCGGCGAGAATATCCTCCATCGGTTGAGGAGGGAACGCCGTGGGCAGCGGAAAGTCCTCATCGTACTGCGTCATGGTGACGACTTCGACCTGCGGAGGGTTCGGGCCGCGGTCGAATTTGTCGAACTCGGGATCGGCGAACGCGCGGGAGATCTGCCTTACCCGATCCGCGCGGAAGTTGAAGAAGACAATTCCGTCCCCATCACGGATGGGACCGACCGGCTTGCCGTCGGAGTCTACCACGACGCGGGGTTCGATGAACTCATCGGTCTCTCCCGCCTCGTAAGCGTCGGCTATGGCGCGCACAGGATCGCGAACGGGCTTGCCATCTCCGAATGCCATGGCGCGATATGCCTTGCTGGTGCGATCCCATCGCCTATCCCTGTCCATGGACCAGTAGCGACCCATGAGCGATGCCACTGCGCACCCATGCCGACCATTTCCGCGCCCGACCAGCTCCGTGAGATAGTCGCGTGCGGACTGCGGCGGAGTGTCGCGGCCGTCCAGAAAAACATGTACGCGCAGCTCGGGGATCTTCTGACGTGAGGCGAGCTCGCAAAGGGCGAGCAGGTGCGAATCAACAGCGTGCACCCCGCCCGGTCCTATCAGTCCCATGAAGTGGAGGGTACGCCCGCGCTTCCGTACCCGCTCCATAAGCCCGACGAGCGGCTCGTTCCGGTTGAGTTCGCCCGACTCGATGGCCTGTGTGATGCGCAGGAGCGCCTGAATTACTACCCGCCCGGCCCCGAGGTTGAGGTGCCCCACCTCGGAGTTCCCCATCTGGCCTTCGGGCAGGCCGACTGCGGGGCCGTGTGTCGTAAGCCTGCCGCGCGGGAAAGCGCCCTCCTCCCAGAGATGCTGCCAGGTGGGGGTGGCCGCCACGCTCACGGCATTGTCATCAGCGGGCGCCCGGAGGCCCCAGCCATCGAGAATAACCAGAAGCACGCGACGCCTGGTCTCTCCACTCCGTTCAGCTCCATCGATCATCCGGCGGTCTGGCATTCTAAAGTTCTAAGGTTGTTTGCCGAGGTTTGACACATGTGGTGCCCATGTATATCATCATACCGTAAGATATGCGCAATGTACACTTTACCCGTGCTTGCCACCACCCCGAAAAGCTGGTTCTCCGGTCTGTTGATAACTCCGAGTTCAGGAGTATTTTCTTGATTTGCAGGTCACCATGGCGGCTATCGCCGCTCGGCCTCATTTGCATCCTGATATTTGCGGCCGGACCTCGCCTCGTTGCTCAAGAGGTGGGTGCTGGGACGGTACGCGTAAATGTTGATGAAGAGAACCTCCGGGCTGCTCCCGGCGGGGCGAAGATAGGTGTTGTCCTGCCTGAGGCGAGGCTAGCTGCTGGCCCTGCCACAGACAACTGGCGCCCCGTAACGTTGAGTGGATGGATCCCTGCCACCGCTGTTCGCGCCACCTCGCGTGATGGTTACACGCTTGTGGTCGGTCCGTCCGGCGGCAGCATTGCGAATGCTCCCGACGGTCAGACAATCGCCCGGGCACCCGAGGGACTTCTCCTGAACGAAGTGGAGCGGAGCAATGGCTGGGTGCACGTGACGAGATCCGCGTGGATGTGGAACGCCTCATTATCGCCCGCCGCACTGCCTGAACCCGCTGCCGCAGCGCCGGAATCGTACGCTACGAATCGCGAGCTTCTCGCGACCCCGGGCGGTGAATCGTTGGCGACGCTCGCGCCCGGGACGGAGCTGACCGTTGTGGAGCGCCAGGGCGACTGGGCGAGAGTCCGGATGGATGGCTGGATCCTGGCCCCTGACGGCGATGCGACAATTTCCGGCCCGCTCACGGATCTATCGCTCAGCGATCTGAAGGAAGCCCCAGCCCGTTATCGAGGTCGTGAACTGGTATGGAAAGCGCAGTTCGTTTCCCTTCAGCAAGCAGATACGATTCGCGTAGATCTCCAGCCGGGCGAATGGTACATGTTAGCGCGAGATCCGAATGGTGAACCGGGATTCGTTTACGTAGTAGTTCCGGAACGGCAGCTCGCGGCAGTTCGGCGCCTCTACCCGCTGCAGCGATTCACCCTGCATGGGCGGATCAGGACCGGGAGCTCCGAGCTGACGGGTCACCCGGTTATAGATCTCCTGGAAGTTACGCCCGCAAACCCGTAGCCCGGCGAATATCGCCTGACCCCTCAACATCTGCACCGAACGAAGATGACGTTCCCCCTGCCCAACGCTATCCTGGCCGCGCTATCGGTCACGCTGTTCACGCTCAGCCCGGCCACTGCAACCGGCCAATCACTCCTGGGCACTCCCGCCGCCGCAAGCGCTTCAGTCGCAACTCCGTCGGGTGGCGGCACCTCCATGAATGCTGCACTCGCGTCCAGCGGCTGGAGCGGAGCGCTGAGGGTGATGATTGCCGAGCCGACCACTGAGCTGAGACTGCCTGTACCGGCGGACCTGAGTTATCGCTGGACAGCGCTGTTCGAGAACTCCGCCGACCTCCTCGGGAAGCCATCGTTCAGCACGGGGCCGCTCCGTTCGCCGGAGGCTCCGGGAGTCTGGCGGCTGGAAACGGGAGATGTCGGAGAGCCTTCGAGCCGGATCGCGGTAATCACCGAGGTACCCTTCGAAGCCAAGGTGGATGGCTACCTCAACGGCTACCACATCGGTCGATATCCGGTCGAGGGCAGCGGTCGCAACGACGAGTACGCGCCGCCGGAGGGATTCATCGAGGTCACGCCCGCGAACCAGGATTTTTATGTCTCCGAACACTTCCAGATCCGGGACTTCCTCACGAAGGATCAGTTCGACGTCTGGCCCAAGTACGTCGCACTCGATCTGCAGCTCATCGATAAGCTGGAGCTGGTGCTACAGGAGCTCAATAAGATGGGTATTCGTGCCGATCATCTGGAAGTGATGAGTGGGTTCCGCACACCTCAGTATAACGACCCAGGCGGCAATGGCAGGGCCACGTTGTCGCGTCACACTTACGGG
>DASSKB010000211.1:0-7828 GCA_035690925.1 Longimicrobiaceae bacterium
GGTCAGGTCGTTGACCTCCGTAAGGGTATAGCCGGGAGCATCCAGACTCCCAATGCGGACTTCAGGAGTCAATGTCCAACGCTCGATAGGTGAGGAACCCTGTCCCTGCGCTACAACTGAGCTCGGTAGGATTGCACAGAAAAGGAGAAAAAAGCGCATTGGCTTGCTTTACCCCTATGACTGGTAGCCAAAGTTCCAGCGTGGATTTACTTCGTCTGTACCACTGGGCGATATCCCGCTGCCAGCAGCACCAATGCCGATATGGACATAGCCAAAGCGCCGCCACTCACCTTGCGGTGACTGGCGGCGCCGGTTGCTTCTACCATTCTATTCATCGTCTCCGGGGTGAGCAGCGTCGCTGACTGCGGATATTCGGTAGGGAGGTCCTACGTGATAGGACAGTTACCGCGGATTTCGGTGGCGGTCTTGCATGCGGACGCTGTCTCCCCCGTTGACTTCCTATAGAAATGGTTACGTCCCGATCTCGGTGCAAAGAAGGGGCCGCTCCCCGAAAACCATTTCAACTCCCTACCCGCCAACCCCTTACGCGCCAATCACGTTTGTCGCAAAATAACCGAAGTGGGACGCGCATGTCACACCTTGGGACATCGTTGACCCCTCAACGCAGCTCCGCGATCGCTTGATGAAAGGAATTTGAACCGCAGAGGCGCTAAGGACGCAGAGGTTCTCTAACGACTCCCACCCGCAATCAAAATCCCCTTCTGTTTTAACGTTGTAATTGGCGAAACCCATCCACCCTTGCGATTACTGATTAATCTCCAATCCAAGCTTTTCCTCTGCGCACTCTGCGCCTCCGCGGTTAAACTTTCCCGCGGTTGCCTTCTTTCATTGGTTAATCCCTCTCAACGATTAATCATCCTCCCCGGCTGATCCGCTATCACCTCCCCTTGGTACCCGCCTCGACTTCGACTAACTTTTCAACCATGCCAAAGCGATATGCGATAAAGGAGATATTTGCGACACTCCAGGGCGAAGGCGCCCAGGCAGGTACGCCGGCGGTTTTTCTACGCTTCGCCGGTTGCAACCTGGGATACGAGGTCTGCCCCTGGTGCGACACGGACTGGGTCAAGGCGTCGTACGTCCTGGATCTGGCCGATACGCTGGAGCGGGTGCGCGAGACCGCGAGGGCGGGGTTCGGCGGGGAGCCGCGCGATCTCCTTCTCGTCGCGACGGGTGGAGAGCCCAGCTTGCAGCTGGACCGCGAGCTATCCGACGGACTCCGTTCGCTGGGTTACCGGATCGCCATGGAGTCCAACGGCGCGCAGCCGGTAGATAGATCTCTGGTGGACTGGCTTACGATATCGCCGAAACAGAAGGAGTTTCAGCAGAAGGATGGGGATGAGCTGAAGCTGCTGTTTACCGGGGGCGCGCCGGGGATAACGCCGGATGTGCAGGCGGTCCGCGAGATCGCCAGTGGTACCAACTTCGCTCACTACTTCCTGCAGCCGGTGGATCTGCCGGAAGAGGGCGGGCCAAACTACGAGGAGACTATCGCTGCCGTGATGGAGCTTGGGCCACCGTGGCGCCTGTCGGTCCAGACGCACAAGGTCGCCAACATCCCCTGACTACTTCCGGAAGGGAAGTTCCCGCACCTCGATCGCAGGACCATCCGCATCGCCGAGCTTCACAGTCTGCCCGGGCTCGAACTCACGGCGAAGGAATGCGAGTGCTATACTCTCACCTAGCTCTGGCGAGAAAACTGCCGTAGTGGTCCAACCGATCTGCTTGCTATTATCCGGATTGAAAAGCGGAGTCCTGGGAGGCGGCACGGGGCCATCGCCCAGTGCGATACCGCGCAGATGCCGATTGACATGTCCGCGGTGCGCGATGCGGATGATGACCTCCTGGCCGGTATAGCAGCCCTTGGTGAAGGAGATCGCGCGCGGCAGCATCCCGATGGATTCATACGCCTCGGTTGGGATGGTTTCCTCGGTCAGCTCACTGCCATAGCGGGGCACCCCGGCCTCCACCCGCAGCGTCTCGAGCGCACCGAACCCGACCGGCCTCGCACCCACCGCCGCTCCTGCCTGGAGCAGTTCACTTCGGAAATCGTCAACTTCGTCTTTGGGAAGCACGACATCGTATCCCTCCTCACCACCAGCGTAGTGGGTACGAACAGCCAATACGGGCGCACCGTTCAGGTCATGCGTGACGAAATCGTCCTCATTCGCGAGATCGATCGGGCCAAGAACTGACTCAAGCAGTTGTCGGGCATTCGGCCCGTACGCGCCTATCGTCCCGAAACTGTCCGATACGTCGGCCCATTTGGCGAACATCGGGGGGATAAACTTCTTGAAATGCTCGACCGTGCCGGCGAGCGCCTCGCGCGGCATAAGGATGATGACTTCGGCGCCGTCGGGGCCATCGCGAACGAATGCACGCAGCTCGGCTATCATCCGACCCTTGGGCGTCAGCATGGCCGCATAGACTCCGCGCCCCGGCCCCGCGCCCGCCAGGTCGTTTGTGATGAGGCCCTGCATCATCTTCACCGGGTCGCGCCCCCAGAGCCGCAGAACCGCGAGGTCGCCGCGGTCTGCTATGCCCGCAGACTCGCGGACCGCGCGGTATTCCTCGGCGCTGTCGCCGAAGTGCCGCGCGATCGTTACGCCCGCTACCTCACCAAAAACCGCATCCTTCCCGTAATCGTTCGGGAGATGGTCCTCCATAAAACACTACTTTCCGTCGAAGATATCTTTCAGGCGCTCGTCCGCGCCCTCGAGCTCTCGAACGAGTCGGCGCACATCCGCAGTCGAGGCGGCGTTAGGCATGTCGATCTTGACCTCATTGCCGCTGTCTCGCGGCAGGTAGATGAGAGAGATCTTCCAACCCTCCACTCCAGTCGCCTTGCGCGCCACCAGGTCCACGCTGTACTCCGTACCCGCGCATTCCAGCTTGTTCGCGAGCCGGTGCTCCTTCCACGATGAACTCCGCGACATCGCCATTTTATGTGGTCCTTTCCCACTTCACTTGGCTTTAGTCTGCCCGCCTGGCCAGAGTTGCCGGCGCGGCTGATTGCTTGCATCTTTGCAGGGACAAAATAGCGGTTGGACGGCGCGCCCGGCAACTCGGGCGGCCACAAGGGCCGCCCCTACGGTGACCCGCTGAGACCTCACAAACACGGCAGAGCGATGCAGCCACATATGCCACTCTGGCTCCAGCGGCTTCCCTCCGATGTCCGGCGTCGCCTGGACTTGGCGGAGGCCGCCGCGATCGTGGCGCGCGAGGAGACGCACGCGCAGCAGGCGCTGAACCTCGTGGCGGTGATGGCTCCGCGCATGCCATTCGATGAGGCAATCGAACGATACATCGAGATTATGTCACTCGGCCGCGATGAGGCGGAGAGCGTCCACAATCGTGCGCTCGTCGCGCTCAGCGATCCCGATACCGGCGCTAACCTCGCGCGCGAGCGCCACCGCCCGGGCTGGGGACTGAACTGGCGATACGTGACCCCGCTCGGCGCCGTACGCTTCGTTCAACGAAAGATGCGCAGGAATGCGGAGGAGGACCTCTGGATGGAGCTCTCCGCCGCGCGCGCTGAGGAAGGCCTCGTGCGCACACACATTCAGCACGCGATGATATTCGCCGAGATCCTCGACGAGCATGTCCCCGCCCCGCGCAGTGTCTCGGTCTATATCGATCGTCTCGAGGTCCCGACCACCAGAGCCCGCGCCGTCTACCAGCGCGTTCTCGCCCGATTAGCGGACATGGAACTCCCCCGCCTCCCCTCGCGATACTCGAGATGACGAGAAATAATATTTCGCCCCGATCCCGATCCCCCCTAGCCCTTGCCCTCGCCCTTGCCCTTGTCCTGACCGCCTGCGGCGACGACCAGCCCCAGCCGGCCCCCATCGAAGCGGCATCGACGGAGTCACCAGCGTCCATAGAACCCGCTCCAGCCCCAACCCCCAGCGGCCCAACCACCGCTCTCCCCCCCAATGAGCTGGGTGAGATAATGGTGCTGGAATACCACCGCTTGGGCGAAAACGAGGGCGAATGGATCCGCTCAGCCGAGCATTTCAAGGAGGACCTTGCGAACCTCTACGAGCGCGGCTACCGCCCAATAACCATGCGTCAGCTTCTATCGGGTGACATAAATACTCCCGCGGGTACCACGCCGGTAGTATTCACCTTCGACGACTCATCGCTCGGCCAGTTCTATTTTCTGGACGACGGCAGCATCGATCCGAACACTATGGTGGGTATGTGGGCTGCCTTTCAGGAGCAGAACCCCGCGTGGTCGAATGGCGGAGTGTGGTGCATTCTGCCCGGCGCGGAGCACCCGTCCAACTTCTTCGGCAAGCACCCCAGCAAAGAGGTCCCTCGCGAAGAGCGCGAGGCGAACATCCGCCGCAAAGTCGACTATCTCACTGCCAATGGCCACGAGATCTGCAACCACACCATGTGGCACGCCCGTCTCGACAAATACGACGACGCGTTCGTCCAGGACCAGATCGGTAGCGGTGAAGATTCTATCCAGGCCTATCTACCGCCCGACTACGATATCGTCACCTTCGCCCTTCCGCTTGGGATGTGGCCGGAGACGGAATCGCTGGCGTGGCAGGGTACCTATCGCGAAGGGAAGGAATATTCCTACGACGCAGTCCTCGAGGTCGCCGGCGGGCCCAACGAGTCCCCCTTCGATATAGCCTTCGACCCGCATTCGGTGAATCGCTTCGTCATGGCACCCGGCGCGCTCGATCGGCAGCTAGCGGCGTATGAACAACGTCCCGGCGACCGATTCATCTCCGATGGCCTGCCCGATGTGGTTTCCGTTCCCGCTAATCGGGTCAACGACCTGAACCAGCAGCGCGTCGGCGATCGCGAGGTCAGAACAGTGGAATCGCCCTGATAAAATTGGAATGGCCGGAGAATTCTAACTGATAAACTGATTTGACCGTGGAGGGGTTAACCGCAGAGGAATTTCACCGCAGAGGCGCAGAGTGCGCGGAGGGGTGGGAACTTACATTGTGCCGCTAGGAATATTTGGGGAGCTCGTGCCCTCGCTAAAATTCCATGTGATCCTCCGTCAAAAGCAGATCATCTTCTCCCTTAAAAACGCATCGATGCTGCTAAGCGTCCTCTGCGTCTCTGCGCCCTCTGCGGTTAACCCTCCACGGTAAAATCGCTGCGATTAAACTTCACGACGAAGAAAAGGCCTCGGACAATCGTCCAAGGCCCCGTTCCTCGTCCTTAAACCCAGCGTTATTGTGCCGCGCGCTGCTGTTGAGGCTCCGCCTCTGCCGGAGCGGCCTTCGCCGGAGCTGCTTCAGCCTGTGGCGCTGGCTGGGCGATGCTGCCCTGTATAGAGCTTTCGTCGAGACCGTTCAGGGACCGCTTGAAGTCGCGGATGCCGCGGCCCATGCCACTCGCGAGTTCAGGCAGGCGCTTGGCACCGAACAAGAGCAACAGTACGGCGAAGATAAGGACCAACTCGCCGAAACCTAATCCTAAAGGCATGGGACCTCCTGAGTCGCAAGGGTAAATCGCGCGGAATCAAGGGCCTTGTATGCGATCAGGAAGGTCGATGTTCCGCCGTCACTATATAATATCGGGTCGGTCATATGCCCGACATCGCTAACACTGAAGCATTGTAAGCATAAGGCAGTGCGCTGGATAAGGCAACCTGCACGCTCCGTGCCCTCAGCCGAACGAATGACCATCTATCTCCTCTATTCTGGCGCTTACCGAACGTGGGAGTGTGGTTTTGCTGCGCGCGTGGTAGTCGAAAGCTACCACGACGCCACCGCCCTCGGCGGCGACCTCACCCAGTTTCTCGCTCACCACGCGGTATTCCATTACGAACCTGTCACTATGCAGCTTCACTGATCGCGCGCCCGTCCAGACGGTATCCGGGAAGACGACCGGGCGGCGGAACCTGCAGTGCGTGGAATGCAGTATCGGACCGGCGCCTTCGTACATCCCCAGATCGTCGGTGAACCCGATCCGCTCCAGGTACTTTATGCGGGCCGTCTCGAAGTACCTGAAGAAAACGGTGTTGTTTACGTGCCGGAAGACGTCCATATCGGCCCACGCCACAGGGATCTCCGCCACGACCTGAAACTCTTTCAGGTGATTCTTGACCGCCGCTGTCATATTTCCATTCATGTTGATGATCTGGTCTGGAGATGCGCCGCCGCGCCCCGGCCTGCCGCGCGACCGGTCGCCCACGCCCACGCGAAATTGTAGCCGCCTATAGGTCCGAACGCGTCGAGAACCTCGCCGCAGAGAAAGAGGCCCGGCTGTATCCGGCTCTCGAGCGACTTCGGGTCTACCTCGCCGAGGGCTACCCCGCCACCGGTGACTTCAGCCTTCTTGTACCCCTCATCACCCGTCCAGGGCAATGGGTAGCGAGCCAGTGCTTCGACGAGCCGGAGCCGCTCGTCTTTGCGGAGCTGAGTGAGATTGCGCGCCGGGTCCACTCCGGCTTCGTCGATGAGCGCCTCGGCCAACCGATCGGGCAGGCGCCGCCGGACGATCGATGCTACCGTCCCCGCTCCACCGGCTTTCAGCTCTTCGTCCCAGCCGGCGGCGTCCAGGTCGGTCCACTGAACGAGGATCGGCTGATCGCCGTTGTTCAGTTGGGCTCGTACGGCGAGGTGGGAGATGTCGAGCACGGCCGGGCCGCTGTAACCTCTATGCGTGAAGAGGAACCCGCCCTCGGTTGCGAACGCTCCGCGGTCCAGTGGTGCCTGGAGGTGTACGGGGAGTGATATGCCTGCCAGCGGAGCGTGCACCGCCGGCTGAGCGGTGAGAGGCGTCAGCGCGGGATAGGTAGTGTTGATGCTGTGCCCGAGCTCGCGCGCAATCCGAAGGCCGATCCCGTCGCTCCCCGTCAGCGGCACTGAAAGGCCGCCAGTGGCGATAATCACGGCGGCCGCGGGTATCATAGGCGCGTCCTTGAGCTGGACCTCCCATCCGGCGGGAGAGGCCCGAGCTGGGCGCATCCCTGTTACCTGTGTGGACGTGCGGACCTCGACGTCAGCCGCGACGGCCTTTTGTACAAGGCCGTCCCGAACATCGCGAGCCTTATTGGAGACCGGAAAGAGCTTGCCCGTCTCCGGTTCCATTGTCAGCTCGAGCGAGAGCTCGGATTCGAAGAAGCTGCGCTGCTCGGCCAGTGGCCATGAGCCCAGCATCTTCCTGAGCGTGTTGGGCGATGACTCCGTAATGTATTGGGACGCGTTCAGGCGCGACGGCAGCACATTGCAACGCCCGCCTCCGCTTATGAGGATCTTTCGTCCGCCATCCGGCGTTCGCTCCAGCAAAATGACCCTAGCCCCGCCCTGAGCCGCGAAGATCGCTGCCATTAAGCCCGCTGCGCCCGCGCCAACTACCACTATCGGGCCTATCGCTTCGGTCGATGTACCCACCGTTCCCCTCTCTGAGTATGCTAACGCCTTCCGTTCAGGCTGGAAGAGTACCCGCCATGCAGGGAATCCGCCACGCCAACCGGGGTGATTGTTGGTGATGGTATGCTGTGCATAAAAAAGCGCCGATCGGGGCTTGACTGCCGCCTTAAAAGCGGATATTATCTCCGGCTCGCCTTGGAACCGCGGGGGCCTGATGAGTTGGCGAATCGGGGTTGACCGGGTGGGGATGAGGGGTTAGGTTAGAAGGCTTACTAACGATCGCTTTTACTGCGGATAACACTGTGGTGGGAGCATGAGGAAGTACGAGGGCAGGCGAGGGGAAGAGTGCCTGCGCAGCGCGAATTGACAACACGGGTTTGGGAGAGTGGCTATTTAGCCAGTAAGGTAAGAAGCGTCCCGTAGGGGCGGGGGCATCACTTCCTCTGTCCGGGCAGTTA
>DASSKB010000212.1:0-19656 GCA_035690925.1 Longimicrobiaceae bacterium
GTCCGGCGGCGGCGGAGCGACAGTGCCGGGGAGCGCGCCCTCCGGAAGCTGTGGCTCGAGAATGGAATCGTTCGGGAACCCGAACTCCCAGGTTGCGTTCAGGTCTGTAGAGAACTGATAATCGACGTTCGGCGAGGCCAGGTACCGCAGCGGGTCGTTCTGAACCGGCTCCACCGCTATGCGGCCGGTGAAGATCCTGTTTATCTCCCAATCCAGGCTCGCGCCGAGCGACACGGTATTACCGAATATCCCCGCAACACCAGCCTCGACGGTAAGGAACACGTCGGGTACCAGCTGGACCCCGCACTCGAGGGCCGTCGCGCTGAGACCCTGCGTGAGCGCTTCGCGTTGGAACTGCGGGCGCCCGCGGAGACGGAAATAATCGCAGGGGAATATCTGTCCCAGCTGCTCCGCCAGCAGGCCGCCGAGGATTTCCTGGAAGAGTATCTGCTCCGCAAGCTGGTCGGTGTTGGTGAGTCGGAAAGTCGGCTGACCGAAGACAAGCCAGTTGAGCAATTCCGATTCGGGCAGGGGCGGTCGGGTATTAGAAGTAAGGGAGATCCGCGGATACTCCAGCGTTCCCGTAAGGTGCACCAGGATCGTGAGCGATGTCGTTGTCGTAGTCAACGAGGGCGCGCGGATCTCGTGAGCCGCGGTGATATCGAGCTCGGGATTGAGATCTTCGGTTCCGAAGAATCTGACGGCACCACTCACTATGTCGAATTCGCGGACGAGCACCCCGATCGAGAGAGTGTAGGTTCCGCGCACCGCCTCCAGCGTCCCGTAAACCCTGGGGAGCTGACCCGAGCGGAGGACCACCAGCTCACCATTTATCTCAACGCGCGCGTCCTCGGACTCGAGCCAGACTCCATCCTCGACCCCGACTTCCAGCTGATCGATGCGGATGGTTCCCAGGAGGCCGGCAGCGCCGGGATCGAACGCGACGGTATCCGCCCCGATCTGCCCGACCTCGACGTTCGCTATAGCGAGCGGTGAGCGTTCGTTCAGGTCGGGTATGGTGATGACTCCCTCCTCGAGCTCCAACCTGCCCGTGAGCACCGGATCAGGGAGACTGCCGGAGAGGGCCACTCGCCCCGATATGGTCATCTCGGCCACATCCTCTTTGCTGATAGCTCTGAATCCATCCAGCGTGCCTGTCAGGAAGAGCTCCGGTGTCTGAAGGTCGGTTAGCCGTATCGTTCCATTTACAAGCGCCGAGCCGCCACTGCGGATGCGGAGCGAATCCACGCGGACCAGATCGTCCTCGAGGCTCAGCCGACCGGTTATCCCCTCATAGCGAACGCCAAGCGGGTCGACGGTGACGGCACCTCTGGAGATAGTAGCCCATCCGGCGACTGTGGGATCGTCGGGTGTTCCCGCGGCGGTAATCTCCCCTGCAACCAATCCCTGCCCTTCCCTGAGCGCTGGGATTCCGGATGCCAGTAGCTCCACCGGCAGCGAGTCTGCCTGAACCGTCACGCTCATCGGTGATTGTTCGAGCAAGTCGAATTCCGGAACTATATCATTTATGGATAGTCGCATCGGCAGGGTGGCGACGGCGGTGGCGACCTCGCCGCCAGCGACGCGGATGGACGCGGTGCTCTCCAGCTGTCCATCGTTATAGGACGCCGCGATAAGGACGGCATCCGAGGCGACGTCCCGATACAGAAGGTTAGCAACGCGGGCCTCTATAAAGAGTTCGGGGTCGGAGACCGGTCCCTGGAGGGTCGCGTCCAGCGTGAGTGATCCCGAAATGTCAGGAGCCGCGGGAAGCAGGGGGCGGAAAATCTCCAGGTCCAGGTCGGCCGCCGAAATACTGAGATCGGCAATACCGGTGGGAGGCAGGACTCCGTCTACCAGTAGCCAACCAGCCTCGTCGCCAGCCCGCTGCAATCGGAGATTGCTGACGCGAATACCGTCTACTCCACCCCAGCGCACGCTGGCCTGGCTAACGAGCTCCCAACTGATATCTTCTACCCTGACGTCCAGTGAATCGAGCACCACGGCCTGCGGCGTGCGGCCCTCGAGCTCCAGTATCCCACCCAGCGCGACCTCTGTTGGAGCGTCCCGCTGCAGGTCCAGAGCAACGGCCATCCGCTCTGCCGTTCCGTCGACGTCCAGATCCACTGCCTGGATCTCGGTGGTCCCATCCAGGATCAGCTCACGACCCGTTAGCGAGAGCGTGCCGCGAATCTCGTCGAGGCTGGTACCCAGTGACCCCTGTAGTGCCAGGGCCAGCTGCTGGGCTTGCCAGCCTTCGTACCTGAGATTCTCACCCTGGCCCACCGCTCTGACGAACGGATCTTCAAACGTGCCGGCGACCCAGCCTTCCAGCGCCAGTGATCCGCTCAGTTGCGGCTCGATGCCCTGCACCGACGCCACTATGGGTGCGAGCCGGCTCAGATCGGACGCGGAAATCGCGTAAGCCAACGAATCCTCGGCCGGATGAGTTATCCCCCACGCCCCGCCAGCAGCGAGCCTCGCGCCGGCAACGCTGGCCAGGAGCGTGTCTACGAGGAGTATGCCGTTTACTACCGCCACGTCGGCGCGGAGCACGTCCACCGGAACGCCAGCGATCATGGATCCTGTCGCCGCCAGGAACAGGGTTCCTTCGACTGTGCTGGCCGTGGTCCCGCGCCCATTCACGTCGATCGTTGCGTTGAGGCTCGTGCGCGGGAGGTCCGCACCACCCGGCAGCTGCTGCAGGTCCAGACCGCGGACGCTGCCCGAAAAGTTGTAAACGGGTATCTCGCTTGCCAGAAAGGTCCCGCTCAGATCGAGCCCGCCGACGGTCCCCAGCAGGTTGACGTCGAAAACGAACGGCTCGCCCCCACCACCGCTCACCTGGATATCGCCCGCCAACGGAGCGGGGAACAGACCGGGCCGGCCGATCAGCGAGCCGAGGTCGAAACCACTCACATCACCCGCCACTTCCACTACCGGCTCGCCTCCGATCTGCCTGAAGCGACCTTCCAGGGCGAACCGACCTGTCTCCTGCGCCAGGTCTACATTGAACAGGAAGTCGGCGGCGGTACCCGCAACCGAGAATGTGCCGGTTACTGGACCATCCACAGGGACGTCCTGCGCCAGGAACTCACCCGGGCGGAACGCGGACACCCTACCACTCAGATCGAATGCCAGCGTTTCGCCGGGCCTTACTTCCCCCTCGAACGCTATTCCGCCCTCCGGACCCTCGAGGTCGGCCCGGACCTGCATACTCTCGGTAGTTCCTGAAATTCTCAGTGGACCCGAAAGTCTCGCCTGCCGGAACGGTATGGCGGGGAAGATCTCTCCGAGTGTGAGAAGGTTGAGCGGATCGGCGCGCGCGCTCAGATCGAAGCTGATCTGTCCGTTGCGGGCGATATCGATCGAAACCTCAGCGAGACTGGTGGGCGGAGCATCCCCGACCTCGTAGGCGAGATTTCCTTGCCGGACCTGGAGCGAGTCGGGTGTGCCGGTGAGGATAAAGCTTCCGGTGATATCTCCGGTGAGCCGTTCGTCCTGGCCCTCGACGAGCGGCCGCAGCGCGGCGAGGTGGAGCGGGCGCAGGGCGACCTGAACACCCTGAAACCGCACCATTTCGTTTGTCGCTCCAACGGAGATCGGACCCTGGATGGCGATGGAAGATGGCGGAAGATCGCTGCCTTCGGCGCTGACGCTCGCCACCAGGTCCAGCTGCAATGCCCCGCCTTCGATCTCACCACCGGCCGAGGTTATCGATCCGGTTATCTGACCTGTGTACGGAATATCCGCAACCAGCCCCAGCTGCTCGATCGTCTCTATGCGAAGGGGATCCAGGCGCAATTCCGTGTCGCCGAAGGTCGCGGGCAAGCCACCGCCTATCAGCGCGGAGAGGTTGCCCTCCACACGCGAATCGAAGGCCGTGACGACCAGATCGTTTGCACCAACCGCTATACGTCCGCTTGCTGTGCTCTGGAGAGTGAAAGAACCCTCCGCCTGACCCGCGGCGGGCAGCGTCGGGAGGAGCCATTGCAGGTCGGCGAACGCCACCGGAGAAGCTGTGAGAGCCACATCGTATGAGGGGGTATCACCTCCGAACTCGACTCTGCCCGCACCTGCCAGGGTCGAACGGCCGGTCACCAGGCGATCGATCTCGAACTCGAACGATGCCCCCTCCCCGCTGAACTCGCCTTCCAGTTCCGCGAGCTGGAGGTCGGGATCCGTAAGCCGCGCATTCGCGCTGGCGACCACCGCGCGCCATCCTTCTCCCCCGCCTACCCGAACGAGAGGCAGTCTGGCATTGAGGTTCTGAATCGTGCGGATACGCATCCGCTCGCCGTCTATAGTCGCCAGGCGGATGTTTTCAGCAGGTGCACCGAACACCGCCGCTGTATCGGGCGGCTCCCAGGGGGTAGCGAGGCGGACCCGCCCATCGATGATACGAACGTCGCGAATGATGAACCCGCCGCCAGCCTCAGCAACTTCAACCGGCCGTCCCTGCGACTCCATGGTCATTACGCCCGCAATATTGAACTCTCCGTCGGGGCTCTGGACCAGGTTCAGGTATGGTTCCTGGAGCTCGACGGCCGTGAGTACGATAGGATCGCCCTCCGCGAGCGCGCGCGGATCGATCTGGAAACGGGCGATCGGCACGGCGACCACCGTATCTCCCGATTCATCGAGCAGCGCGACGTCGCGCATAACCACGGCAAAGGGACCATGATATTCCAGGTCTTCAGCGCCGAGGACCTCAGCGGGCAGGTCTATCCGGCGGAGAAGTTCCTCCATGGTCCGGAACCGCGTCACGCTCTGCAGGAAGACGAGTAGCGCGACCAGGCTCAGGGCCAGCCCCACTATCGTCCCGCCCAGCAGGAGCCCGCCGTTCTGAGCCGTCCTCCGATTCATCAGAATGCCTGTCCTACCGCGAGCTGGAACTGAAACTTGTCCAGGAAATCATCAAACTCTTGCCGGAAATCCGGATTGATCAAGAGGAGATCGCCGGGCCCCTCCTGCGGGTCCGCCACCGCCAGGTAGAGCGGCCCTGAAATGCCGCCATATCCGTTAAATCCCACGTCCAGACGTATGGGGCCTACCGGTGTAGTGATGCGCACGCCCACGCCGGGCGTCACAACTATGGGACTTTCGGCCGACTGAAATGGTGAGCCGGGCACGTCCAGTCCGGTCGCCAAAAGCTGACCGGCGTCCACGAAGACCGCCGCGCGAAGGTGGTTCGAGAATATCGGGGACGGCATCCTGAGCTCGATCGAACCGAGAATTACCCGCGTTCCGCCGAGCGGGTATCGCTGCAGGGTGTTCATGTCCGGCTGTCCCTGGTCGTTCTCCTGGACCACGAATGCCTGGGGACCGAGTGCGTTCCGGCCGAAGCCGCGCACGCTGTTGGCACCGCCGGCGTAGAACCGCCGTTCGGGGGGGATGTATCCCTCCTCGAAGCCCAGCGAGCCGGTGATGAACTCACCCAACTGGAGCCTGCCGGAGAGTACCCAGCCGGGTTTGATGGTTCTGTAAGCGACCCCCTCCCCGAAGAGGCTTAGGTACTCGTCATCCGAAAGTAGCGCGGGCGATGACCAGACCAGCCCACCGCGGAGGTGGTACCCGCTGCTGACGCCAAGTAGCTGCGGGGTCTGGTCGTACGAGGCGGAGAGGGTAGCGACGTTGGACCAGCGCGAATCCCTCAGGACCTGGCGATCATCTTCCGAGCAGGCGGTGAACAGCACGCAGAATATCGCCTGCGATGCTCGCGTAGACCCATTGGCGACGGATAGTGAGGTATTCACTAGCGCGCCCCTACCCACTTCGCGGCTCAGCGAAACCTGCCCTCCCGTTGATTCCCTAACGAACGCCTGCAATTCCGACTGCCGTTCGGACTGGACATTGGCGGCCAGTTGATTACGCGTACCGAACAGGCGAGGCTGGAGGAAATCCGCCGCTAGCCGGTAATTCATTTCCTGACTGAACGGATCGTCCTCGAGAGCGCCGCAGAGTCCGTTTTCGAGGCCCCAGTTGGTCGGGGTACCCACACCTATCTTCGAAAGGGATGCTGTGAGCTCGAGGCTGCGACCGCCGCCCATGAAGTTCCGGTCTAGGCCACGCGCCGCGGTTCGCACGCAATCGATCGTTCCGAAGCCGAGCGAGGTGTTAGCCAGATACTTGGGCGCCTCGACTATGCGGACCACCACAGTCGCCGCGCCAGGGTCGTCGCTCACCTGTAGAGTGTCTGCCGCCAGCTCGACTGACGCGAAGCTGATGATGTTCAGTTGATACAGGTTGCGCTGACTGCGGTTCAGCTCCGTGCGCTGAAGAACATCGCCCTCCCTCACGGCGAGCTGACCCACAACCGTTTCACGGTCCAGGCGGTCGCCGCCCAGGACCAGGATGGTGTCGACGTGTACCAGCGGGCCGGGGATGGCTACGAACCGCGCCTCAGCGACATCCGCGATAGTATCGATAGAATAGTTACGCAGAATATCCGCGTACGCGTACCCGTTGCGGTAGAGCTCGAATTGTATTGAATCGGCCGCCGCCAGAAACCCGGCCCGACGGAAGGGCTTGCCCACTTCGAGGGGGAGCCGCGCCGCGACAGCGGCTTCGTCTATTATCTCCTCGGCACCCTCCACGACGAGCTCGCGAAGGATCACCCGATCGCCGGGTGCTATGGCGAATCGCACGGTCACTTCGTCCGATCCTTGCGGATCCACTGACGGTTCCACACGCGTGCCGTAGAAACCGTGGTCGCGATAATGCAACTGTAGGCGAAGTACGTCGCCAGCCAGCTTAGTGAGGTCCAGCCTGTAGCGATCCATCCCGAAAATGCATATAGCGTTCGGGATGAACGAGATCGAGCAATCGGGCGGACGGACCGCCGTGATGGCCCGAAGGGAGTCTTCCGACAGCTGCAGGTCGCCCGCGAACGAAACTTCCGCCACCGTCCGGCCCTCGAACTCCGCGAATCGGGGGAATGGTCCGCCACCCGCCTGATTGCTGGCACAGGCACCGATAGCTACGAGCCCTAGCATCGCCATGGCTGAGAACGTGCGGCGAATCAGGAGCCCGAGTGAAGAGTGGAAGTTGTTCTGCATTCGGGTGAAGTTGACTATAGACCGGATCGGCGTCAGGCGCGCCGCCACAGATCGACGGCAATCTATGTCATGGTGATGGCCCGGCAAAGGCGAGGACCGGCGCGTCCGGAGGGCAGCGGTGTGCATGGATTATTCCACGCCCCGCATCCAGAATGCTGCAATCCGTTGCAGGACGCCGGATCGCGGTAGCATCTTGCAGATGTTCACATTAGAATAAAGGACCTTGCCCGGTGATAGATCCGGGCGTGCTCCTGTCAGGGCTAAAAATGGATCATGTCTGACCTAAAAGACTTTTACGGTCCCAACGCCGGCTACGTGTTGGACCTTCATGAGCGCTTTTTGCGCGATCCGGAATCCGTTTCGGAGGCGTGGCGCTCGTTTTTTCAGGGCTTTACTCCATCCACCGCTGAAGGCACGAGCCCGCGCGGTGGCGTGGATGGGGATATCGACCTTTCCGGTGTTCTGGGCGCGCATGACCTCGCGGAAACTATCCGTGCGCGCGGTCATACCGCGGCACGCTTGAGTCCCATCTCCGAACCCGCCAGGATCGATCCCGCACTGTCGCCTGAAGCGCATGGCATAAGCGAGGCGGACCTTGCAGCTCTCCCGCCCCAGATAGTCAGCACTCCCGCGGCAGCGGGTGCGGGCAGCGCGGGCGACGCTATACGCCGGCTCCGTGAAATCTATTCGGGCACTATCGGCTACGAGTTCGACCACATAGGCAACGCCACCGAGCGTGAATGGCTGCGTGACGCCGTGGAGTCGGGCCGTTTCCGCTCGGATCTGGGTCGAGATGCCAGGCACAACCTTCTGAAGCGCCTCTCTCAGGTGGAGGGGTTCGAGAAGTACCTCCACAAGGCGTTCTTCGGACAGAAGCGGTTCTCCATCGAGGGGAACGACATGATGGTTCCCATGCTGGACGAGCTGGTGAGTGGAGCCGCCGTCGCGGGCGCCAGCGACGTGGTTATTGGAATGGCACACCGTGGGCGATTGAACGTCCTCACCCACATCCTGGACAAGCCCTACGCACTCATGTTGGGCGGGTTCGCGGGTATAGCGGCGCCGAAGCCGGAGGCCGATGGCCCCGAGCTTACGGGTGACGTCAAGTACCACATGGGGTGGCGGCACAGCCGCGAGATAGCGGGTCACGAGGTGCGGATCACGCTCTCGCCGAACCCGAGTCACCTGGAGTTCGTCAATCCCGTGGTGGTGGGAATGGCGCGGGCAGCACAGGACGACACGAGTGAGGCGGGCACTCCGACGCTGGAGCCGGGGGCGGCTCTCGCCATAGTCATCCATGGCGATGCGGCGTTCCCGGGACAGGGTGTGGTGGCAGAAACACTCAACATGTCACGGACCGCCGGTTTCACCATCGGCGGCACCATCCACATCATCGCCAACAACCAGATCGGTTTCACGACGCTGCCGGAAGACGATCGCTCCACGCGCTACTCGAGCGATCTCGCGAAGGGCTTCGAGATCCCCATCGTCCACGTCAACGCGGACGACCCGGAGGCCTGCCTTGCCGTCACCCGGCTCGCACACGCCTACCGTCAGGAATTCCACAAGGACTTCCTCATCGACCTGATCGGCTACCGCCGTTGGGGCCACAATGAGGGCGACGAGCCTGCATTCACGCAGCCGCGCATGTACGACGTCGTGCGCTCGCATCCGACGGTCCGCGAGATCTGGTCGAAGACTCTCATCGATGCCGGCACCATCGGAGAAGACGAATCCAATGCCATACTCCAGGAGGTGCTAGACAGGCTCTCCGAGGTACAGGACTCGCTCGGCTCGGGCGACGGCGAGAGTGAAGCGCCTCCGGCACCAGCCACACCAGCCGATCGGGAAATAGAGACGGCGGTACCAGCAGATCGCCTCCGCGAGCTAAACGAAGCGCTGCTAGACCGGCCTGACGGATTTTCACCCAACGCGAGGCTCGCCAAACTTCTGGACCGCAGACGCGAGGCGCTGGGCGAAGACGGCGGTATCGACTGGGGCCACGCCGAATCGCTCGCGTTTGCGTCTCTTCTCGAGGATGGCCGGCCCGTAAGGCTTACAGGTCAGGACGCTGAGCGCGGAACGTTCAGTCACCGGCACCTTGTTCTCCACGGCGCCGAGACCGGCGAAGAGTTGGACGTGCTGGCGTCCCTCCCGCAGGCGACAGCCTCATTCGAGATCCACAACTCGCCGCTTTCCGAAACCTCGGTTGTCGGTTTCGAGTACGGTTACACCGTATTCGATCCCGATGTGCTTGTCGTCTGGGAGGCACAGTTCGGGGACTTCGCTAACGGCGCCCAGGTCATAATCGACCAGTTCATCTCTGCATCGTACCAGAAATGGGGCCAGTCCTCGGGTCTGGTGCTCCTCCTACCGCACGGTTACGAAGGTCAGGGGCCCGAGCACTCCAGCGCACGATTGGAACGGTTCCTCCAGCTCGCCGCCGAAGGGAACCTTCGCGTGGTCAACTGCACCACATCGGCGCAGTACTTTCACCTGCTCCGCCGTCAGGCTGCCCTGCTGGACGACGATCCGCGGCCTCTGATAGTTATGAGCCCCAAGAGCCTGCTGCGCCATCCGATGGCATCATCGAAACTCGAACAGCTGGCTACAGGCAGTTTCCAACCTGTGCTCGCTGACGATACTGTGGCCGGCCGCGAGGACCAGATCACCAGGCTCCTGCTCTGCAGTGGTAAGGTGTATGTGGACCTGGCGGCGAGCGATGCGCGCGAAAACTCCGGCAATGTGGCCCTCGGTCGCGTCGAGGAGCTCTATCCATTCCCGGCCGAACAGATCAGCGACATTACCGACTCACTGCCTGCCCTGGAAGAGATCGTCTGGGTGCAGGAGGAGCCGGCGAACATGGGGGCATGGACCTTCGTGGAACCGCTGCTGCGCGAAGTCACCGGCGGCCGCATTCCGGTGCGGTACGCTGGCCGGCCCAGGCGGGCCAGCCCCGCGGAAGGGTATGCTGACAAACACGCGACCGAACAGGCCAGGATAGTCGCCACTGCCTGGGAAGGCGCCAATGCGCCCAAGCGGGCCAAAAAGCGAGCCTAGCACGCAATTTTGAATTTCTGATTTTGAATTTTGAATTGGGCTGTCCCTCCGGAACGGGCACCTGATCGTCATTCAGGATTGGAAATTCATAATTCAGAATTCAAAATTCAAAATTGGAGCGAAGCGACCATGGATATCCGAGTCCCGCCGTTGGGCGAGTCCGTCGTCGAAGCGACAGTTGGCAGGTGGACCAAAGAGGAAGGCGAAGCCGTAACCAAGGACGAGGTGCTCGTCGAGCTCGAGACGGACAAGATCACCGTCGAGGTCGCTGCGCAGCAGGCGGGTGTCGTCGGGTCGATCGCCAAGAAGGAGGGTGATACCGTCGGCGTCGGCGACCTGCTCGGAACGGTGGAGGCAGGGGCGGGCGGCGATGCTGAGCCTGCAACCGAGGCCGAGGCTGAGGCCGAGCCGGAGCCGAAGGCCGAAGCCACTGCCGAGCCCGAAGCTAAAAAAGAGCCCGAGCCGGAGAAGGCCGAGGACGATGCCGGGTCACAGACCTCACCCGCTGTCCGGCGACTCGCGGCTGAGAACGACCTGGACCTGGGCAAGGTGAAGGGCACGGGGCCGAGAGGACGGATCACGAAAGAAGACGTGCAGAAGGCACTTCCGGACAAAGCAGAGACCGAGAAGGCCGCCCCACCCGCGCAGAAGCCGCGCAGCCCGGATGATGCCGAGCGCGAGTCACGTCAGCGTATGTCACGCAGGCGCCAGACCATCGCGCGGCGCCTGGTGGAGGCACAGCAGACCACGGCGAGCCTCACCACCTTCAACGAGGTGGACCTGAGCCGGGTGATGGAGATCCGTAAGCAACAGCAGGATGAGTTCGTAAAGAAGAACGATATCAAACTCGGCTTCATGTCGTTTTTCACGAAGGCCACCATCGCGGCGCTGAAGCAGTTCCCGCGGCTGAACGGCGAGATCCAGGGCACGGAGATAGTGCTCAAGAACTACTATGACATAGGAATCGCGGTCGGTGCGGAGGAGGGCCTGGTAGTGCCGGTGGTGCGTGATGCGGACCGGAAGAGTTTCGCCGAGCTGGAGCACGCCATCGCCGAGCTGGGCAGGAAGGCCCGCGACAGCAAGCTGACAATGGAAGATCTGCAGGGCGGCACCTTCACGATCACTAACGGCGGCGTCTTCGGCTCGATGCTTTCCACACCCATCCTCAATCCCCCGCAGGTCGGGATTCTGGGGATGCACAACATTGTCCAGCGGGCCGTGGTGGTGGATGGTGAGATCCGCGTCCGACCAATGATGTACATCGCCCTGACCTATGACCACAGAATGGTCGATGGAAGCGAAGCCGTCCGCTTCCTGGTCACGCTCAAGCAGATGCTGGAACAACCCGAGAGAATGCTGATTCAATTATGAATTGTGAATTTTGAATTCTGAATTAACTACGCTATTCGCGAGCTGTTGCAGTTAATTCAAAATTCACAATTCATAATTCAAAATTAACAAACTATGGCTGACAAAACAGATAAATTCGATCTCATAGTTCTAGGCGGTGGTCCCGGTGGCTACGTCGCGGCTATTCGTGCGGCGCAGCTGGGGATGAGCGTGGCTTGCGTGGAGAAGGAGTCGGCGCTGGGTGGGACGTGCCTGAGGGTAGGATGCATCCCGTCGAAGGCGCTGCTGGATTCGTCCGAGCTGTTCGACCAGATCCGCCACAAGGCGAAAAGCCACGGGATCAGCGTGGGCGATGCGTCGGTCGATGTGGGCACCATGTTGAAACGCAAAGACGGGGTCGTGACGGGCCTCACCAGAGGCGTTGCCGGGCTCTTCAAGAAGAACAAGATCGAGTGGATGGAAGGATTCGGTCGTCTGGTCGGCACCGACGCGATCGAGGTCGAGGGAAAGGACGGCAAGCGGAAGCTGGAGGCTAAGAATATCCTGTTGGCGAGCGGCTCCGTACCCATCGAGCTGCCCTTCCTGAAGTTCGATCACGAGCGTGTGATCGACTCGACCGGCGCGCTGAGCATCCCGGAAGTTCCGAAGCACCTGGTAGTCGTGGGTGGCGGGGTAATCGGCTTGGAGCTGGGAAGCGTCTGGCTCCGGCTGGGCGCGAAGGTAACAGTGCTGGAGGCCATGCCCACTATCCTGCCCGGCATGGACGCCGAGGTGGTGAAGGCCGCCGATAAGATCTTCCGCAAACAGGGGTTCGACATCCGTACCGGCACCAAGGTCACCGGCGCGGAACGCAAAGGGAAAAGCATCAAGGTCACGGTGGAAGATGGAGATCCGCTGGACGCCGACTATGTGCTCGTCGCTGTAGGCCGCCGCGCGTATACAGAGGGGATGGGGATGGAAGAGGCGGGGATCAAGCTGGAGCGTGGAGTGATTCAGGTCGACGAGCGTTTCCATACCGGAGTCGGGAATATCTACGCGGTCGGCGATGCCATCGGCGGCCGTATGCTCGCGCACAAGGCCGAAGAGGAAGGCATAGCGGCGGTGGAAGCTATGGCGGGGCAGCATGCTCACGTCAATTACTCCGCGGTCGCCAACGTGGTCTACACCTGGCCCGAGGTGGCGTCGGTCGGGATGAGCGAGGAGGAAGCTAAAGAGCGTGGTGAGGTCCGGGTCGGCAAGTTCCCGTTCATGGCGAATGGTCGCGCCAAGGCGATGGGTGAAGCCGATGGATTCGTCAAGGTTATAGCCGATGCTAAGACCGACCGGCTACTCGGCCTGCATATACTCGGTCCACGCGCTTCCGACCTTATAGCCGAGGCGGCTCTGGCGATGGAATTCGAGGCGACGGCGGAGGATATCGCGCGCACCGTTCATGCACATCCGACACTTCCGGAAGCTGTAAAGGAGGCGGCGCTGGGCGTGGACGGCCGCATGATCCACCTCTGAGGAAGAAATGCGGCGCCGCCTAAGGCGCCGCCGTTGTCGACGGCTCGGCGAGAAGCGCCCGATACACGGCCGCGGTCTCCGTCAGGCCGGCAGTTTCCGAGAACTCGGCGAGTGTCCGGAGGTGGACGTTCACATTGGCGTCATTTTCGACTGCCTTTTTCATGATGGGCTGACTGTGCGACAGCAACTCATCGGCCTCCTCGGTATGCCCGAGCGCCAGCAGGCAGACACCGAGCGCGCCCTGCGCTTTCGCCGTCCACAGATGCGATTCACCCAGTCCCACCGCCCAGATGTCCGCTCCCTGGCGCAGTAGGGGTACCGCTGCTTCGCAATTTTGCTGCTGCATGAGGAACCTGCCCACCCCGTTGACCAGCATCGAGCCGATCTTCCAGTGTCCTGACGGGTAGGTCGATCGCGCCAGCGACACCTTCTCGCGCAATATCGACTCGGTCTCCTCGAACTTACCCTGCTCGTAAAGCACTGACGCCAGGTTAGACATCATCATCAACGTCGTCGGGTGAGTTTCGCCGTAGATGCTGCGGTGGATTTCCAGTGCTTCGCGGTACAGCGGTTCGGCAGCAGCAAAGTCACCTTTAACTTTGAGCAGGTACGCAAGGTTATTGCTGGTTGCGGCGACGCTGGCGGGATTCGCGCCTATCCTCTCCGCTGCCAGAACCTCGCGGTAGATAGACTCAGCCGCTTCGAGGTCTCCCTTCGCCCGCAGTATGTACGCGAGCTCGCCGCGGCCACTTACGTAATGCGGATGCTCGGCTCCAAGTATGTCCCGTTCTATCGTCAGCGCTTCGCGCATAAGTATCTCCGCGGTATCCGGGCGCTCCAGATCCCGCATCACCAGCGCAAAGCTGGATAGCAATGCAGAAGTCTGGAGCGGATCAGCGCCTGGAATTGCGCGATGCATCCTGAGCGCTTCCCGGAATAGCGGCCGGGCGAACTGGGGGTTTCGGCGGGCGGCGTGCAGCTCCGCCAACTCGGAAATGGACTCTACGAGCCGCGGATCTGGCGGTTTGTAGAGCTCGCGGCGTAAAGCCAACGCCTCCTCCAGGAGCGGCAACGCCTGGTCGTAGAGACCGAGGTTACTCTGGATCAATCCGATGGCGTTCAACATCGTTGCGCGAACGGCGGGCTGCTCGTGCATCGACTCGCGTATCTTGGACGCACCGCGCTCGAGAACCGCCCGCACGGTTGTGGTATCACGCCGCTCGCCCGTGGGGTTCGACGACTCGAACAGGCCAGTAAGAAACTCGGTGACTTCCCGCGCCTTGGCAGCCTCGATCCGAGCACGGTCGCGCTGAAGGGCGATTCTCTGGGCCTGCACGCTTACGGTAGCTGCGTAAGCAATCAGCAGGAACCCGATCACCGCCGCGCCGCCCACCGCGACCCGGTGGCGCCGGACGAATTTGCGGAGCCGGTATCCAGGCGTATGGCCACGGGCGGTAACCGGGAGACCAGCGCGGTAACGGCGAACGTCCTCCGCCATCTCACCCGCGGACCCGTAGCGGTCGTCCGGATTGCGGCGAAGCGCGGTGAGCACGATATCGTCGAGCTCGCCGCGCAATTCCCGCTTAAGATGTAACGGGTCGGTGTGGCGAGCCTCCGCTATTACTTCCGGCTGAACCCCGATGTCTCCAATGCCGATCCCCGCCGCGCGGGTGACCGCGGCGCTCGGCCTGAGTGGCTCACGCACCAGGGTCCCGGTGGTACGCTCACCGTGCGCCCTCCCGAACCGCTTCGCCTGATGCCCGGTGAGAAGTCGGTAGAGTAGCAGACCGAGCTGATAAACGTCCGTAGCGGTGGTGATGGGGCCACCACGCATCTGCTCCGGACTCGCATACTCAGGCGTCAACAGCCGGAGCCCAGTTCGGGTGTGCGGCTGGTCGTCGGCATCGGTGAGAAGCTTGGCTATCCCGAAGTCGAGGAGTTTGGGGGTGCCGTCCGGTGTTACGAGAATATTGGAGGGCTTGAGGTCGCGATGGACAACAAGGTTGCGGTGGGCATGGCGCACAGCATCGGCTACGGTTAGGAACAGCTGGAGTCGTTCATCGACCCTCAGGCGTTCACGATCACAATACTCCGTGATCGGTTCGCCTTCCACATACTCCATCACCAGGTACGGGCGCCCGTCTTCCGTGGCCCCACCGTCCAGGAGCCGAGCGATGCTGGGGTGGTCGAGTGAGGCCAGGATCTGCCGTTCGGCCACGAACCGCGCCAGGATATCGTCGGTGTCCAGCCCCCGACGCAGTAGCTTTAGAGCTACACGCTGCTCGAACTCGCCGTCCGCACGCTCCGCTAGGTAGACGGTGCCCATCCCCCCGCGCGCGATCTTGCGAACCAGTCGGTAACGCCCGACAATCTCCCCCTCCGTCACCGCGTCGGAGTCGTCTCCCGACCGCTCAGCAGAAACGTCGTCCCATAACTCACCAGCCGCCTCGAGAACAGGCTTCTCCAGGAACTCCTGTGCATCGCCGCTCGCCCGCAGCAGAACGCGGACAGCGGAGCGTAGGCGCTGATCACTCCCACATACATCATCGATATAATCCGCCCGCTCATCCGCAGGCTGATCCAGCACTCGAGCGAACAGACCATCTATTTCATCCCACCGATTCACCTCAGGATCTCTGGAAATTCTCCCACTCCTTTAAACATTCTCGTCGCCCCGATCTCCGTCACCTTGTCAGCCCGTCACCCCGTCACCCCGTCACCTTGTCACCTTGTCACCTTGTCACCTTGTCACCTTGTCACCTTGTCACCTTGTCACCCCGTCACCGCGCAACGCGAGGTAAAGGTGGGCCTTGGCCCGCGTCCACTCCCGCTCCACCGTCCGCACGGAGGCGTCCAACGCTTCAGCTGTCTCCTGAACGGTCATCCCACCGAAGAACCTGCACTCTACAATCCTGGCCATACGCGGGTTCTGCACTGAAAGCGCATTGAGCGCGTCATCCAGTTCCAGCAGCTCAACCGACGAATCGGAATCGACAACCGCGATATTGTCGCGAAGCGGAACCTGGATCTGTATTCCACCGCGCTTCCGCGCGCCTCGCCGCCGCGCATAGTCGATGAGAATATGACGCATGGCCGTAGAAGCTATAGCGAAGAAATGCGCCCGATCCCGCCACCCGCTATGGGTCTGGTCAACCAGATTCAGGTAGGCCTCGTGGACGAGCGCGGTGGTATGGAGCGTGTGACCCTGCGCCTCTTTGCGAAGCTGTCGGTGCGCGACAGCCCGGAGATCGTCGTAGACGACCGAAAAGAGCTCGTCGAAGGCGAGATCATTCCCATCCACGCATGCGGATACGAGGCGCGTGACCTCCGACCGGAAGTCAGGCAAAGTCATAGCGAAAGGAATTTGGGGAGCCGGACCCGGAGCGATGGGACAACCGCACGCTCCACACATCGGGCGGTGCGGCAGAATGCAGACAAAAAGTACCCGGGACGAACGTACTTAGCAATACGTGTGGCGGGTTCTGTTGGGATTCTACGCTCTTGCAACTGAAGGCCGAATCAGGCGTCCATTTATCCCGGCCACTATCACTTCCAGATTGGAGTTCGATTACATGACGAAACGTACCCTGTTTGCGGCACTCGCGGCCCTCGCGATGGTAGTTGCTACCGAGGCACCGGCCGCCGCGCAGGCACAGTTCGGTGCTCAGGTCAGCTACGCTGAGGATTTCGACCTCGGCATCGGGGCCCGCGCACAGTTCGGGCTCGCGCAGCTCGGTGTAGAGAACCTCTTCGGCATAGCATCAGTCGACTACTTCTTCCCCGACTGCGGCGCCGGCGACTGTAATTACATCGAGTTGAACGCCAACGGTGCGATCTCGCTCCCCGAAGTCGGCCTGCCAATCTACGCCGGCGGCGGTCTGAACGTGGCTCATGCCAGCTTCGGAGATTTTTCGAATACCGAAGTCGGGCTCAATATTCTGGGCGGGGTTCAGTTCCCGGATGCGCTCGGCGCGCTGACGCCGTTCGCCGAGGCCCGTTTCGAGCTGAGTGGCGGTGAGCAGTTCCTCATCACCGGCGGCATACTCTTCTAGTCGTCGAGCAGCTCGGAAGTATTACAAAGCGAAGCTCCCCGCCGGATCCGGCGGGGAGCTTCGTACGTTCGGAAACGACTTGGCGGGGTTTCGGACGCTTTTGCGCGTTTGTTGTATGAGACGCCGCACCTCGCCTGACAGCGGCATCTCCATTCAAACACCCAAGGAGATTTCATGAAGAACCATTCACGATTAGCGCTTGTGGCGCTGGCTCTCGGCACACTCATGGGCGGATGCGCGAGCGCTACCGACTACCTCGGCGATCGTCTGGAGCAGGAGCTCGATCAGCGTACCCGCGAAAACATCGATCAGGCGGTGGAGGGCGGAGCGGACAGAATCGAGGGCGGAACAGAGGACGCCGTGAGGTGCGCCTTCGACGACTCAGAATGCGCAGCGCAGGCACGGGCGGAGGGCAAATCGGTTGAAGTGGTAGGTGAGGATGGGAACGTCGTATCGACAACCGGCATGGGGTCGATAGATGCCAACTACGACTTCGTTCCGGGCGAGCGCACGCTCTTCGCCGAAGATTTTGCCGGCGACAATGTGGGTGATTTCCCGCGCCGTCTGGAGTTCGTCAACGGAAACATGGAGATCGTCGAGTACGAAGGAGGCCGCGCGCTGCGCGGTCGGTCCACCGGCGCATTCGACATCGAGCTGCCCGAAGTGCTGCCCGAGCGTTTTACCCTCGAGTTCGACTATTACGCGGGTGAATTCGTCAACGGTATCCGTGTTCGTACAGTCGACGCGGAGGGTGAGCCGGTGGGTACGAACTACCTTCAGGTCGATGCCTATGCGCGAACTGGGGTCGGTATTGGTAGTGATGAGCGAGGTGGTGTCTCCGCGACTGACGGAGCGGGCAGCGAGCTTGTTCTCGCCCGCATGACGCCTGTCCGGCTGATGGCGGATGGCAGCTACGTGAAGGTCTACGTAGGCACCATGCGCGTCGCCAACATCCCTAATGCCGACTTCGGACGAAGCCGAACGATACGCTTCATTCTAAGCGACGTGCGTTCAACTCCCGTCTATATAGCCAACATCCGGGTGGCCGCTGGTGGGCGCGACCTCTACAGCACGCTCTCCAGCGAGGGCCGGGTTACCGCCGAGGGCATCCTCTTCGATACCGGCAGCGACGGCATTCGTCCGGAGAGCACCGCTGCTCTGCAGGAGATCGGGACGATGCTCCAGGAGCACCCCGACCTCAGCCTGGCAATAGAAGGGCACACGGACAACGTGGGCGATCCCGCCGCCAATCAGGCGCTCTCGCAGCGCCGGGCGGCTGCCGTGCGGCAGTACCTCGTGAGTAATTTCGGCATAGATGCGGGCCGACTTACCGCCGTAGGCCATGGTGCGGACCAGCCGGTCGCCAGCAACGACACCCCCGCAGGCCGCCAGCAGAACCGCCGCGTCGAGCTCGTTAGGCGCTAGGTGGAGCAGAAGAGAGACATCATCCCCAATCAACTTAGAAAGCTCACATAATGCGCAGACATTTGATGTTCGCCGTGCCGCTTATGGCGGCCGTCCTGGCCACCGGCTGCGGTGATACCGGCGCGGACAGCGCCGTTGACTCCCCTGAGTCAGTGCAGGCGGCCGCTGTCGAGCGCGCGGCCGAGGCAAACTTCGAGGGCACCCTCCAACAGGTGGTAACCTCGGTTGGCGCCGAGGCGATTCGCTCCATCGCCGGGACGAGCGATCCCCAGGCGATCGTCGATTTTCCCGCCGAACGCGTCCTGGAAGCGGTTGAAAGTGGCGAAGTAGAGCCCGGGATGCTTCAGGAGACCACGATGGAAATCAAGGGTCCGATGGCCAGAATGCAGGCTGTCGGCGATCCGACGTACACAATCCTGGACGGCCGGGAGGGTGTGGCGCGCGTTGTGGATACCGAAAATCAGATGATCATGACCATGAACCCCGCTGCGATGGCGGAGGCTGCCTCCGCACACGGAGAACAGGCGGAAGCACCGCAGTTCGAGGTCACGGAAGTCGGTGAGGCATCTATCCGCGGATACGACGCGACCGGTTACCGGTTCGATTTCGTCGGCGACAATGTAGCAACCGTCTGGCTCTCCGAAGAGCTCGGCGAATCGGTGGGGCCGATCTTCGACCTCTGGTTCGCCATCAACCCGTTCGGGCAGATCGAGCTGGGCGCAGGCGCGCCGATCCGCATTGTGGTGGTAAATAAGGGAGTTCTCGAGAGTGGCGGTAACCGCTTCGTCTCACTGCCGGCTTACACCATCACCGACTTCTACAACCTGGAGCAGGGCGATATCAGCGACGAACGATTCGCTCTGCCCGAAGGTTACCAGGAGCGAAGCTTAGCGGATCTCGCCGCGGGTGCCGGCGCGAACAGCAACGATTAACATCATCTAATCAAAAGTCTCGTAATGAATTTGTTCGTGAAAATCAGAAGTCCCTTTATCGCTGGGCTCGCAACCATCCTACTGACCGCCTGTGGCGACGATGGAGGCGGTACCGGACCGGACCCAGTTGAGCCGGCGGTCGTCGCCGCGCTGGAGCTGAGCACGGATGCGGCCACCCTCGAGGTGGACGAGACGCTCCAACTCAGCGCCGCCGCGATGGACGCCGAGGGCGCGGCGATCGCCGATGCTGATATCACGTGGACCTCGATAGAT
>DASSKB010000213.1:0-10584 GCA_035690925.1 Longimicrobiaceae bacterium
TGCATAGGTGAGGGACAGAACGCCGCCGCTATTAGCAAGGGGTTTGTCTATGTCGATCGAGGAGCTTGAAGTCGCGGCCATGCAGCTCCCGCCAGCCGAGCGAGAACGGCTGGGAGAGAAGCTACTTTCGAGTGTTGATACGCCCCTCCAGTTCGAGAATGAGTGGGCTGAGGAGGTGGATCGCCGTGTGGAGGATTTGTTGAATGGCAAAGTCCAGCCTGTGCCCGGTGACGAAGTCTTGCGCGCAGCGCTGGACCGGCTGAAGTGAGTTGGCCGGCTACGTATACGGCCTTTCCCGCAGTTTGCGACACAAGCACTCCGATTCACTGAACCACCCTATCCTGCCGTACCGCCGCTCGCGTTCTCGCCCTCCCATTTAAGGTCCAAACCGGTGAAATGGACGATACCGATTAGGTTGTACTCTATTTGGTTGCCCACCACCTGAGTCACCCCACCGCAGGCCAACTGCATGCCTCGGCTTGACTGCTCATACCAAATATAGTATACTCATGATAGAGAAGAAGCGTGAGATTGAATGGGCGGGGGACAGCCGGGACGTGATTCGGGGCTTTCCGGATGACGTCAAATGGACCTTGGGTCGCGCCATCTTCAAGGCGGAGACCGGGGAGCGCCACGAGAAAGTCTCCGCGATGAAGGGTCGGCTGAGAGGGATCGTAGAAGTCGGAGAGGAGCACGACGGTGATGCGTACCGGCTCTACTATACACTCAAATGCCCCGATTTCATCTACATCCTTTATTGCCACAAGAAGAAATCGAAGCGCGGGATCAGCATTCCCAAGCATGAGGAGGACGTGATTATCCGGCGTTTCAAGGACTCGATGATCCACTGCCAGAAGAGCAAGGAGGAAGTTGGATGAGCAGAAAGACAGCATCCAAAGAGGTTACTGAGTTCATCCGGGGATCGGGCAACGTCTTTACCGACATCGGACTTCCGGAGCCAGAAGAGGCACTTGCGAAGGCTCGTCTGGCCGAGGCAATCGCCCAAACGATCGAGAGACGGTGTCTCACGCAAACCCAGGCGGCTACTATCATGGGAGTAGACCAGCCGAAGGTTTCTCTGATCGTGAACGGGCGACTGGATGGTTTCACTCAGGACCGTCTCATGCGCTTTCTCACTAATCTAGGAGATGACGTGGAAATTGTGGTGAAGTGCGCGGCTCAGTACGAAAATGAAGATCAAGGGCGTCTGTCTGTCACACTGGCATGACCTCACGACTCACAGACGCGGGTGCGGCGTACATGTGACCGGTTCAGTCGCGTGAACGACACATCCCCCGAAGTAAGCGCGAAGCAAACTCAAATGCTCATGAGTCGGTCGGGCGCTGAGCGTGTTTTGATGGCGGTATCGATGTGCCAGACGGCGCGTCGCATCGTTCGAGCATCACTTCCTCAGTCGTTCTCATAAGCCGCTTCGTGATGCCATGCCGCGCCTGCCGGTGCCATCCGAGGTTCTCATCCGAACGGACCGGGACGAACGCGGCTGACCGTGCATCGCTCCGCGCTGTCCTTACTGGAAGCTCTTGCCCCGAGCGATAAGAATATGCATACTTATCCGTATCTCGAATTTGGAGGTTAGGATGAAAGTATCTGAGCGTGGGCAGGTTACGATTCCCCTGGAGATGCGGGAGAGGTTTGGTTTCCTCCCGGACACGGAAGTGGAATTTGTCGCAACAGACGGAGCGTTGCAGATAAGAAAAAAGGCCAATCGAACGCGGTCTGCTATTGCAGAAATCTATGGCCGCAGACGCTTTTCCGCCTCCACGGATGATCTCATGAAGCTTCTGAGAGAATGAAGCAATGGCTCGTGGACACAAATGTGCTCCTCGACGTCATCGGGGCGGATCCGATATTTGGTGAACGATCAAAGGCTTGCTTAGAGATCTGTGCCGCATCAGGCGTCCTCGTGATCAATCCGGTGATCTATGCTGAGGCTGCGGCCTTCATAGAATCGATTGAAGCGCTGGATGAGCTTATTCCTCCAGACCTCTTCCGCCGAGATCCCCTGCCATGGAGCGCTTCCTTCCTCGCCGGGAAGGCATACTCCCGCTACAGGTCACGCGGCGGGAAGCGGAGGCGGATTCTCGCCGACTTCCTTATCGGAGCGCATGCCACAGTTGCCGGATTCGGACTGGTAAGTCGAGATCAGGGGTATAGCAGGTACTTCGAGTTGCAGATTCTCGATCCCGGACGGCAGTAACGAAGCGCTCCCAGCGTTGCTCTCGACCCGAGGAAGCTCTATCTTCCTCGGGTTATTCATTGGCCGCGTGTCAATATTGAAACCCGCCGGAAATGCCGGGGTAAGACCCTCTCCATGACAAGTGCATCCTTGAAGAATATAGTTTTCATCGCGATCCTCCTCTTCGCCGCTGCGTGTGGTGGGCGGGGGCCGAGTCTGGCATCGCTGGGGCCGGATGTTTTGTATGCCGACGGCATAGCGGCTTATGAGGCGGGCGACTACGACCGCGCTATTCGGCTGCTCCAGTACTTCGTCCAGGAGCACGTAGCTGACGAGCGCGCGCCGCAGGTACGGATGATACTTGGTCAGGCACACGCGGCCGAGGAGGAGTACATAACCGCCGCGGCGCAGTATCAGCGGTTTCTGACGGATTATCCGGCAAACGAGCGCGCGGTTGATGCGCGCTACGGGGTCTGTCTGGCGTATGTGAATCTGTCGCCCGACCCGGACCTGGACCAGGAGTACACGCACGCGGCTATCGCGCACTGCTCGGCCATAGTCCAGTACTACCCGGACTCGGAGCAGGCTGCGCTGGCGCAGGCGCATCTCGACGATCTGCGGATGAAGCTCGCCCGCAAAGGGTATCAGACGGGGGAGTTCTACCTGAGCCGAAAGGCATACGACGCGGCGGTAATCTACTTCACCGACGTGGCCAACAACTTCGCCGATACGACACTCGCGCCCGCGGCGCTCAAGAAGCTGGTCGAGACGTACACTCTCATCGGATACGTCGAGGAGGCCGCGGAGGCGAAGGCGCGGTTGTTGGAGCAGTATCCGGAGAGTGCAGAGGCACAGGCCCTGCGGGGATGAAAAATAGCTATCAGCTATCAGCTATCAGCTATCAGCTAACGGCTTTTGGTTGGCAGCTCTATCGCACTGTAGCTAGTCGGGGGACGGGGTGAGGCTGGGGGTGTTCGGGGGGACTTTCGACCCGCCGCATGTAGGGCATCTCATTGTTGCGTCGGATGCGTACGACGCGCTGGACCTGGATCGTATCCTCTTCATTCCCTCCGCCCAGCCGCCGCACAAGTCGGGGGTCCACGCCACGCCGGAGCAGCGCCTCGCGCTGACGCGCGCCGCCGTCGCCGACGATGACCGCTTCGAGGTCGACGCCGTCGAGCTCCAGCGCACGGGCGCGTCGTATACTGCGGACACACTCCGTATCCTGCGGGACCGATATCCCGATGCCGAGATATTCCTTCTGGTGGGTGCGGACGCCGCACGGGAAATGCATAGCTGGCATCGTCCGGACGCGGTCGCCGACCTCGCGCGGATCGCGGTCATGTCGCGTGAGGGTGATGATGAGGATCTCGGCGAAACCGCCATCCCCGTGAGGGTGACGCGTATCGACCTCTCCTCCACCGACCTCCGCGAGCGGGTGAGGGATGGGAGGTCGATCCGGTATCTCGTTCCGGAAGTGATTCGGGGCGATGTGGAGGAGATTTATGGTGCGAGCACTCGAGCGGCGGTTGACGATGTTCTCCGCTTGTCGCAAACGTCTGACGCGCGCCGCGGAGGGCAGGTTAGCTCACGCGATGACCTGCACGAACGCGGCTGATTATTGAATGGCAATTTCTGATACCGATTGCTGATAGAAGGTTGTTGAGAAAGCAACGCAATTAGAAAGTCGTCATCCCGAGGGAGCGAAGCGAGTCGAGGGATCTCCACTCGAGGGTCAGCAGCAGGGCAGAGATCCCTCGACTCGCTTCGCTCGCTCGGGATGACAACAGTTTTTATCAACAGACTGATAGCTGATAGCTGATAGCTGATAGCTCAAAAAACTACATGGACCTCAAAAAAATAGCCCAATCGATCCTCGGCTCGAGCCACGAGCGCGAGGTCAAGAAACTCCGGCCGCTGGTCGCGGAGATCAATGAGCACGCGGAGCGGCTGCAGTCCGTTTCGGAGGAGGAGCTCAAGGGACAGACTGAGCGGTTCCGCGCGATAATCGCTGAGCGGACGGCCGGCATAGAGCGCGAGCTGGGCGAGCTGCGCGAGGCGAAGCGGGAGTCGGAGAGCGCGCAGGAGCGCGAGGATCTCTCGGACGATATCAACGCGCTGGACAAGGACCTCTACAAGACAATCCAGGACACACTCGACGAGATCCTGCCGGAGGCGTTCGCGACGGTCAAAGAGGCCGCGCGGCGTCTGATGGGCACGGAAGTCGACGTCACCGGCCAGCAGTTGACCTGGGAGATGATCCCGTACGACGTGCAGCTCATTGGAGGCATAGTACTGCACCAGGGGAAGGTCGCGGAGATGGCGACGGGTGAGGGTAAGACGCTCGTGGCGACGATGCCGCTCTACCTCAACGCGCTCCCCGGCCGTGGCGCGCATCTGGTGACCGTCAACTCGTACCTGGCGCAGCGCGACTCGGAGTGGATGGGCCATCTGTATTCATATCTCGGGCTTACCGTCGGCTGCATCGATCTACACGACCCGGGCACGGCGGAGCGCCGCGGCGCATATAACGCGGACATAACCTACGGCACCAACAACGAGTACGGATTCGACTACCTGCGCGACAATATGGTGCACTCGCTGGAGCAGCGGGTGCAGCGCCGTCACAACTACGCGATAATCGATGAGGTGGACTCGGTCCTGATCGACGAGGCTCGTACGCCGCTCATCATCTCCGGTCCCGTGGCCCAGGAGACGAACACCGCCTACGCGCGGTACAACACACTTGTCGCCGACCTCTTCCGTCGCCAGACGCGCATCGTCAATGAATTGTTGGGCGATGCCGAGCGCGCGCTCAAGGAGGACGATGTCTACAAGGCCGGCGAGAAGCTGCTGCTGGCGAAGCGGGGGATGCCGAAGAACAAGCGGCTCCAGAAGCTCTTTGCTGACGATCCGGGTCTCCAGAAGCAGGTGCTGAAGGTGGAGGCGGACTACATGCGCGACAAGCAGCTGCATGTGTTCGAGGAGGCGCTGCTGTTCGCAATGGACGAGAAAGGGCACAACGTCCACCTGACGGACCAGGGCCTGGACGTGCTCGCGCCCGACGATCGTGACGCGTTCATCGTCCCCGACATCTCCGAGGCCGTCCACCGTGTGGAGGAGGACCCGGACCTTTCCGTTGATGAGAAGCGCGAGAAGCGCGAGCAGATCGAGCGCGAGTACGCGGAAAAGAGCGAGAAGATCCACATCATCCACCAGTCCCTCAAGGCGTACGCGCTCTTCAATAAGGACGAGCAGTACGTGGTGCAGGACGGCCAGATTATGATCGTGGACGAGTTCACCGGCCGCATGATGGCGGGCCGGCGCTGGTCCGACGGCCTCCACCAGGCGGTCGAGGCGAAGGAAGGTGTGACTGTGAAGGGCGAGACTCAGACGCTCGCTACCGTCACCATCCAGAACTACTTCCGGATGTACGACAAGATCGCTGGGATGACGGGTACCGCGGAGACTGAGGAGGCCGAGTTCCACCAGATCTACGGCCTCGAGGTGATGGTGATCCCGACGAACCGCCCGATCATCCGCGAGGACCGGCACGACCTCATATATAAGACGAAGCGCGAGAAGTACAACGCGATGATCGATGAGATCGAGCGGCTCAACAAGATGAACTTGCCGGTGCTGGTAGGTACGGTGAGTGTCGATACCTCCGAGACGCTCTCGCGGATGCTCAAGCGCCGCGGCATTCAGCACGAAGTCCTCAACGCCAAGTATCACGGCCGCGAGGCGCAGATCGTCAAGGACGCAGGCCAACCCGGTGCCGTGACCATCGCCACCAACATGGCGGGCCGCGGCACGGACATCAAACTCGGCCCCGGCGTTACGGAATACCGCGAAGGCGAGGTGGACGACGAGGAGTACGAGGAGATAGGCGGCCTCCACATCGTCGGCTCCGAGCGGCACGAGTCGCGGCGCATCGATCGCCAGCTCCGCGGTCGCGCGGGTCGACAGGGCGACCCCGGCGCATCGCAGTTCTTCCTGTCACTGGAAGACGATCTGATGCGGCTGTTCGGCTCCGACCGCATCGCCAACGTCATGGACAAGATGGGCGCCGAGGAGGGTGAGGTCATCACCCACGCCCTCATCACCCGCTCCATCGGCAACGCGCAGAAGCGCGTGGAGATGCAGAACTTCGAGTCGCGTAAGCGACTGCTGGATTATGACGACGTGATGAACCAGCAGCGCGAAGTCATCTACGATCTGCGCTCGTTCGCGCTCGAGGGCGGCGAGGACCTGAAGGGCGAGGCGTGGGATATGATCGAGAAGACTCTCGATCGCCTCATCGAGGAGCAGGCGCCCGAGGGAACCCACCCCGAAATGTGGGACCTGGCCGAGCTTCGTCGCCGTCTCCAGATAGACTTCTTTCTGAATGCCGACAAGCTCCCCGAGACGGAGGACGCGGAGTCGCCATTCGATACGCGCGCCGACCTGGAGGAGTACCTGGTCGAGCTGGCGCGCGGCAAGTTCAAGGCGCAGCTCGCGCGCTTCGGCCCGCATGTGGACTCGCTGCTCCGGTTTATAGTGCTCAGCACCATCGACGAGCGGTGGAAGGATCACCTTTACGATCTGGACCACCTGAAGGCGTCCATCGGCTTCCGCGGTTGGGGCCAGAAGGACCCGCTCATCGAGTACAAGGGCGAGGCCTACGAGATGTTTGTGGACCTGATGACCGACCTCCAGTCATCAGCCGCGCGCCTGCTCTTCCGCGCGCGCCCCGCCGACGAAATGCCCGCCCCGCGCCAGGTGGACCTCACCGCGACCGGGCCGGCGAGAAGGCCGGAGCCAGAGGAGAAGCCGAGGCCGCAAACGCCACCCGATCTCGGTGTCGGCATAAACCCTCGCGCCGCCATTGGCCCATCTCCGGAAAAGCTCGTCACGAACCGCGGCGATTCTTCGAAGCCGCAGCCGGCGGTCGCGGTGGCGGACGAGGTTGGACGCAATGATCCGTGTCCTTGTGGTAGCGGGAAGAAGTATAAGAAATGCCACGGAGCGGGCGGATGAAGAGCTATCAGCTATCAGCTATCAGCTTACGGCAAACGACAAACTGCGTATGGGCTGATAGCTCAGGCTGATAGCTGCCGCACCGAAGCCTGCTGCTGTTCCTGATCTTTCCATCCCGGAAGACGTTGTAGTTGCTGATAGCTGATAGCTGATAGCTTTCCCCCCTCCCCCAGCCTCCCCGGCACCATGCCTTCCGCAACATCCCGCATCTCCGAATGGCCCGTATCCGACCGACCGCGTGAGCGGCTGGCGTCTCTTGGGCCGCGTGCCCTTTCGGGGCGTGAGTTACTGGCGATAGTTTTAGAAACAGGTACCAGAGGGTCAGGAGGGCAGCCGGCGAGGTCGGCGGTGGATCTGGCGGGTGATCTCATGCGCAGGTTCGCTAATGCGGATGGCGGCGGATCGCTCCGTCGCATCCTGATGGCTGGCATTGGTGAGGTCTGCGGAGTGCCTGGGATAGGACCCGCCAAGGCCACCAAGGTGCAGGCCGCGCTCGAGCTTGGCCGGCGAGCGGCGGAGGAGGAGAGGCCGGAGGGCGAGCGGGTGCGCAGCGCGTCGGATGTGTACAGCCTGGTGCGCCTGGTGATGCAGGACCTCCCGCATGAGGAGTTCCACGTGCTGCTCCTGAACACGCAGAACCATGTACTGCGGCATCTTCAGATCACCCGCGGCACGCTCGATGCCTCACTTGTTCACCCGCGCGAGGTGTTTCGCCCCGCGATAGCCGAGGCCGCGGCCGGCATTATACTGGTCCACAACCACCCGAGCGGCGACCCCACCCCGTCCGCCGAGGACCGCTCCGTAACGCGCCAGCTGCGTGCAGCCGGCACGACGCTGGGGATCGAAGTGTTGGATCATGTCGTAATTGGCGAGGGACGGTATGTTTCTTTTGTGGAAGCTGGCTTGTGGAGCGAGTAGCTGGGGAGCTATCAGCTATCAGCTATCAGCTATCAGCTTTAACTACAAACAACAACGACGAACAGACTGATAGCTGCCGCCCGATAGCCTGCACAATCTCGATATGTCTAAACCGGAAGACTGTTCCTGAAGCTGATAGCTGATAGCTGATAGCTGATAGCTCTTTTCCAACCATCGCGATGTCTACAACCGCCCAATCCATCCTCCCCGCGTCCTTCCTGGCGAAGCTCGAGCCGTACTCCGAGCGTCTCGACCTGGACCTCATCACACGCGCGTATGAGTTCAGCGGGGTGGCGCATCGGGGGCAGAAGCGGCATTCGGGTGAGGATTACATCGTGCACTGCCAGCAGGTGGCGGAGATACTGGCTGACCTCCATCTGGACTCGGTGACGATAGCGGCGGGACTGATCCACGACGTCGTGGAAGACACGTCAGCGACGCTCGAGGATGTGGGTGCGACGTTCGGTCCGGAAGTCGAGAAGGTGGTTGATGGGCTCACGAAGATTTCTCGCGTGCAGTTCCGGACCAACACCGAGCAACAGGTGGAGAACTATCGGAAGCTGCTACTCTCGATGGCGCAGGACGCGCGCGTAATCCTCATCAAACTGGCCGATCGTCTGCACAACATGCGGACACTGGAGTACCTGCGGGAGGACAAGCGCCGCCGCATAGCGTTGGAGACGCGCGAGATATACGCGCCACTTGCGCACCGCCTGGGGATGGCGACGATCAAGTGGGAGCTGGAGGACCTCTGCTTCAAGTTCCTCGAGCCTGAAGCGTATCGTGATCTGGCGAAGAAGATCGCGGAGAAGCGGGCCGAGCGCGAGAGCCTCATCGAGCAGATCAGGCAACCGCTCGAGGGCGACCTGAAGGCGGCTGGCATCGACGCCGAGGTAACCGGCCGGCCCAAGCATCTCTGGTCCATCCACAGGAAGATGCAGAAACGCGACAAGCCGTACGAAGAGATCTACGATCTCATGGCTATGCGGGTCACCGTCGCGACAGTAACGGATTGCTACCACGCGCTCGGCATCATCCACAACCAGTGGACGCCTCTCCAGGAGCGATTTCACGACTATATCGCCACCCCCAAGTCCAACCTCTACAGGTCGCTACACACGACCATCTTCGGGCCGGGCGGGCGACTGTACGAGATCCAGATCCGCACGCGCGAGATGCACCGCACAGCGGAGTACGGCATCGCGGCGCACTGGAAGTATAAGGAGGGTATCCGCAACGCCGATGAGGTGGACGAGACGCTCTCCTGGTTCCGGCAGGTGCTCGAGTGGCAGCAGGAGACGCGCGAACCCGAAGAGTTCATGGAGTTCCTGCGCATCGACCTCTTCCAGGACGAGATATTCGTCTTCACACCACAGGGCGATGTGAAGCAGCTGCCGCGCGGCGCGACGCCCATCGACTTCGCCTTCGCCGTCCACACCGAAGTCGGCATCCGCTGCGCGGGTGCGAAGGTCAACGGGCGCATCACCCCACTCTCCCGCGAGCTCCGCAACGGCGACACCGTCGAGGTCCTCACCGACGCGAAACAGCGCCCATCGCGCGACTGGCTGGCGTTCGTCAAAACGGCGCGCGCGCGAAACAAGATCCGCCAGTGGATCCGCGACGAGGAATTTGAGAGCTCGGTACGCCTGGGCAAGGAGTTCATCGAGAAGGAGGTCAAGAAGGCGCGGCGCGGTAAGGTATCGGAAGACCGCTTCGATCAGGCCGCCAAAGCACTCGAGCTCCCCGACCAGAACCACCTCTTCGCCGCGCTGGGCCGTGGCGATATGGGGCCATCAGCCGTGTTCAAGGTGCTCTGGCCCGACGAGCCCGAACCCGAAGAGGTCAAACCGCCCACCGCCTTCGATCGCCTCGTTTCGCGGGTGCGCGGCAAGTCGCAGGGTGTGCGGATTCAGGGGATGGAGAACCTCATGGTCCGCTACTCCCAGTGCTGTCAGCCGGTGCCAGGAGATAAGGTGATAGGCTACATAACGCGCGGCCGCGGCGTATCCATCCACCGCGTCGATTGCCCCAATGTCCTGAACCTCTCCGAACACCCCGAGCGCCGCGTCGAGATCGAGTGGGAAGCCGAAGCAGGTGAACGCTTCTTCGTGCGGATAGAGATGGAAGGCACCGACCGCCGCGGCCTCTTCGCCGAGATCGCCAACACCGTCACCCAGACCAACACCAACATCCGCAGCGCCAACATCGTCAGCGAGGAGATGGGGATGCGCGGTGATTTCGTGATAGAGGTCGAGAATCTGGAGCATCTGACGAAGGTGATGAAGGCGATACGGCGGGTTAAGGGGGTTCTCAATGTTGAACGGCGTGAGAGCTTCGGGGCGAGTGATTTGACGGCGGAAGGGTGACTGCACGGAAGCTATCAGCTATCAGCTATCAGCTATCAGTTAACGGCAACAGCTTCCTAGTGCGGTGGGCAGGCACAAGTCGAC
>DASSKB010000214.1:0-7545 GCA_035690925.1 Longimicrobiaceae bacterium
TCTCGGTGTTCCGCTTTACTCGTATTCCGGTCTCCTGGTGAGCGCGGGTGGGGCGTGGGCGGCCGATCGGCTCGTGTGCGCGTTGTTCGATGCGCGGAGGCGGGATGTTTATGCTGCTTGTTATCGTTTCGGCAAGGGCGAGGTCGAGGTGGTGATGGGGGCTTGTGCTCTTAGTCTGGACGAGGTCGTCGGAAGGTTTGAAGGGGATGAGGTGCCGGTGTTCACGGGGGAGGGGGCGGTGCTGCATGCTGCTGAGCTCCAGGAGCGACTCGGGGCGATGGTCGTGCCCTCGCTGCTCTCGGCGCCGCGCGCGGCGGTGCTCCTCTGGCTCGTCAATGCCGAGCCGGAGCTCGGCCTGGTGGCGGATGCGGCCGCGTGGGAGCCGGATTATGTGCGAGCGTCAGGTGCCGAACGGATCGCGGCGCAGAAATCGTGAAAGAGTCCGGTATCGCTGTAGAACTGCGGCCGCTCACCCGAAGCGACCTCCCGCGGATGCTGGATATCGAGCGCTCCGCGTTCACTCAGCCGTGGCTGCGTACCACCTTCGAGGGTCTCATCGATCGGGAGGATGCCGACGTTATCGCCGCGGAGAGCGGCGATCGTCTGCTCGGGTACGCCATCTGCTGGACCGTTCTGGACCAGGCGGAGATCGGTAACATCGCGGTCGCCCCGGACGCGCGGCGCAGCGGCATCGGACGACTCCTGCTGGACGCGGCGCTCGCACGCGTGCGGGAGCGCGGCGCCCGCGAATGCTTCCTCGAGGTCCGCGAATCCAACGCCGCGGCCCGAGCACTATACGAATCGTTCGGCTTCGTGGTCATCGACCGAAGAAAACGGTATTATACGAAGCCGGTGGAGGCGGCGGTGGTGATGAGGAAGGAGATTTGACGGCGCCGCAGGCGCCCAACCCCCTTGACATTCGCATTTTCTTCGGTAAATTCCAACTCGACCGAGTTGGAATACAGGTGAACTCTCCAACGTAGGGAGGTACAGGTGTCGCGTAGCCTCAATAAGGCCACGATAATTGGCAATCTGGGTTCCGATCCCGAGATCAGGACGACGGGAACTGGGAGCAAGGTTGCCAATTTTTCGGTGGCGACGAGCCGTTCGTGGACGGGCAGGGACGGGCAGCAGCAGGAGAAGACGGAGTGGCACCGCATAATCGCGTGGGCGAAGCTCGCGGACGTTGTGGAGCGCTACCTGAAGAAGGGCGATCGGGTCTATGTGGAGGGTGAGATCCAGTATCGGCAGTATGAGGACAAGGACGGTGTGACGAAGTACTCCACGGAGATCAATGCCCGGGAGATGATCATGCTGGGTGGCCGCGAGGGTGGCGGTGGTAGTGATCACGCTCCGGCGACGGCTGGCCGTGGCAGCAACTACGAGGATTTCCAGACCCCTCCGCTCGGCGACGACGACGACCTGCCTTTCTGATTCCTCGCCTGCATTACCATCCCAACACAACCACTGGCTGATCGAGGGGTCTCCGCGCTGCGACGGGCATACGAGTTGAGATCCCTCGATCGCGCTGGCCGCGCGTCCGGGCAAATTGCAAGCAGTGCGGAAATTCGCGATTCGAGCGGCACGGCCGGCAGATGGTAGTAAACGGCTAACTGCCGCAGTAACACAATGTTAGCGGTCACCAATCCATCCAGCATCGTTCTTGCCCCGTGGAGTGCTTCCGAATCCGTCCTCCGCGGCCCCACAGGTGCTTGCAATGAATCAGTCCATCAAGATAATCTTAGCGTTACTCGTCCTGGTGAGCAGTGTATCGCCAGCCGTCGCACAGGAAGTCAGGACATCTGACGAGCAGGGCGTCCACGTCGTACGTCCGGGCGATACGCTGTGGGATCTGGCGCGTCAATATCTCAACGATCCGTATGACTGGCCGCGCATCTACGGTCTGAACCAGGACCGCGTGGATGATCCGCACTGGATCTTCCCCGCTGAGCGCTTGCGGATACCTGGCCTGGCCGATCGCGGTCTCACGCTTTCGAGGCAGTCACCCGACGTGCCCGCGTCGTTCGCTGTGTCGCGGGAGCCCGCGCGCACCGTCTTCTTCAAAGCGGCGAAGGTCAAGCCGGTTGGTCCTACTATACGGACAACGGAAGAGGTTGCCGTCCCCGTGGTGAAGGAAGGTGACTACTACCGCGCGCCATTGCTGACGCCGGTAGAGGCGGTCCGACCCGTTGGTCAGGTCGCGGAACTCCTTGCGCCGAGCGTGGTTCCGATTAAGATTGCACCCCAGATCGGACTCTACGACCGCATCTTCATAACGCTCGCGAGCGCGAATGCCGCGGCGGTAGGAGATCAGCTGCATCTTATGCGGCCGGGCCGTTTCGTTGAGCGTCACGGAGTGGTATTCCAGCCCACCGGGATGGCGAAAGTCGAAGCCATCGATGGCGCGGTTGCCACGGCCGTGGTGCTGAAGATGTACGACGCGGTATCGGTGGGTGATGTGGCTGTGCCCGCGCCTGAGTTCATGGTTCCGGCCGGCGTATCGCCGGTGGCGAGTGGTGGGCTCGAGGGCAGCATCATCACCTTCGAGGAGATCCACCCGATCCACAGTGTCGGCGACCTGGCGTTCCTGAATCTCGGCGCGCAGTCGGGCTTGAAGCCGGGTGACGAGTTCGTGGCGTTCATCCCGCCGACGGCGATGGACTGGGGCATGCGCCCCGCCATCGAGGTCGCGCGCCTGCAGGTCGTGCGCGTTACGCCATCGACCTCGGCGGTTCGGGTAACGAGTCTGGAACAGCCTGCGCTCGAGGCCGGGCTGCCGGCGCGGCTCGTTCGCAAGATGCCCTGACCCGACGGCATTCGGTACCAGCTGTGCGTTGGTGAGACGCCCTTCCGGTCCGGAAGGGCGTCTTTTTGATATATCCAAGCAGGATCTAAGAGAGTGACAGGACTGCTCCACCTCACATCACTGGGCCTTTACGGGATCGCGGCCGCCCTGCTGGGGGTATCTCTGGCAAAGGGGGATGGCCGCTTGCCGCGCATGGCCGCCTTCATAGTCGTGGGCGCGCTGGTGCTCCACGCCTGGGCTTTCGCCGCGTTCTGGGCACATTGGAACGAGCTGCCGCTCGTCGGCCTCGGTCCGGTGCTATTCACGCTGGCCATGGTGCTCGCGCTCGGCTCGGTGATAGCGGCTACACTCGGCCACGCGAACACGGTTGGACTCGTGCTGCTGCCGGTGGTAGTTCTGTTGATGGGTGCCGCTGTCGCCATAGGAGTTGTTCCGGCTAGTGACGCGTTGAGGTTTCAGGGCGTCTGGTTCGCGCTCCACGTACTATTTGCGATTCTGGGTTATGCCGGACTTACCGTCGCCTTTGGCGCGGGGTTGATGTACCTGTTGCAGTTCCGAGAGCTGAAGACGAAGCACTTCGGTGCCATCTTCCGCTTTTTCCCGCCCCTGGCGACGCTGGAGAGGCTCGGCCGAAGTGGACTTATGCTGGGTTTCTCGTTCCACACGCTCGCGCTCCTGATAGGCTGGGCATGGGTCGAGCGCTTCGGGATAGTTATGGCGGGTGGAAACGCGAAGCTGGCGTGGGCGGGCCTCAGCTGGCTGGTTTTCATCGCCGCCCTCGTCGCGGGCACGGGCGGCGGGCGCCGCGGCCGACGTGGTGCGTGGGCGAGCGTGCTAGGATTCTTGTTGGTGGTGGCGGCGTACCTGCTGATTCGGGTACAGGCGTCGCATGGTGGAGCATTTTTGTGATGGAGATATGGCGCTCGCAGTAATCGGCCTCAGCCACCGGACGGCTCCCGTAGCGGTACGCGAGCGATTCGCATACGACCGCGGCGAGGTGCCCGCCGCGCTCGGTCGGCTCGTCGAGAGCGGCGTTGCCGACGAGGCTGTCCTGCTATCCACCTGCAATCGTACCGAGATATACGTATCCGCGAGCGATGTGGTAAGCGGGAGTGCCGCGGCGCTGTCGATTCTGGCCGAGCACGCGGGCGAGACCGCGGAGGCGAGCGCTAGGTACCTCTATCAGCACAGGGACCGGTCGGCCGTCGAGCACCTCTTCCGGGTGGTAGCCGGTCTGGAATCGATGGCGGTCGGCGAGCCGCAGATCCAGGGACAGGTGAAGGACGCCTACAACCTGGCACGCGAGACGACTTCGGCGGCGGGTGCCGTTGTGGGGGCGACCGCGAACAGACTCTTTCAGACCGCGCTGGCAGTCGGTGGTCGGGTGAGGAGCGAAACGGGCCTCGGTGTGGGCGCGGCATCGATCCCATCCGCCGCGGTGGAGCTATCCAGGAAGATCTTCGGCTCGCTCAAGGGCCGCCGCGCCCTTATCCTGGGCGCCGGCGAGATGAGCGAGGTGACGCTCGAGTGCCTGCGATCCGCGGGTGTGGGGAGTTGCCTGGTGGCGAATCGGACGCACGAGCGCGCGCGCGATCTGGCGGGGCGGTGGGGTGGTGAGGCGATAGAGTTCGACGAATTCGCCTCCGCCCTAAGCTCCGTAGACATCCTCATCTCGTCTACCGCAGCAGCGACGCCCGTCCTGACCCGCGACCTCTTCCGCGGCTCCAATCCGTCCGGTGTATCGAGGCCGCTCTGCATAATCGACATCGGCATGCCGAGGGATGTGGAGACGGCAATGGCGGAGGAGGCGAATGTTTTCCTCTACAACATCGACGACCTGCGGCAGATAGTGGATCACAACCTGGGCCAGCGACGCGGCGAGCTACCGCGCGCGGAGGCGATAATAGGCGAGGGCGTGGAAGAATTCTGGGGATGGTACGTCGGTCTGGCGGTCGTGCCGACCATCCGCGACCTCCGGGAGCGGAGTGAGGCCGTTCGCCAGGCCGAGGTCGAGAAGGCACTGCGGCGCCTTGCGCACCTCGCGCCGGAGGACCAGGAGGCTATCGACGCCCTTACGCGCGGCCTGCTCAACAAACTGCTCCACATGCCGACCGTCCGACTCCGCGAGGCGGCGGGCAACGGCCGGGGTACGAGCGTGCTCGACACCGTTCGCTACCTCTTCGAGCTTGACGGCGAAGCGGAGCACGGTGAAGCGGAAGATTCCCCGGACAGCACGGAGAAGGAGATCAACCGCTGAAGAAGATTGGCCGCGGGGAAAAATTAACCGCGAAGTACGCAGAGTACGCAGAGGAACAGCGCAGATTGGCTGGGGCGCCAACGACATTCGCGTCCCACTTCAGGTGTGACGGATCGGCGATCGGGTTCGCGGGTAAACCCCATCTCGATTATCATTGTGGCTCACCCAGCAGGCTTCTACCGGAGTAGAATTCACATGCAACCGCAGCTTTCGGCCTCGTGACAATACCTCTTTTGCTGGCTCAGATCGCGCCTGGTGACCCGGTGACAACCTGGGGAATGATCGTGGAGGGCACCCTCTCGACGAAGATCATCCTCGGACTGCTGGCGATCTTCTCCGTGGTATCGTGGACCATACTGGTCTGGAAATTCTTCCAGTTCAGACGGCTGTGGAAGCAGGCCGGCGGGTTCATGTCACAGATCGAGAGCACGCAGCGTCTGGAAGACTCGTATCGCGGCATCCTCTCGCTGCCCGAATCGCCCTTCAGCCGTGTGTTCAGGAGGGGCGTGAATTTCTACTCCGAGCTTCGGCCCGGGTCGCTTCGTGAGGGCACCAAGGTGGCCGGGCTGAGCTCGGCGCAGCTCGAGGTGCTGCGGCTGGTGCTCGAGAAGGAGGAAGGCGAGGAGCGCGACGAGCTGGCGCACGGGATGCAGTGGCTGGCGATAATATCGACAGTATCGCCGCTCCTGGGACTCCTCGGCACAGTGCTCGGCGTGATGAACTCCTTCATAGGCGTCGCGACCGCCGGATCCGCTAACATAACGGCTGTAGCACCAGGCGTAGCCGAGGCGCTCATCACCACTGTCGCCGGTCTTATCGTGGCGATACCGGCGGCCATGGGGTACCACTATTTCATGAACCGGCTCAACCTCTTCATGAGCGAGATCGAAGGGTTCTCAAGCGAGTTCATAGGGACACTGGCCAGGGAAGGTAAGGTCTAGATGCCACGCCGCCGCGGAGGACACGTGGGCCTGATGACGAGCGTGGAGATCAACGTCACCTCGCTTGTGGACGTTGCGTTCACCCTGCTCGTCATCTTCATCATCACCGCCCCCATCCTCCAGAGCGGCGTGGAGATACAGGTGCCGCAGGCGCCGTCCGACCCGATCTCGTCGCCCGAGGGGGTTATAGTGACGATAGACCGGGAGGGTCAGATCTTCATAGGCGACGCACGCGCCAGCTGGAGCGAGTTCATGCCGGCCCTCGAGGACGCGGTCCGGAACCGGCAGGCGAGTAACGTATACGTGCGCGGAGACGCGGACGTGCCGTACGGCGAAGTTCTGCGGGTGCTGGGCACGATCAAGCAGATGGACATCGCGGCGGTGGGCCTCGTCGCCGAGCCGCCGCGCCCGGGAGGGGCGGGGGGATGAAGCCGCGCTCCGGCTTTCTGCTCTCCGCGCTGCTCCACGTCGCGGTGATAGGTGTGTTCTGGGCCACCGCGTCCACCGCCAGGCAGTTGCCGAACCTGCGAGTCTACGCGGTCGACATAGTCTCGCCGCCGCCGCGCGAGCAGGGCGAGCCGAATATCACGCCCCCCAGAACGCCTGAACCAGAGCCCGAGCCGGCCGAAGAGGAGCCTGCTCCCGAACCACCCGAGCCGGAGCCGGAACCCGAACCGGAACCTTCTCCGCCGGCCAGGCCTACTAAGGAACCGGAGCCCGAGCCCGAGCCGGTCAAGCCGAAGCCAGTGGAGCCCAAGCCCGAGCCGAAGCCGGCTGAGAAGCCGCCACCGGATCCACCGGACGAAGAGAAGGTCTCGACCGGCGCGAACCCGGACCCGAGCTCCGCTGGCGGCGAGGATCTGAATGTCCATACCGAAGGAATGGCATTCGTCGATCCTTCGTATCTCGCGAACATTCAGCGGCAGCTCCACAGGTACTTCCGCCCGCCAGCGGACGCGCGCAGCGATGAAGCCGAGATCCTGTTCCGCATCAACCGCGACGGCTCCGTCTCCGGAATCGAGGTCCTGAGCAGCTCCGGCAGCATCCGCTTCCGCCTCGCGGCCATGGAAGCCGTTGAACAGGCAGGACTCAACAAAGCCTTCGGCCCGCTGCCTGAGGAGTATCCAGCCGACCAGCTGCCGGTTTCGTTCTACTTCAGACCGGCCGGGGGGTGACAAGGTGACAAGGTGACAAGGGTTGCGCGGGGTCCTTTGCGAGGGTAAGCGGGATGCCGTGATGGTTCGTCAGCTTGAAGTGCGTGTTAGTCGTTTCACCTTGTCACCCCCTCACCTTGTCACCTTGTCACTGACCTCGTCAGGTTGCCCATGACTGGCAAAGCAAGCAGCTATACAACTTGAATCAATAAAGCATGCAAAAAATAGGTCCCGCGACACTACTAGCTTTCCTCCTGCTACTACCAACAACCCTGCTAGCCCAAGAAGGCGTCCGGCTCGGGTTGTTATACCAGCCGGAGTACCAGCCGGGGCTGGTGGTGCTTCCGTTCGGGGCCGATGGGGCTTCGGGAGTGGTGAAGGGGATTA
>DASSKB010000215.1:0-3110 GCA_035690925.1 Longimicrobiaceae bacterium
CTTCGCGCGCTGCCGAACCGGGCACGTTTCTGCTTCGCGGCGTCACCGGGTCCGGCAAAACCCTGGTCTACATCGAACTACTTCGGGAGATCGTAGAGCGGCAGGGTCGTACCGCGATAGTTCTCGTCCCCGAAATTGCGCTTACACCCCAGACCGTTGGCAGATTCAAGGCGGCTTTCGGCGATCGCGTGGCTGTCCTGCATTCCGCACTATCAGACGGCGAGCGGTACGACGAATGGCGATCACTGCGATCCGGGGAGAAGCGAATCGTGGTGGGCGCGCGCTCGGCGATCTTCGCGCCGCTGCCGGACCTCGGCGCTATCGTAGTCGATGAGGAACACGAGGGCTCCTATAAGCAGGGCGAGTCACCGCGTTACCACGCGCGGGAGGTAGCGGTGATGCGCGCAAAGCTGGAGGGAGCACTCTGTCTGCTCGGATCGGCAACTCCATCACTGGAAAGCTGGGTCAACGCCGAATCCGGGAAGTACGCACTGCTCGAACTTCCCGATCGCATCGGTGGGTTCGGCCTCCCCGCTATTCAGGTGGTCGATCTCCGTGCAGAGCGGAAGCGCGCGACGAGCGGCGCGGCGAGTCATCAGCCGACTGGTGGGATTCTATCGCGTCCGCTCATCGACGCGATGCGAGCACGTCTGGCGAGGGGCGAACAGACCATCCTCCTGCTGAACCGACGCGGCTACGCCAACTTCGTGCAGTGTCGCTCCTGCGGGCAGGTCTGGCATTGTACCGACTGCAACGTGGCCCTGACATATCACCGCGGTCGCGCGCGCATCACTTGCCACTACTGTTTCCATGAGGAGCGGGTGCCCGAGAGCTGCAAAGAATGCGGCTCGCGCGACCTCAGCTTCCGCGGCGTAGGTACGGAACAGGTAGAGCGTAGCGTCGGCGAAGTCCTGCCCGATGCACGGATCGCCAGAATGGACGTCGATACCACGTCCGGGAAATGGGCGCACCACACCATCCTCGGGCGGGTGGAGCGTGGGGAAGTGGATGTCCTTCTGGGCACACAGATGATCGCCAAGGGCCTCGACTTCCCGAATGTGACGCTGGTGGGGGTTGTGAACGCGGACATTGGAATGAATATGCCCGACTTCCGCGCTACAGAGCGAACCTTTCAGCTCATCACCCAGGTGGCGGGGCGCGCGGGCCGCGGTCCGAAGGGTGGCGAAGTCTTCGTCCAGACGGCGCTCCCTGAACACTACGCGATCACCTGCGCCACCACCCACGATTTCCGCGGGTTCGCTGAAAAAGAGTTGCAGACACGCCGGGAGCCGCTATATCCTCCCTACTGCCGATTGATAAACGTCATAGTGAGCGGAACATCCGAGGTGGCGACGCAGGAGGCGGCTGAACTGACATCCGGCTGGCTCGCCGGTCTCCTGAAGTCACAGAAAATCACCTCCATCTCACTCATTGGTCCGGCCCCCAGTCCCATAAACCGTATTCGTGGGCGCTGGCGGTGGCATCTGATCCTTCGCTCCACCAGTAGTCCAGAGCTAGGCCAGGTAGCGCGGTACTTCTTCGAGAAGTTCGAACTTCCACGCGGGAAGGCGGAGATGAGGGTAGCGATAGATAGGGATCCGGTGGCGTTGATGTGAGGGGGAGGTTCATCGGTCATCGGTCATCGGTCTCGGATGCCGAATGCCGACTGTAGGGGCACCCCTCGTGGGTGCCCATGCACGGGCAGGCACAAGGCCTGCCCCTACAGTACACAGCCGCGGCATCCGCGACCGATGACCCTGGCCGCCTACGGCGGTCAGCCCAGTCGGCACAAAACTTCCCCTCGTGCGTACAAAAGCTAACGCAACCAATGGAGGCGCCGATGAAGAAGATCCGTACACTTCTTCTGAACGCGAACTATCAGCCGCGGGCGGTAATCCCCGTCGAACGGGCGTTCGCGATACAGTTCGAGGACGACAACCTCGCGGACGGCATCGGGAAGATCGATGTCGTGCTGACCGCCGCTGACGTAAGTACCGGCGAGATCCCGGAGCGGATGAAGAACTGGCACAGCCCGAACGCCACTTTTCCTGTACCATTGGTCGTTGCGCTGCGGAAGATGCAGAGCCCACTCTTCGACCTGAACAACGCGCCAACCGGGAGTCCCAATTTACAGGCGCTGATAGCGCGCGACCGTGGACGCTGTCTCTATTGCCTCCGGACGGAGGCCGACCTGGAGAGCGGCAACTTCTTCACCATGGACCACATTGTCCCGCGCTGGCTCTTCCGGCTCCATTCCGACGCACACCGTTACGAAAACCTGGCGCTCTCCTGCCTCGATTGTAACCTGAAAAAAGGTGGACGAACGCCTGAAGAGGCGGGTATGACGCTTCATGGCGTACCACTCGAGCCCACCAGATGGGAGCTGGTGGCTATGGACCTTCTGGACTGCCAGCGGATCTTCGTTCAGTGGTGCCGCGAGGGTGGGGCTATGCCACCGGGCCTTGGCGCGGCGGCATGACCGGAACTCAGCGGAACCTGCGGAAGGTGCCTATCCTCGGGTTCACCACATTGTTGAAAATCGAGCCGAAACGGTAGTTGAGACCTACCGACAGCTCGTATCGGTAATCCGTTGCCAGCTGCCTGAGCTCGAGGAGAATCTCCTCGTCCGAAGCCTCTCCTCGCTCCAGGTACAGCTGATCGCTGATCCTGGAGTAACTCCCCCTCACGTCGAGTGAAAGTCCGCGGAAAAGGCGGAAATCGAGATTTCCATCGAAGGTTAGCCGCCGTCTCTCGAGGTCGTGGAGGTACTGGGCTCCCGAGATCTGCCCGCGAACGGACCCCCATGGCTGCCGCACGTCGAGCTGGGCGGTCAGGGAATGGTCGAAGACCTGCTCCTCCAGCTTTTCGTAGATCGTCTCCTCTACGTAATCGAATGAATTGAATCCTACGGAGTACTGGATCGTGAACTGCTTGCGGGTGCTCTCGGAATAAGGAAAGATGCTGTACTCCACCACCGGTGCAATTCGGTAACCCAGATCCTTATTGAAGTATGTGGAAGATTCCACTGACGACTTCAGGCCAGCCGAGAATGACTGACCCAGGCTCTTCACTATCAATCCATCGGCTCCGTAACTACGGCGGATGCTAGT
>DASSKB010000216.1:0-2319 GCA_035690925.1 Longimicrobiaceae bacterium
CTGGGTCTCGCGGGTATTCCGAACGCGGCTGAGGATGTGATGGTCGCGCGTGACCTGCTACTCGCCGAGCTTACCGGCGGCAGGCTGCACATTCAGCACGTCTCGACGCGCGCCGGCGTGGACATGATCCGCCGCGCAAAAGCAGCCGGAGTGCGCGTGAGTGCGGAGGCAACACCCCATCACTTCAGCCTTACGGACGAGGCCGTCGAGTCGTACCGTACGGACGCCAAGATGAACCCGCCATTGCGCTCGGCTGCCGATAGGGAGGCGGTGCGGGAGGGGGTTCGCGATGGCACGCTGGATGTCATAGCAACCGATCACGCGCCACACCATTACGACGAAAAGGAGCAGGCGTTCGACGATGCACCTTTCGGGATAGTCGGCCTGGAGACGGCGCTTGGCCTTACCCTCACCGAGTTGGTGCACAAGGGCGTCATAGACCTGCCCACCATGGTCGAGCGGATGAGCTGCGCCCCCGCGCGCGCTATGTCCATCGACGGTGGAACTCTCAAGGTGGGCAGTCGCGCCGACGTGACTATGTTCGATCCCTCCCTCGAATGGGTTGTGGATCCTAGAAACTTCCGTTCGATGAGCCGCAATACGCCGTTCACCGGCTGGCGTCTCAAAGGTCGCCCGACCCGCACGATAGTTGGAGGCCGCACCATCTGGACACTCGAAGGGGTCTGATGTCCTCTCCGCAAAACGGTCACGACCGATTGGATCCGCGTGCATTCTGCGGTGGCCGCGTGCCGTGGCCGCTGGTTTCCGATCTCGCGGATGGCGACGACGTAACCGCCTGCTATATGCTTCACGAGAAGCGGCGGGCAGAAACGCGCAACAACAAGCCATACCTCAAGCTCGTACTTGCTGATCGGACCGGGGCGATAGACGGATACGTCTGGGACGACGCCGATCGCTGGGATCCCGCCTGCCAGGTCGAGGAGGTCGTCGGAGTACGCGGCCGCATAAGCAGTTTCCAGAATAGGCTTCAGTTACGGGTCCAGGCGATCGAAATTCTAAAGGTGGAGGCTTCGGACCTGGAGTACCTGCTTCCCGCGTCACCACGCGCTCGTGATGTAATGGAGAAGGAGCTGCTGGCGCTGATTTCTTCTGTAAAGGAAGAGCCGCTCCGTAAGCTGTTGCGCCGATCGCTGGGTGCCAACACCGAGCTGGGCAGTGCCTTCCGCACCCATCCGGCAGCGAAGCGGAACCACCATGCGTACCTCTCGGGCCTTCTGGAGCATACGCTTTCGGTTGCGACGATATGTAATCGTCTGGTGGAGCACTATGCGACACAGGGTGTAAACCTCGATCGCGATCTGCTCATCACCGGTGCGCTTCTCCACGACCTGGGGAAGGTAAGGGAGCTCAAAGGGTTTCCCGCGCCCGGTTATACCACCGAGGGTCAGCTTATCGGGCATATCGTGATCGGGATGAACTTAGTGGCCGAGCAGGCGCGGTCGGTGCCGGACCTGGGCGAGGAGCGTCTCACGCTGCTCCTGCACCTCATAGCAAGCCACCAGGGGAAGCCGGAGTGGGACAGCCCCAGAGTTCCGCAGCTTCGCGAAGCACTGGTGCTCCATTACGCAGACGACCTCGATGCCAAGATGAACCAGGCTGGCAACGTGCTCGCCGACGTACCGGCAGGTGAATGGTCGTCTTACGATCGAAGTCTCGGCCGGTCTTTTTACCAGTCGGAGCCACCTGCTCCGCCCGAAAGCCTGGCAGATCTGGCGATCGACCTGTTCAGATCCTGAGCGTAGAGCTCGCGATTGTTTGCTATTCTACATAAAACGTGGTAACCGAGTATCAACATCATGAATCCAACGAAATCCAGCGGACAGGCTGAGTCGACAATCAGCGTAGATGAACTGCTCGAGCGGCGTTCCACACTGGAAGGCTGGCTTGCGCGCATAGATGATTGCAGTACCGAGGTGGACGAGAAGATCGCCGACCGGGTCCGCAGCGACTACGAGTCGCGCCTGGATGCGACTCTCGAACAGCTTCGTAGTTACGCGGACTCGCTTCAGAACGATCTGCAGGAGGCGCGCGAGCGTCTTACTGAGGCCGAGAGCCATGCCGCGTCGTGCGCCGAGACTCTTCAGGAAGCCGGCCTTCGCTACAGGATAGGGGAGATCGGTGACGAGGAGTGGGAAACCCGTCGCGCTCCGCTCGATCAGGCGGTTAGGGAGGCCGACGACGCCAGGCTCGCGGCGCGTCAGGAGGTTACCAGGCTCACGGCGGTCGTCGAGGACATCGGGAATGCGCCGGCGCCCGCCGAGGTTCCCGCCAGCGAGCTGCCCTGGCTCACTCCGTCAC
>DASSKB010000217.1:0-14052 GCA_035690925.1 Longimicrobiaceae bacterium
CATGGTAGTGCTGACGCATGCGCCCCACAAGGATGGGGCGCCCGGTTAGGACTCCCGGTCGGACTTTGAAGAAAGGATGGAAACGCTGGTGGAAGCAACAATGCCGAGAATAACGTAGCCGGTGAGCGCCTCCATAGCGGCGAGTATGCGGCCGACTCCGGTTGGGAAATAGTCGCCATACCCCAGAGTGGTAAATGTTGCGATCGAATGGTATAGTGAAGTGCCGAACTCGTGCACGGTCGGCTTACTGGCTATGCTATTGTCGATAAGGCCGAGCTCCTGGTATGAAGCTGCGAAGGCGAGTAGAAGGAGCAAAAGGTCGACCGCTATAACGAACGCAGAGCGCCCGAGATGGTCGGTCCCCGCGAGAATTTCGCGGAGTCGGGTGGTCAGTAGCCAGATGAATATCGCGACCAGGCAGATCCCCAGGGCCACGATGGCTATCGAGCTGGTCAGTCCCGGATTCAGGTAGCGGATAAGCCACACCCAGGTACCGCCGAAGAGAACGAAGATGATGAAAATGCCTGACGCGGCCAGGGCCTTATTCATATAAGTTGAGCTATTCGGGTTCGGACGATATGTCGGAGGTCGTTGCAGAGAACGCGCCGCCGGCATCGGAACCATGGCGAACGCACAGGAAACGAATAACCGCGGAGGGCATAACCGCGGAGCGCGGAGCGCGGAGGCGCGGAGGAAAACAAAAAAAAGCGAACTATACAAATTGTCCTTCTGTATTCAATGTGCAAGCGAGGAGAGAACCTCCGTGCGCTCTGCGCCTCCGCGGTAAAAACTTCTCCGCGGTAAAGGCTCCTCGCGGCAAAAGAGGAACCGATGGACCGGCGCCGAAACTCTTTTGACCGAAGTGTCGTAGTGAGGTGAGGGCAGGACAACTTCATAACAGGAGAACGACAATGAACACGTACGACAACGGTAAATCCCTCGCTGGCAAGCTCCTCACCTGGTTTTTTGTGGCGCTGTTGGCCATAGCGGTCCTCAAGCTTGCGTTCTGGGTCTTCGGCGCGGCGCTCGGGATCGGCACATTCCTCCTGTTTACCGTCGGTCCAATCCTGCTGGTTGGTTGGATGCTGATGAAGGTCGTGCGCTTCCTCGGGAACACGGATCGCTGATCAGTCCGGCCTGAACCGGTATGCGGCTGAAGCTGCGGCAAAAGTACCTGTGGAAGGTTATCGGTGTCATTGCTGTCCTGGGGCTCGTCTTCTGGCTGACCGGACGGGCCCTGGACGAGCCACAGCTTGTTGAGTTCGTCTCTGAATACGGTTACCCCGGGATCTTCGCGGTCGCGGTGTTCTCCGGCTTCAGTCTGCTGGTACCGATCCCCGCCGCGTCGTTCACCTCGCTCCTGATCGAGGCTGGGCTATCGCTGCCGATCATTCTCACGCTCATTACGCTGGGCATGACGTTGGGCGATTGTGTGGGGTTTCTGCTGGGGAAGGCCGGCCGTAGCTTTTCGCAGGACGATGGCGGACCGACGGGACTGACCAGAAGACTGGACCGTCTACGGACCCGTCACCCCCATAGCCCGTCGTTCATACTATTTGCTTACGCTGCGTTCGTGCCGCTTCCCAACGAGCTCGTTGTAGCGCCTTTGTCTTTCCTGGGTATGCGGTTCTGGCATTTCTTTCTGCCGGTACTCCTAGGGAACGCCTTATTCAACAGCCTTGTCGCGGCCGGGATAGTATCCGTGTTCGATCTGCTGGATCCCCGCTACGGCCTCAGCACTGTCATGGTGCTGTAGCTCGAGAAGGTGGATGCTACAAGGGAAATACAGAAGGGGCCCCGTACGAGGCCCCTTCTGTATTGCTCCTAGATCGGTCCCGCACCACCCGACGGGGTAGGTGGGGGCGGAGGTGGGGGTGGTGGTGGCGGCGCGGGTTCGGTCTCATCGCCCGGCCCGGCCCTGTTCGCCCGCTGCTCCAGCTCGTTGCGAAGATCCTCGAGCTTCGTCTGCACCTTCTTCAGCACAGCGTCCATCCGGGGTTGGATGTCTGCTACGAAGGAGTCCACCTTCGGTCTGGCGGAGCGCATGCGCTCGTCCACCCGCGGCTTAACGTCGGCGAGGGCGGCATCGACCTTCGCGTCCATCTCCTCGAGCGCGCGCCGGACCTTGGGGCGGAGCTCGTCGATGGCGCGTTCGATCTTGCCCTGCAGGTCTTCGAACGGGTCGCGGCGTCGCCCCGGATCATTCGGATTATCCATGCCTCCTCCTGGTGTACATGCTCGGGCCGCGATGTGCGGCCTCTGCGTCATACTACGTAGACTGACCGCCGCGAGTTTCGGTATCGGCGATACCGGAGTGGCTGGCCGATCGGTCAGTTCCTGTAAATCTCCACGACCGCCGTACCGTCCTGACCCATATATCCACGGTACATTCCGGTGGAGTTGAACGGCATGGCGACATTACCCTGGCCGTCCATTGCAATAACTCCGCCCGAGCCGCCGAACTCGACCAGCTTCTCCATCACGACTGTATTGGCGGCCTCCTCGATGGAGACATTGAGATATTTCGAGATGGCGCAGATATCGTAAGCCACGACGGATCGGATGAAGTATTCACCGTGACCCGTGGCGGACACACCACAGTTCTCACCAGCGTACGTTCCAGCGCCTATCACCGGGGCGTCGCCGATGCGTCCCCATTTTTTGTTGGTCATCCCACCAGTGGAAGTGCCGGCCGCGAGATTCCCCTGCTGGTCGAGGGCCACCGCTCCGACCGTCCCGTACTTTCGGGTCTGGGCGTTCCACAGCCCGCCTGTTGCTGCCGCGGTCTCGCCATTCTCCTCGGCCTTAGCGCGCTGCAGCGATTCCCAGCGGCGCTCGGTATAGAAGTACTCCTCGGGCACCATCTCGACACCCTGCTCGCGGCCGAAGGTCTCGGCGCCTGCTCCAGCCATGAATACGTGCGGGGATTCCTCCATCACCAGACGCGCCAGGTTGATCGGGTTCTTCACATGCGTTACCCCGGTAACGGCGCCGGCCATGCGCGTGCTCCCGTCCATTATCGCCGCGTCCATCTCGTTCTTACCCTCGGCAGTGAAGACGGCGCCCTTCCCAGCGTTGAAGAGCGGCGAGTCCTCCATCACGTTGATTGCCGCCACCACAGCGTCGAGGCTGCTGCCGCCCTCACTCAGGACACCGTGGCCGGCCTCCAGGGCTTCAGTCAATTTTGCCCTGTACTCGGCTTCCTGTTCCGGTGTCATGTCACCACGGTTGATGGTTCCTGCTCCGCCATGAATGACGATTCCCCAGCCGGGTCCGCTATCCGCCGATGCGGTCTGATCGGCCGCCGGTGCGTCGGCGTCGCTCGAATCCGGCGCGCACGCGCCAAAGGCCAGAATTACGCCGGCAACACCGAGGCCGCGAAGAATGCGAAGGTTCAACAGGGTCATTCTCGTCTCCATTGTCGATGGGGTGAATTGAACTGCTCAGGTACCGGGGCCCGGAAGGGTGATCCGCCTCAAAACTGAATCTTTGATCTATCGAGAGGTATCTCGCAGAGTAGCCACCGCCCAGGCGGCTGTCAAACCGCGGCTGTTCTCCGTTCGTGGTCCGATCGGGTATACGACTCCATTCCTATCCCGATGAAAATCGTAGCGAAAACCATAATTGCGCCAGTCCAGAACGGCACGCCGATCCCGAGATGATCATACGCCCAACCCGCCCAGAGCGGACCAATCACCCGTGCGGCGCCGCCGAAGCTCTGCTGGACGCCCATATAGAGCCCGCGCTCGTGCTTGCCGATCACACGGGAGAGGAGGGAGGTGATGCATGGAAATGTAAACGCAGTGCCAATAGGCACCAGCGCAACTGCTATTGCCAGGCCCAGGTATCCCTGGGTAAGGGGCAGGAGCGCGAGGCCCGCAGCCAGGAGCACCGAGCCTATCCGAGATAGACGCACTTCACCCAGCCAGTCCACAGCCCACCCGAGTATGGCGGCGCGCATCAGGAAACCAATCGCCCCGATGTACATGAAGAAATACCCGATCGTCGCGGCTGTGACCCCGAACCGTACCGCCAGGAAAAGTGCCAGTATCGAGGTCATTCCCTGGAACGCGCCCATAGCGATCGCGTAGATCCAGATGAGGCGCGGTGCCGGCTCACGCGAGTGGGTGATCACGTTCCAGACCGCATCACGCGAGCGGATGTTCTTATGGCCATCCGCGCGGGCGGCCGCAACGTCATACGACTCGCGCAGGAAGAACCAGACGAACACCATGTTGACGGAGACGATCGAGGCCGCGATGAGGCCTGGCGCCTCCGCCGATATTGTACGTGACCACGACCCGATGACCGGCCCGATGGCTACTCCCGCGTTGGTCGCCGCCGACAGCCAGCCGAGGCTCTTGGCGCGGTTCTCGGGCTCGGTGGCATCAGCGACGTACGCTTGGATCACCCCCACCGTTCCGCCGCCGGCACCCTGCACGAGCCGCGAGAGGAACAGCATGGAGAGCGTGTCGGCGTAAGCGAAGATAATGTAAGCCAGGAACGACGCGCCCAGGCCTATGAGGAGGGCGGGGCGACGTCCGTAGCGATCCGAAACTCGTCCCCAGAAGGGTGCACTTAGCAGCTGGGCGACCGCGAAGGAAGATACCAGGAGCCCGACTACGAGGCCTGTGCTGCCAATGTGGGAGATGAGTTCGCCGAAAAGGCCTGTGCCCTCCAGGCGCTCCGCGTAGAATGGCAGGAGCGGGAGCACCATCAGAAGCCCCAGCATGTCCACGAACGACGTGACTATCAGGACAGCGAGCTTACCCAGTGTTTATATCCGCGACAGAGGAGGTGTAGTTTTTCATCGGATCGGTCCGGAATATAAGCGTTCGAGTGGAAGGCTGTAAAACGGGTGAGAAACTTGCACCTGAGTATTCTACGCGACCGGAAACAGAGAGCAACCTGGGAGGATAAAATGGCGAGATACGAGCACGAATTTATGGGCATACCGGGATTCTTCCGAGATGATCGCGGGCTGGACCCGAACTTTCGCAAGGGATATCAGGGACTCCGATCTGAAGGCGGCGATTGGCAGGCCGCATACGGCCGGTACCGATACCTTCATGCGGATGTGCTCGGGTTAGCCAATCCGCGGCCTGTCCAGGGCTCATTGCCTTCGAGGCAGTCGGCGAGCTCTATGTAGAGATGCCGCGCGGCCTCGGTGAACGCCTCTTCGTCATTGACGAACGGCATCAACCGCGCCCTGATCTGCTCCGATAGTGATCCGGAGTCGATCATCCCCTCGACCAGGTCCAGGTAGTCGGCTTCGTCCTTGCGGACCACTTTGCGGGCATCCGCGAGCAATCCGCGGAGCACCTCGCCAACACCCACCAACCCGGTCCCGTCCCGGTTCTCATCTTGCGAAAGGTGCGGAGCGCTGACCCGGGCCCTGCTACCGTCCTGGATAGTGGAGCGGAAGTCGTCGACCAGCACCTCCTGCGGCGGCAGTGCTATCCTCCCCTTGATGATGCGTGTTGCGAGGCTGCGTAGAGCGGTCCGTACGAATACGGCGATGGCGACATCGAGTTTGACGCACTCCTGGGTATCGAGCACCCGGATCTCTATGGCCTGCCGCGAGAATCGCAGAATCGCGCCACGTGTGTTGAAGAACTCGTGGCGCAGCACGTCCGCGTCCGGGAGGCGGTCGAGCGCCTGGTACATGGGTGCGAGGATGCGCTTGCGATAGTCCGCGAACGACTCCACATACTCCGGGACAATCGACCCGCAGGATTCCGGTATCCTGGCCTGGTGCTCCAGGATCCAGGCGAGGCGATTATCAACCGCCGGCTGCAGCTCACCGTCGTACATCGGAGAACTTGCGGCGAGAGCGGGGAGGTAGGGAATCAGGAGTGCCGCCGCATTGTAGATCGCCACCCCTTCACGCTCGCGGCCGAGCGGCAGGTTCAGGTGTGACGCATGAACGTTCATCCACCCGTGCGTTTGAACGTCGAAGAGTCGCGAATACGCCTTATAGATGCGGGCGTTCGACCTGCTCCAGAGTCTGGCCTTGGCGGGGTTCATCCACGGGTGCATTCCCGTCGGTAGAAGGCGCGCGCCGAACTCCTCCCGCAATGTGGTAGAGAAGCGCTGCACGCCGTCGAACAGCGCAGCTTCTGCGGCGCGTAGTGAGCGGTTCGGCGTCGGCGTCTTCACCTCGAAAACGTGGTCGGCGATCTCGTTCGAGAAGGCGACGGCGCCAAGGTCCACATCCGAAGTCGCGCGGCCGGAGAGGATACGAAAACCCTCTTCGACCAGCGAAACCGCGTTCAGGTCACGATCCACTACTGGATATTCCAGCTCCATACCTGCGACCTCGAACGGGCGATAGTGACGCTTGGGCGGTTTCCCGGGCGATCGCGCGGCGGTTGTGCGCGCCACACTATCTTTATTGGCTGGCTCAGGGGTGCGGGCTTCCTCCACCCGCCTGAGGAAATAGTTTATAATATCCTCGTAGATGATCCGCCCGTCAGCCGCGTCGTCGTATCCTATATCAAGATTGGGATTGTCATTGATCTCGATCACCACAGGCCCGTCCGCCCCTTCCTTCAGATCCACCCCGTAAAGGCCATTGCCGATCAGGGCAGCGGCTCTTAACGCCAGCTCCACTATGGGAGCAGGAGCGCTTGCGCGCGCAATAGCCGCCACTTTCCCGTATCTGGTACCCGTTGCATCCTGCGAACGGATCTGCCAATGGCCGCGCGCCATGTAGTAGCGCGCGGCGAACAGTACGCGACCGTCCAGGACTGTTATTCTCCAGTCGAACTCGGTGGGCAGGTATTCCTGGGCGATAATGAGCGGCGAACGTCGGAACATCTCCGCACCACGCTGCTGGTACTCCTCGCGTGTCGAGATCTTGTGGACGGCGGCTGAGAACGAGCTGTCCGGCAACTTGATGACTACGGGCGAACCGAGCTCGCACAATTGCTCCCACGACGTCTTCGAGGTGGCCACGAGAGTTCGTGGAGTGGGAATCCCCTCGCGACGCAGAAGTTCCTCGAGGAACACCTTATTACTGCAGCGGATAATTGATTGGGTGTCATCCAGTACGGGCATGTCGAGCGCTTCGGCGCGAAGTGCGAACTGGAAGGCGGGTTCCCGCACGCCGGTGAGAGCTCTTATGAGGAGTGCGTCGTACTCGCCCAGCTTGCCGATCTCGTCCATCCCGATGCGGTGCACGTAGACGTTCATGCTGGACGCGACGCGCTCGAAACGATCGAGGGTTTCGGGCGTCGAGGGGCTGAACGGATCATCGGGATCCACCAGCAGCGCAATGGATGCACGCTTGAGCTCGCGCGGCGACCTGGAACCCCTTCTTAGAACCAATTTTTCATTGGACAACGCCTCGAACAATGGCGCGCGTTCGGCAGGCTCCAGCTGCTGCAATGGAACGGGTGAGACCTGTGCGACGAGCCACTCGTCCGCCTCGCGGACAAACTCGAGGCGGAGTACGGGCGCGGGCCACTCGCGATACACAGCTTGCGCGGCGGCTCTGAAGCGCGGATCCAGACAGCTGCCGAAGTATGCGAGTGCATGGGCGATTTCGGCGTTTGCCCGCCTCGTACGCATCTCCACCAGATCGACTGTGGCGACGCCCACCTCCTGAAGCGAGCGAAAGAGACCGAACGGTTCCGACAGACCCTCGAGAGTCTCGACGCTGGGAATTACCGTCTGGTCTCGGGCATCGGCGAGAAGTGAAACGTAGTAACCTTTAGCGCGATAGCGATACGAGCGGCACAGATTGACTATTGTCGCACCGCGATCCGCCCATTCGCCGCCATCCAGATATCCGTCCGCGGTGACCACTCGCTCGCGCGGGATTTCGGGCGCATCGGCAAGCTCGGAAACCACCGCTACAACATGCCGGCGCTTCACGGCCAGATCTCCAGCAGCACGGCATCGGAGGTGAGATCGCCCAGGAGGATGGCATTGATGAGCCTTTGTGCGTCCACCACCTGCCGCCCGTCTGCGGCGACAGGAACATGTTCCGAGGGATCACGAACGGTAAAGCGTCTGCCCCAGTGCTCGTATCCGGTGATGACGACGAAATGGCCGATAGGTTGGCCGCGAATATCATCGTCGACCAGCTCATGGGTTATGGGATCATGGCGCTCGCGCATCATCCGATACAGGTGGGTCGCCGAGAGTCCCGCCAGGATTGGGTGGTCACGATTCAGGATCCGCTTCAGTAGCCCGGGCGTGAGCTCTTCGAACGCCATCTCCCCGCCGAGCTGTAGAAAGTGGAGGTATGCCTCGGCCGCCCTGATTATCTTGGGGAACTTGAGATGTGGAATCCGTCTGGTCAGCCGATCCGCCAGACCCGCACCCGACAGGCCGGCCCAGCTCGGATCGAAGATCCTGAGGTCATACGAGTACAATCGCGCGGAAAAACCCCGCTTCAGCGCGGAGTTGGCGAGAAAAACCGCGAGCGTGCCGCCGTCCTCATTCCGATCTATCTCTCCAAGTACCTCCGCTAGCTCGACTTCGAGACCGTAGAAGTCGTAAACCTTCCTGAGACAGGTCGGCCCGCAGGTCACGTCGTCGGGCTGGTGGAAATGCGGCACCACCAGCTCGTGGGCTACACGAGCGTGTTTACGGGTACGTTCTTCTTGCTGGGCGTTGGGCATTCGGTGCCGTGAAAGGACATTGCTGACGCTTGCGTCGGATCGCCTCGTACACTCACGCGAGAGCGCAATCGTGGTGCCAGTCAGATATTGAGAGGCCCCATCCCGCAACGGGGAAGGGGCCTCTCAATCTAAGACGCTTGGCTGAGACTGGCGCTCAGTCGCCGTACAGGCGATCGTAGATGTAAGCGTTGCGTAACACTATCTTCACGTAGACGCGAGTCTCGTCGAACGGTATGCGCTCGCGGAAGCGATCCACGTTTTCGTCGCGGTCCAGCTCACCCTCCCACCTCGCTGCCCGCCCCGGGCCGGCGTTGTACCCCGCCAGCGCGAGGTCCTGCTTCTCATCGAACCTCTCCAGCAGATTGCCGATATAGTATGCGCTCATGCGCAGGTTGACTTCGGGGACCTCGAGGAGGCGCTGCTCGTATGAGTCTATGCCGACCGAGGGCGCGAGCCACCGGCCGGTCGAGGGCATTATCTGTCCCAGGCCAGTCGCACCGACCCACGATTCGGCGGACGGACGATACGCCGATTCCCGGCGGATCAGCCCCGCGAGGAACATAGGATCTACATCGTTGATGCGCGCTTCACGCTCGATCAGGTCACGGAAGAGGAGCGGGAAGATCAGCTGGAGTACACGGCGATCGAGCTCGCCATCACGAATTTCGAGCAGGTCGTATCCGAGGTAAATGCCATCGACGGGGTGGCCGCTGTCGCGTAAGCCTTCGGCGAACGCCACCAGCGCAGCCGGTCTGGACCTGAAGCGCCGTACGGCGGCCTCCTTCTCCTCTTCCCAGGCGTCGGTAAGGCCGACTTCGGCGAGGAGCGCGAGGCGATCCAGCACTGCAGCGGCGTCCGTGGCGTCGCTGGCGAGCCCGATCCACGGATGCGGCTCGTCCAGTGCTGTCTTGAATGGATCGATCCCGGAGTGGAGCGCGGCCTGGATAGCGTAGTAGGAGAGCGGATCGGCAGCCACCGAAGCGGCGTACATCGTTCGGGCGCGCTCGTCACGCCCAGCCCGATCGTGCATTCGTGCGGCATTGTAGGCGATCTGCGCCGTTGCCTCGCCGGTCGGGTACCGCTCGGCGTAAGTCGCCCATATTGCCAGGCCATCGGCCACGTCACCCTGACCGATCAGGCGATCGCCCAGGCGGAAGAGCGCCTCGCGTGCGTATGGTGAATGCTCGATCGCGGCGGAGCGGCGGTACAACGGGATAGCCTGCTCGACCGTGTTCGCCTCGTCCGCCAGCAGAAAGAGCGCACTTCCCGCGGCCGCTGTACCGGGACGGCGATCGACGAGGCTGCGTAGATCGGCGAGGCCCATGGAAGGATTACCGCTCCGGAACGTCGCACGCGCGGCGTGCAGCTCGGCTTCGGCCTTCAGCTCCGCATCGCCCAGGAGGTCGGCAGCGCGGCGAAACGCCACAGCGGCTGGCCCATAGTCCCGCTCGTCGTAGAGTAGGCGCGCCAGTCTGAGCTGGACGCCCGCAGCGCTAGGCACCCCAGCGTCCATCGCCGCCATGAGGGCCCGGGCGGCTACGCCGGGTTTGCCGGCGGCTTCGAAGGCCGATGCCCGCGCGAGCTCTTCCGCGGCCGTACGGTTGGTCAGCTCGCCAAGCTGGTTAGCGGCCGCGAGCCGGATCGGTGCCGGGAGCGAACCCTCCCAGGCCAGAGACCGCAGGAGCGCGCGCGATTCAGTGGACTCACCCATAGCAGCCATCAACGGAGCGCGGCGGAGTGCCAGGTTCGCAGCTTCGGCGGGCATTCCACTCGCTGAAAGGGCGCTTGCCTCCCACTCGAGTCTCTCGATCGCACGAACGGTGTCGCCAGCGGCCAGGCGAGCGTCGACCTCGGCGAGGACGCGCCTGACTCGCACCGGCGCCGATCCGCCTGATGAACTGGTGGCAATCTGTATGACCGATGACTCGCCGGCCTCGGCCAGCTGGTCCAACCTCAATACTGTGAGCCAATCCTCGATTCGGGGCAGGCGAGTGGCTGCGGCCGCGAAAGCTGCGGCTGCGGCCGCAGGATTGTCGAGCTCGCGCAACACCTGACCCAGTCTGGCTTCACCGATTCCGCGACGCTGCCCCTCAGCCGTAGCGACGAACCGGCGATAAGCCGCCGCGGCAGCCTCTTCGTCACCCAACTCCTCCTCGGCACGGCCCAGTAGGTACCAGCCCTCGCCGCCATCCACATTGTCGAGCCATTCTCTACCGTCGAGGAGGTCGCGTGTGTGATCCCACCCGCCCCACCCTGCCGCCGCCTCGGCTGCAAGGAGGACCACCGAGGCGTCGGCCTCGGCCGGGTCCTCGATATAGTCGCGCAGGATCGTCCATGCCGTCCACGGGCGATTCTCCCTCAGAACATTGCGCGCCTCCAGCATTGCCAGAGTCATCTCCGTCCGCGGGAGCGCGTTTATGGCGTCGAGGACCGGCACCGGCGCCAGATCCGTGATGGACAGAGCACGCCAGCGCACCCCGTCGGCGGCCAGCGCAGTGCCGAACACACCCGCGCAGAAGCCTGCGATGGCCGCGATCACGGGAACTGAAAGGCGGATCCTGGATAGCATAGGATTCAACTGCTGGGTTCGGCGCATGGGGCATGGAGGGTCATAAGGTTCTACTCGTTGGGGGCATGTTTCGTTCCCGGGTCGTTCCGCGCATGAACACAGGGTTTCGCGAAATCCGCAGGCTGAAAAATGTTCCGGAACCGGCAGGTTTTTCCTTATCGTCGTAGTGCTATACCGGGCCCCCGGCGGGGTTGACACTTATGGCTGACTGGGGTAATTTTGGCTACCTGAGAAGGTATTATTCCCGAGTAGCTCAGTTGGTTAGAGCATCTGACTGTTAATCAGAGGGTCGTAGGTTCGAGTCCTACCTCGGGAGCTTACATGAGCAGGGGCACAGCAGCCATTACGCTGCGGTGCCCTTGCTCGTTTATTTAGTACAATGACCCTCAGCACATGAGCGGCTCTTCTGTCTCTGTGACAACCGTCACAGCCGAGCCCATCCCGATCTGCTACTCTCCGGGGCCGTTTCATCCTCCGCCCCGACCTCACTCGACGATGCCCGACACCCCGCCCCTCACAGAATCTGCGGCGCGCGAGGCGCTCGCAGAAGTGCTCTACCCCGGCTTGAAGCGGGATATAGTCTCGTTCGGGATAGTACGCTCGGTCGCAGTGAACAACGGCCGCGTGCACGTCTCGCTGGTTCTGGCCAGCACTCGTCCCGAGGTGCCGGATCAGTTACGCGCGCTCATCCGGGAGAAGCTCGCCGAGCGCGGCGCGGTTCGGACGGAGGTGCAGATTGTAGCTCCCGAGCGCCGCGCTCCGGGCGTGCCGGATCCCTGGGCGGATCGCGGACATCTACGGGGCGTCACTCGTATAATCGCCGTCGGTTCGGGCAAAGGTGGGGTTGGGAAAAGTACTGTCGCCGCCAATCTCGCGTTGGCATTGCAGCTCGGGGGACTACGTGTGGGGATGCTGGATGCAGATATCTACGGTCCATCCATCCCCATGATCCTCGGCATCGAGGATGGCGCGCACGAGATCGAGATGAGCGCGGACAGAAAGATTTTGCCGCTCGAGCGCCATGGTCTGGCGGTGGTATCGTTCGGCTTCTTCCTTGGTCCGCAGTCGCCTGCGATCTGGCGCGGGCCGATGGTGAGCAAGGCGGTCAGGCAGTTCTCTCGCGGCGTGGTCTGGCCCGCTCTGGACGTGCTCGTCATAGATCTGCCGCCGGGTACGGGCGATATCCCACTATCGCTGGCACAGTCGGTAGTGGTTGACGGTGCGGTAGTGGTTACAACGCCTCAGCGGCTATCGGTGCAGGAGGCTGAAAAGGCCGTCGAGATGTTCGGTAAGCTAAACGTTCCCGTGCTGGGTGTAGTCGAGAACATGAGCTACAGCCTCTGCGAATGCGGCCGCCGGTCGCACCCTTTCGGGCGGGGTGGCGGGGTCGAGCTGGCGAGGCGGAATGGGGTAGCGGTGCTCGCGGAAGTCCCGTTCGAGGCACCCGTAGTGGAGGGCGGGGACCGCGGCGCGCCGCCGATGCTGGAACACCCCAACAGCGCGGTGGCCGAAGCGTTCCGGACGCTCGCGAAGGGGGTGAGGCTCGGCCTCGGCCTCACTCCATAACCGCGAGCTGCCGATTCCTCAAGCGACCGCCGTAGTTGTCGCGGTGCCTCACCTTCCGCTCGATAGCCATCACGACCTCTTCACCGAAGCTGACACCTTCCAGCTTGCCGGCCGCGTTCAGCCCACCTGCGCTGATGGTGTTGATCTCCACAAGTTTATTACCGACGATGTCGATGCCGACGAAGAATAAGCCATCGGCAAGGAGCCTTGGGCGAACCAGGTCAGCGAGTTCGAGGATCTCGTCGGTAATTTCCGCTCTGGCAGGTTTGCCGCCGGCGGAGATATTACTGCGGAAATCCCCACCCGAGTTTACTCGCCGAAGCGCCGCATACTTGCCATCGCACTGGAGGGGCTTACCGTTCATAAGGAAGAGGCGGGTATCTCCCTCGGTCGCTGCCGGCAGGTATTCCTGGACGATGATATAGCTGGAGCGGCCGATGGATTCGACTATCTGCTTCAGGTTGGTGGCGTCCTCCTTGAGCAGGTAGACATCGGCGCCGCCGTAACCGCGGAGTGGCTTCAGAACTATACCCCCGTCCTGTTCCTCATAAAACGATCGAATCTCATCCACATTTCGGGTGATGAGGGTGCGCGGGCGGATCGCTTCCGGAAAGTGCTGGAAGTACATCTTGTTGACAGCGTACGCGAGGGTGTACGGGTGGTTCAGAACTATCACCCCCTCGAGCATGGCTATCTGGCCGAACACGATTCCCGCGTCCTGCTCCCATGGCTTCGACCCTTCGTTCTCGCCGGGGTTGTACCTTAGATAGAGCACGTCCAGATCGGCCGATGTTATCCGTTTGCGCTCGGTTGATGCGTCCGTTATGAAGGCCATGAAGCTCTCGGGAGAGCCTGCCGCCGAGGGCTCGGTGCGGATCGCTATGGCGCCCACGCTCCCGTCCGGAAGATAGGTAAGGTCGCCGACACCTATCATGTAAACAGTGTGGTCCATAGCCGTGGCCGCGCGTGCCATGTTGATGGTGGCAGCGGTCATAATTTCGGTGTTCACGTCGTTTACCACGAAGCCGATCCTCATGATGGCACTTCCTCGCGTATGAGCTCTTTAAGCTTGATTCCGTCGCGAACCCGCTGAAGCCGGGGCCCGACCTCAGGACGCTCCATGAAGCGTGGCCTGAGCGGCGGTTCAACGAGGACCTGGCGATCGCGGAGCTCCTGCAGGATCGGCAGGTGCTTGAGGGCGAGCTTGCCGACGTATAGCGGCTCGAACTCGCCTCCATTCTCCAGATATTCCAGCACCCGCACGAGACCGCGGAGATATATGAGGTC
>DASSKB010000218.1:0-3254 GCA_035690925.1 Longimicrobiaceae bacterium
CACTGGAAGCGCTCAAACTGCTGCTGGGTATCGGTGATACGCTCGCCGGTCGACTCTTGCTTTTCGACGCGCTGACCCTGAGCTTCCGAGAGCTGAAATTGCGCCGGGACCCCACCTGTCCTGTGTGCGGCGACCATCCAACGATCCACGAGCTCATCGACTATGAGCAGTTCTGTGGCATTCCCAACAACGAACCGAGGAGCAAGGAAATGGCCGGTGAAGATATCCCCGAAATAACGGTGACCGAGTTGAAGCAGCGGCTCGATCATGGAGAGCGGCCGGTCATAGTCGACGTTCGCGAGCCGGAAGAGTGGGAGATCGGGAACCTGGAAAGCCACGGAGCTCGGCTGCTGCCGCTCGGTGACATTCCCGCGCGCATGAGCGAGCTGGACCCCGATACCGAGATAATCCTTCATTGCCGCTCCGGTGGACGAAGTGCGAAGGCGATCAGGTATCTTCGCGAGCACGGCTACTCGCGACTCCTGAACCTTACGGGCGGAATCCGCGCCTGGTCAGACGAGGTAGACCCTTCAGTGCCGAAGTACTAATACATAGCCTGCCCGACAAAGCTCCAGATCTGACCTGATGCCTCACCTCCCCATAACGAACCCGGTGGAGATCGTCGCGCTTGCGATGGTAATCTTCCTCGTGGTGCCACTCGTTTTCGAGCGCTTCCGGGTGCCGGGGATGATCGGGATTATTCTCGCGGGCGCGGTCGTCGGTCCCAACGGGCTGAACCTCCTCGCGCGAGATGCGACTATAGTCCTGCTGGGGACGGTCGGTCTGCTCTATCTCATGTTCCTGGTAGGGCTCGAGCTGGACCTGGTGGATTTCAACAAGTACCGGAACCGGAGCGTCGTTTTCGGCGCTCTTTCGTTCGCAATCCCTCAGATTACCGGCACTTCGGTCGGGCTCGCATTCGGGTACTCCCTTCCTTCTGCTCTGCTGCTCGGAGCCGTTTTCGCGTCGCACACAGTCCTGGCATACCCGATCGCCAGCAGGCTTGGCATAGTCAAGAACCTGGCGGTAACGTCAACTCTGGGCGGCACCATTCTCACCGAGACGCTCGCACTGTTGGTGCTGGCAGTTGTCGCCAGATCAATAGACGGGGCGCTGGGGATTTCGTTCTGGGTGGTCCTTGTCGGGTCTCTCGCGGTCTACATTCTGGCTGTGTTGCTGGGCGTGCCGAGACTCGGCCGATGGTTCTTCAGAAAAGCTCGCAGTGAAGCGACGAGCGAGTTCATTTTCGTCATGGCTACGCTCTTTGCCGTGGCGTTCCTCGCGGAGATCGCCGGGGTGGAACCGATCATAGGTGCACTGCTTGCCGGGCTGGCGCTGAATAGATTGGTCCCGGAGCACGGCACGTTGATGAATCGTATCAACTTCGTCGGAAGCGCCCTCTTCATCCCGTTTTTTCTCCTCTCCGTCGGGATGCTCGTAGATGTACGGGCTCTGGCGACGCTGGACTCCTGGATCCTGGCCGCGGCGCTTGCCGCAGGCGTGATCGTATCTAAAGGCTTGGCTGCACTCGCGACGCGTAAGGCATTCGGGTACTCGGCGGAAGAAGCCTGGGTTGTCTTCGGCCTCTCCGTGCCACACGCCTCGGGAACACTCGCAATCGTCATAGTTGGCTTTCAGGTCGGCCTTTTTGATCAGGCCGAGGTCAACGGCGTAGTCCTCACCATCCTCACAACTTCCCTGATCGGACCATGGATGGTGGAGAAGTACGGCAGAAGGGTGGCTTTGAAGGAGGAACAGAAGCCGTACGCGCCGAGTGAGGCCCCGCAGCGGATTCTCATCCCGATATCCAATCCGGCAACCGCGGAGGCTCTGCTAGACCTCGCGTTCATGATGCGAAGCTCCGACGAGCCGATCTATCCGCTCATGGTGGTGCGGGAAATGGGCAACACCACCGACGCGCAAGTAGCGGAAACCGAGAAAATGCTGGGGCACGCGGTGATCCACGCGGCCAGTGCGGAAGTTCCGGTGGTCCCTCTGACCCGCGTAGATCAGAATATCGCAACCGGTATCATGCGGGGGATTGCGGAGACGCGCACGAGCATGGTTGTGGTGGGATGGGACGGTGGCGGCTCCACTCACGCGATTTTCGGCAGTGTTCTGGATCACCTTCTGGATCAGGTCAGGCAGGGCATGGTGGTGGCCAAGTTGGGACACCCGTTGAACACGACCACTCGCCTGGTGCTGATCCTACCGGCTCTGATCCATCGCCATCCCGGATTCCACGACGCGGCCCGTAATATCAAGTTGATAGCCAACCAGCTAGGCGCCTCGATTCTGTCGCTGGTGGTAGATGGAGATGCGGACCGATACCAGGAGCTCTTCAACGACATCAAGCCAGCGGTCCCGACCACCTTCGAGAGTGCCCATGGCTGGGGGGCTCTCATGCTTGACCTCAGAAAGCGGGTAAAAGCAGATGATCTGGTGGTTGCTATGAGCGCCAGGCGAGGCACCCTGCCCTGGCATCCCAAGCTGGAGCGGCTGCCTTCTCAGCTTGCGGGCCTGCTCCCCGAGAGTTTTCTCATTGTTTATCCCGGGGAGGCCGATACTTCACGACGTGAAGAGATAGCGACGGGCGGACTGCCCAGGGGGCTCGTTCCCGAGAGGATAGTCTTCGATCTTCCGAGCATGCCGTTCGAGGAGGCGCTGGAGCGGCTACTCGCCACGGGATTCTCGGATCGTTCGAAGGTCCGGCGGATAGCGGATCTACTGGTTCAGAGTGAGCGCCAGTTCTCTACCGAGGTCAGGCCCGGCGTCATCGTGCCACATGCACGTGTCAACGGACTGGATGAGCCCCTTCTCTTTCTGGGCACCAGCCCCGCCGGGATCGACTTTCCGCAGGCTCGCGAGCCGGCCAGGTTGATCTTCGTACTGCTCAGTCCCGCCAGTAGACCGCAGGCGCATTTGAATTCGCTGGCGGAAATTGCGCGGCTGGTAAGCAACGAGGAGAAGGTCGAGGAGCTGATCGGCAGCGGATCGGCATCACCCGCAGCCACGGCGAGACCATGACCGGTTCGAACGATGTACGCGAGGCCGCGGCGCGTCTGGCGGGAGTTGCCAACCGGACGCCGGTGTTCACCTCGCGAACGCTTAACAATCTGCTCGGCGCAGAAGTCTTCTTGAAGTGCGAAAACTTCCAGCGCTCGGGCGCATTCAAGTTCCGGGGAGCGTTTAACGCGATCAGCCGCCTCGCGGCCGCCGAGAGGGAAGCCGGGGTTCTTACCTACTCGTCGGGT
>DASSKB010000219.1:0-26480 GCA_035690925.1 Longimicrobiaceae bacterium
GCGCGCCACGCCGTGGGTGCCCAGGATCTTACCGCCATCCCGGATAGCCGTCGCACGCAGCTGCAGGATACGCCGCTCGCCGGATGGACGGATTACCGTGACCTCCATCTCGGTGGTATCGCCCTCCCCTGCCAGCCGCTGCTGGAGCGACTCCGCGGCCGCCTGCGCACTATCTATGTCCAGAACCTCCGAAAAATGCCGACCCATCATCGATTCCGGCGAGCGCCCGAGTATCTCACCCGCCTTGCGATTTATCTCGGTGATCCTGCCGTCCGCGTCCAGCGCGTATATGCCGTCGGGAGCGTTGTCCACCAGCCGCCGGTAATGCGCCTCGCTCTGCCGCCGCCCGCGTTCGGCGGCTTTCTGCTCCGTGACGTCGCGGGCGATGGCAAGTGCCGACTGGACTTCGGCATTCTCCCCGAACTCTGGCAATATCCGGCAGCGGAAATACCGGTCGTGGGTCGGCGACGGGTACTCGAATTCCGCTAGCGTGTCCCAACCCGATTCGAATACCCGGCGCAGCGCGGCGTTCCAAAGCGCACACAGCGGCGCGGGCATCCCCATCTCTTCATTGGTCTTACCGATGAACTCGTCGGCAGAGATTCCTGTCGCGAGCTCTACGGCCGGATTGACGTATATGTGGCGCAGATCAGGGCTGAACCGAGCAATGATGTCCGGTGTCTGCTCGACAATAGCCCTGAAGTCGCATCTGATCACGCCGGAACCACCCACAGGAATCCCGCGATCCGGTAGGTAAGAAGTTTGCTCCGTGGGGTAACGACGCGGGGAATGAAGTTCACGAAGTCCATTTTAATCCCGAAACAGTTGTTGTCAACCTGCTTGATTTGCTTTGAGCGTAGCTTGCGCTCGGACTTCGTCGCCCCGAAGATGATTGGGAGTGGAAATGAGGGACTGACAGCCTGAACACCCGCATGGCTCATGCCGGAGGAAAATGAACGCCCCGAACGACAGCGCGATCGCCGGCCTGATCGACGCCGCGCGGCAGGCGCGTGAGAACGCGTACGCGCCGTACAGCGGCTTTCGCGTAGGAGCGGCGCTCCTGACTGCGGACGGCCGGATATTCACGGGAGTAAACGTGGAGAACGCGTCGTACGGGCTCACGAGCTGTGCCGAGAGCGGTGCGGTGTCCAGTGCCGTCGGTGCCGGCGTTCGCGATTTTGTGGCGATAGCGGTAACAGGCCCTGACAATGGCGTACCCTGTACGCCCTGCGGCAGTTGTCGTCAAATACTACACGAGTTCGCACCGAACCTGCTGGTGATAACGGAGGCGGCTTCCGGCGCGGTGACGACGCCACTCCGGGAGCTCCTGCCGCAGGCGTTCGGGTCTGGCAACATCCAGCGAGTGGAAGGTAGATGAACGACGCGCTCACGATGGTGGAGCTGATTGAGAAGAAGAAGCGGGGTGCGGAGCTGGCGGACGATCAGATAAGCTGGCTATGTGAGCACTTCGTAAGCGGCGGCATCGGGGACCACCAGATGGCGGCCTGGCTGATGGCGGTATGCTGGCGGGGCCTGAGCGACGCGGAGACGCTGGCGCTGACCCGCGCGATGCTGGCGACGGGCGCAACGCTGGACTGGAGCGGCGTCGGCCGGGCGGTGGTGGACAAGCACAGTACTGGCGGAGTGGGCGACAATACGTCTCTGGTGCTGGTGCCGCTCATGGCCGCGGCGGGCTTTGCTTTTGTGAAGATGGCGGGCCGCGCGCTCGGTAGAACGGGTGGCACGCTGGACAAGCTGGAATCGATACCTGGCTTCCAGGTGGAGCTTTCTACCGACCGTATCCGGGAACAGGTGGAGCGGATCGGCTGCGCTATAGTGGGCCAGAGCCCGCAATTGGTTCCTGCCGACGGGAAGATGTATGCACTCCGGGATGTTACCGGCACCGTCGATTCGCTGCCGCTGATCGCCAGCAGCATAATGTCCAAGAAGCTGGCGGCTGGCGCGCCGGTGATGGTGCTGGACGTGAAGTTCGGGTCCGGCGCGTTCATGCAGACAGTGGAGGAGGGCCGCGCCCTCGCCCGTGCAATGGTCGCCATAGGCGCTGGCGCGGGCCGCCGCGTGCGCGCTGTGCTTAGCCCGATGGCCCAGCCGCTCGGCTGTGCGGTGGGCAATGCGCTCGAAGTGCGCGAGGCTATAGAGACACTGCACGGCGATGGACCGAGCGACCTGTGGGATCTGACCGTGGAGCTGGGCACGCAGCTGATCGTTATGACCGACGCGGAGACGGAGCGCGCGTCCGCGCGTGCGCGGCTCGAGGAGCTGCGCTTGTCCGGTGCGGCGGCCCGCGCATTTGCGGCGCTCATCGAGGCGCAGGGCGGCGACGCGCGGGTCGTGGACGAACCCGATCGCCTGCCTGCGGCCTCACACGTCCTGGAGTTGAAGATGTCAGGATCGGCAAAGCGCTGGGTGCGCGGCGTGAGCGCCCGGAAAGTGGCTGAGGCGGCGCTCGAGCTGGGCGGCAGTCCCGCTGTCGGTATAGTGCTTCGCGCGCGGACCGGCGAAGCGGCATCGCCCGGCGACGTGCTCGCCGAGATCCACGCTGACGACACCGCGTCCGCGGCGCGCGCGGAGGCGCGCCTCCGCGACGCTTACCGCCTGAGCGAAGAGCCCACACCGCACCCAACTGGAGATTATGAGGTGATAACGCGGTGGACGCGCTGAGTGCCAGCTTGCGGAGAGGGCTCCCTCGGCGCGATTATTAACATTCTGCCATCCATCGGTTATCCGTCCCGGAGTGATAGATATGTCGTATTGCCGCCCGTCCCGCCCTCACCATCTCCCGAAGAGGCGCATATGAGCGCGATGCGAGCACTGGATAGCGCCCGGCTCAAGCTACGCCCGCTGCGCACGCCTGCTGATTACGACGCGGTACTCGCCCTCCAGCATGAGGTGTGGGGAGACGACTTCGATGAGCTCGTCCCATCCGCGCTGCTCAGAGTAGTGCCGTACGTGGGCGGCATAGCCGCTGGCGCGTTCAGCCCGGACGGCGAGCTGACCGGCTTCGTCTTCGGAGTGAGCGGCGTCCGCAACGGCAAGCTGGTCCACTGGTCCGACACGCTGGCTGTGCGCCCCAAGTATCAGAATCGCGGGGTCGGCCTGCGCCTTAAGCGTCACCAGCGCGACGTCCTGCTGGACCTCGGAATTCGTGAAGTCTACTGGACGTTCGACCCGCTCGACGCCAGGAACGCGTACTTCAATCTGTCCCGGCTCGGCGCCGTTGTCCGTGAGTATCACCGCGATTTCTACGGTGACAGCCGATCAACGCTCCATACCGGGATCGGCACCGACCGATTCATTGCCGTATGGGACCTGAAGAGTGACAGGGTAACCGAGCGCGTCACAGGCAACTCGGGAAAGAGCTCGCCTGGCGATTACGAGGATGCGCCGCTCGTCAACAAGACGCGGACAACACCTGAGGGGCCGGCCACCGACGAGCCGAATCTGGACCTCGATGCGGAGAGGATTCGCATAGCCGTTCCGGAGGATGTGCAGCAGCTGAAGGAAGATTCCGCTGGTCTCGCCAGGCAGTGGCGGCGGGTAACACGGGCTGCGTTCGAGAAGTACCTGGGCGCCGGTTACGTGGCGGTAGAGATGACACGTAATGCTGATTGCAGCTGCTACGTGCTGGAAAAGAGCGCACCGGTGGACTAGTGCGAGCGCTCCTGATCGCCGGGCCTACTTCTCGTGAATCGCTCCAGTACTCACTGACAGCGCGCGGCTGGCGGGTGACGTTCGAGAAGACCGCGGAGGAGGGGCTCCAGCAGTTCCGAACGTCGCCCTTCCCGCTGGTGGTGGTCGACTGCGGCCCGGATGGTGGCGGGGCAGAGTTCTGTGAGCGGCTGCGCGACGTGCCTATGGGGCGGGCGGCATACATACTCGTGGTAACGCATTCCGAAGGGCCCGCGACCGTCAAGAGCCTTCTTGACGCCGGTGCCAACGACTACCTGCCCGTCCACGCATCAACCGAACAGATCGAAGGGCGGGTTGCATATGCCGAGTGCCACCTGTTCGCCCACCCCGCCGCCGACGCCTGGTCCACAGTCAAAGGCTACCACCTCCAGATAGCTGAGCTGGAGGAGACACTCGGCGTGCAGCAGGCGTCACTCGAGGAGCTGTTCGAGAGCGCTCCCGAGGGTATCGCGGTCGTCGATGGGCAGGACCGCGTAATCCGCATAAACAGCGAGTTCACCCGACTGTTCGGCTACAGTGCCGAGGACGCGCGAGGTCGGCAGGTGAACGAGATGATCGTGCCGGATAATCTCGCGGAGGAAGGAAGGGCCATCACCGACTCCATGGTGCGCGGTGAGCGGATGACGCTCGAGACGGTCAGGAAGCACCGGGACGGTCACCTGATCGACGTGTCCGTGCTGGGCACCCCGATTCGGGTGGGCGATGGACTGATAGGCGCGTACGGTATCTATCGGGATATCACCGCCCGCAAGCGCGGCGAGGCGGCGCTGCGTGAGAGCGAGGAGCGCTACCGGGCGCTGTTCAACCAGTCGCCGGTGGGCGTTTGCCTCTTCGACCGTGAGCTACGTATAGTGAACGCCAACGACCGCTTGCTGCACCTGCTCGGCTCGTCGCGGGAGGATCTCGATGGTATGCCCGTGGATCGGCTGGGCGATCGCACCATAGTCGCGGCCACCCGCCACGCGCTGGATGGGGAGACGACCGAGTACGAGGGCGAGTACGAGCGTGCGACGGCGGGACCGCGCCTGATAATCTCCGCGCGATGTGCTCCGCTACGCGACTCCGATGGTCGGGTTATGGGCGGCATAGCCGTGCTGGAGGACATCACCGAGCGGGTGGAATCTGCCGAGCAGCTCAGAGTGCAGGCGACGGAGCTGGCCCGCGTTAACGCCGAGCTCCGCAAGCGCACACTGGAGCTCGAGTCGGCCATGCGGGCGCGGAGCAGACTGTATGCGACCATGAACCACGAGCTGCGCACGCCCATAAGCGCGATAATGTTGTATCAGGAGATGCTCCTGGAGGGAACGCTCGGCAATCTGGACGAGGACCAGACCCAGGCGGTGAAGCACTCGCAGAAGGCGACCAGCCACCTGCTGGAGCTCGTGCGCGACGTGCTGGACCTATCCAAGATCGAGGCGGGCAAGGTGGCGATTCAGCCCACCGAGGTGGACGTGCGGGCGCTCCTGGAAGATCTCCTGTCCAGCATCCTCCCGCTAGCCCGCCGGCACGGATCCGAGCTCCAGCTCGAGATCGGCGGCGAGGTCCCGTACATCGTTACCGACCCGCGGCGCGTTCGTCAGATCCTGCTCAACCTGCTCTCGAACGCGGCCAAGTTCGGGCGTGGCCGGCCAATCATTGTCCGCAGCCGACCCGCCGACGGTGATGGTCTCTGCATAGAAGTGGTGGACGAGGGCGTCGGCATAGGACCAGAGGACCTTCAGAACATCTTCGAGGATTTCGTACAGGTGGGCAGCGCGCAGGAGAGCGGAACCGGTCTTGGGCTTGCTATCTCCAGGCAGCTGGCGGAGCTGCTCGACGCGTCTCTCGAGGTGGAGTCCGAGGTTGGCCGTGGCAGTACCTTCCGGCTGATCCTTCCACCCGGCATCGGCGCTCGGGTCAAGCCACTTCCCGCGGACGCCAGCGCGATATGACCGACCTGAGCGACAGCAGCGGACCCGCACCGCTACCGGCCCCCGATCTTCGAGAGGCGCGGGAACACGCCATCGCCGAGCTATGCGAGCATTTCGCGCTCGACAATCTGGAAGCGGGCGAACTGGAGCGGCGGATAGACAGCGCCCACGCGGCCGCGATCATGGCCGACCTCGACGCCCTGACGGCTGACCTGCCGGCGAGGGTCACCCCGGGTTCGGCCGCCCCCGCAGACCCAAACGTGGCGGAGGAGCGGGCAAAGAATCAGGCCGTCATCGCGGTCATGGGCGGCACGGAGCAGCGTGGGCACTGGACGCCCGCGGCACGCGTGGTGGTGGTCACGGCTATGGGCGGCGCCGAGCTGGACTTCCGCGAGGCGCGCCTGCCGCCGGGCGTAACCGATGTTTACGTTTTTGCCGTTATGGGTGGCGCGGAGATAATCGTTCCGCCAGGGTTACGCATAGAGAGCAACGGAATCGCTATTATGGGCGGATGGGGCCACAGCCAGCACGATGCCCCCGAGCGGCGTGACCCGAACGCACCCATCCTCCGCATAGGCGGCCTCGCTATTATGGGCGGTGTAGATATAACCGAGCGGCAGCGGGGTGAGACCGCCAAGGACGCACGAATTCGACGCCGCGAGGAGCGTAAGCAGAAGAGGCTCGAGAACAGGAGAAAGCGCCTTACGTAGGGGCACCCCTTGTGGGTGCCCAGCAGTGGAGTCTTCCGCATGGAGAGGTTCAGATGAGGGTAGCCGTTCCGAAGGAATCCGCACCGAACGAGCATCGCGTCGCGCTCGTCCCCGACAGCGTAGGGCGCCTGACGAAGGGCGGCGTCGCGGTGGCGGTAGAGAGCGGCGCGGGTGCGGCGGCGGGCCACCCTGACGCCGCATATGCCGATGCTGGCGCCTCGATCGCCGAAGATTTCAGGACGGCCGTCGACGGCGCGGCGGTGGTGGTAAAGATTCGCCGACCATCCCCCGCCGAGATAGCATCGCTCCCCGCCCGATCCACCCTCATAAGCCTGTTGCAGACCGGCGACGACGACGCGCTCGCCGCGGCGCTCTCGGAGCGGAGCGTAACCATGCTCGCGCTGGAGCGCGTTCCGCGCATAACCCGCGCGCAGTCGATGGATGTACTATCGTCACAGAGCACCGTGGCGGGATACAAGGCGGTCCTGGTCGGTGCGAACACCCTCGGCAGGTTCCTTCCCATGCTCACCACCGCGGCCGGCAGCATAGCGCCCGCGCGCGTATTCGTCATCGGGGCGGGCGTGGCCGGCCTCCAGGCGATTGCCACCGCCAGGCGCCTCGGTGCCGTGGTCACCGCCTTCGACGTGCGACCGGCGGTCAAGGAGCAGGTGGAGAGTCTCGGGGCGAAGTTCGTCGCAACCGAAGCACTTTCGGCCGAGACCGAAACGGCCGGTGGCTACGCGCGCGAGCAATCGGACGAGCAGGAACGGCAAACGCTCGCGGCCATAGGCGGGCACATCCCCAACATCGACCTGGTAATCACCACCGCACAGATCCCCGGACGTCCAGCGCCTCGCCTCATCACAGACGAGATGGTCGCGTCCATGCGACCGGGGTCCGTGATCGTCGATCTGGCGGCGGAGACCGGCGGCAACTGCGCCCTCACCCGCCCCGACGAAACCGTGATCGCCCACGAAGTCACAATTCTGGGACCCACTGGTCTATCTTCGTCCGTCGCGTTCCACGCTAGCCAGATGTTCAGCAAGAACGTGCTTACGCTACTCCAGCACCTGCTCCAGGACGGCGAGCTGGTGGTGAGCGCTGAAGACGAAGTCGTGGGGCCGATGCTTGTGGCGCAGAAGTCGTAACAAACCCAGTCATGCCCGCGCACGCGGGCATCCAGTGTCGTTCTACCGGAGCCAATCCATGACCGAAACCCTCATGTTCGGCGTCATAATCTTCATCCTCGCCACCTTCCTGGGCGTGGAGCTCATCCACCGGGTCCCCGCCACGCTCCATACTCCGCTCATGTCCGGCGCCAACGCGATAAGCGGGATCACCATCGTGGGTGCGCTGATCGTGGCCGGTGGCGGCTTCGGCTGGATCAGCTCAGTGCTGGGGTTTCTGGCTGTGGTCTTCGCGATGATAAACGTGGTAGGCGGCTACGCGGTAACGGACCGGATGCTACAGATGTTCCGCAAGGCCCCGGATAGCCGATGATCGCCCCCGTGATTGTCGAGCTCGCGTATCTCATAGCCGCTGTCCTCTTCATACTGGGCCTGAAGCGACTCTCCAGCCCCGCAACGGCGCGGCAGGGCAATATGATGTCGGGAGTGGGGATGCTCCTGGCGATAGCCGTCACGCTCCTGAACCAGGCCATCCTCTCGTTCGAAGTCATCATCGCGGGGCTGCTGGTGGGCTCCGTCATCGGACTCTGGATGGCCCGTTCGGTAAAGATGACGTCGATGCCGCAGATGGTGGCGCTGCTGAACGGTTTTGGCGGCGGCGCGTCGCTGCTGGTGGGTGGTGCCGAGTTCCTGCGCGCCGAGCTGGTGGCGGAGCCGATGCGGCTGGATGTCGCAATCACCATTCAGCTGAGCCTGCTGATCGGCGCGGTAACGCTGACCGGTAGCTTCGTAGCGTTCGCTAAGCTCCAGGGCATCATGCGCGGGCAGCCGGTGACGATGCCGCTGCAGAAATTCGTGAGTGGTGTGGTGTTCCTGGCGATAGTGGGCCTGAGCGTCTACCAGATCGCGACCGCCGAGGCGCTCCTGTGGCCGTTCTACGGTGTGGTAGTCCTCTCGCTGCTCCTGGGCATACTGCTGGTGACGCCGATAGGCGGCGCGGATATGCCGGTAGTGATCTCGCTGCTCAACTCATATTCGGGCATCGCTGCGGCGATGACGGGCTTCGTGATCGGCAATCATGTGCTCATAATAGCTGGCGCGCTGGTCGGCTCGTCGGGGATCATACTGAGCCAGATAATGTGCAAAGCCATGAACCGCTCACTCGTCAACGTGCTGTTCGGGGCGATGGGCGGCGGTGAGGGCGATGGCGGCGCGGGCCGAAGCGCGGAGGGTCTAACGGTCCGGCAGGTGAGCGTGGAGGACGCCGCCATCCAGCTCGCGTACGCGAGGCTGGTGATAGTGGTGCCCGGCTACGGCCTCGCGGTGGCACAGGCGCAGCACCAGGTGCGGGAGCTGGCTGAGCTCATCGAGGAGCGCGGCGGTGAGGTGAAGTACGCCATCCACCCGGTCGCCGGCCGCATGCCCGGCCACATGAATGTGCTGCTCGCCGAGGCGAATGTAGAATACGACAAGCTGTACGACATGGACCAGATAAACGCCGAGTTCGAGCGTGCCGACGTGGCGCTGGTGGTAGGCGCCAACGACGTCGTGAACCCCGCCGCCCGCGAGGACCCCGGTAGCCCCATCTACGGAATGCCCATCCTGAACGTCGACCAGGCCAAAAGTATCATTGTCCTCAAGCGCAGCATGAAACCCGGCTTCGCGGGCATCGAGAACGATCTATTTTATAATTCGAAAACGGCGATGTTGTTCGGGGATGCGAAAGATAGTCTGGGGAAGCTGGTTGCGGAGGTGGGGGAGAGCTAGCTATCAGCTATCAGCTATCAGTTCCGGCGTTCCGAGCCGACTGGCAGCAAGGGGAACGCCCGCGTTAGCTGATAGCTGATAGCTGATAGCTGATAGCTGATAGCTATTTCAAATGCTGACTCACCAGCTTCGTCATCTCGAACATCGTCACCTGGTTCTTGCCGCCGAAAATCGGGCGGAGCTTGTCGTCGGCGTTGATGTTACGCTTGTTCTCCGAGTCCTGTAGCTTGTTGGCCTTGATGTAGTCCCAGACCGTCTTGGTGACCTCTGCGCGCGTGAGCTGACCGCTGCCCACTACCTTCGCGAGTTCCGGGCTCGGAGTGACCGGCTTGGCCAGTCCACCGCGAGCTCCACCCTTCTTGCCGTCTTCTTTTGCTGCCATCGTTCCTCCTTGAATGGTGTATGGCGTCCGCGATGAACGCCTGGGGTTCCCGCTTCTCTGGTTTTCGGACTCCGTAGGATACAGGTCGCCGGCGAAACCGGCAACCTTCCCGAAAAGTTACTGCTCCTCGCCCGTGGGGCTGTTCCTCGGCTGATACGTCGGGCCGCGCTCCCAGTCCTGGGCGCTCGAGATGTTCGGCATCCCCCAATCAGCCCCGTGCCACCCCTGGAATCCGTCCATCCGGAAGACCCAGAAACCGGTGCTCATATCGCTCACGACAATGAGGCCGTCCTCATTGCGGATGTCCACACCGAACGCGCCATTGAACTGCGAATACCGGTCGGTGTTCGGCGGACCGAGGTACGTATCGTAGTAGGCGACCGTCTTCGGATCAGTTGGGTCCTGCATGTTGAAGACCTGGAATCCGTCCAGGTAGCCAGAAACGAAGACGAACGGGTACCGCACTTCGTGGTTGTGCGAGAGATGGTGCCAGTCCGCCGTCCACGCGCCAACCGACGAGCGGATGGTGGGGACCTCGCCCGTCAGGCCCGGTCGCAGATCGTAGATGCGCAGCGGCGCGTACTGGTACTCCGTCTCGCCCACAGCGAAGTTGCCGTCGGGGGTCGGGGTGAAGGTGTGGCCCCTGTTCACTCCACTGACCCCGGTTATGGAGGTCCGCAGCTGCGGATCCGCGAGGTTGGTGATGTCATAGATGTAATAGCCGCCAGCACCACCGCCGTAGAAGCGGTCCTGGCCCGTCGCTGGATGGTAGCCCACGTAGAAATCGTGGTACGCGCTGCCACCCTCGCGCGAGATAGCGCCCGGCGGTACCGGTACCTCGCCCGCGAGAGCGTCACTCGGGTCGCCGTCCACCGCTTCAGCGAGGTTGTAGACGTACGCGCTCGGGCCGCTGGTCGTCACGAACAGAAGCGGCGTTCCGTTGGAATGCTTGTAGACGAAGATATTGTGGAAACCGCCCGGTCGCTCGGGCGCGCGCAGCTCCGCCACCTTCTCTACCGTCGACGGATCCGGCAGCCCGGTGACATCCAGGATGACCGCGCCAAGGTCAGCATCAGGCCCGCCCTGCCCGAACTGGAGCGACTGAACTACGTAATACCTATCATCGTGCTTGAAGTACTTTACATCCATCCCACCGGTGCGCTGGTGCAGGTCCTGATTATCGATGCGCCACCGGTACAGAACCTTCGGGTTCGATGGGTCGGCTATGCTGATGATGTCCGTGCCCTTGTCGCCGTTATCACCGTAAACCATCCGGGCGACGTACGCGTACGGCCTGGAAACCTCCTGCTCCAGCTCGACATCGGCGACGCTGAGCCGGGGACCCAGCGGCAGGTGCCCGATGACTTCCACGTTGGAGCTGCCGCGGTTCAGTGCGGACATCTCCTGGGCATCCGCTACGGATGGCGCCAGGAGAGATCCGACGACGAGGGCCGAGACAGCGCCCGGGGTTACTATCCTCAACATGTATCTCCTCTGCATGGGGAGTGGGGGGATGGTGTCAGGGGACGACGTGGAAGATCATCTTCATTCCCGCGCCGAGGTGCTCGGCGATATGGCAGTGCGCCATCCAGTCGCCGGGGTTCGATGCTTCCAGGAGAATGTCGACGGTGGACCCCACAGGAACCACCGCTGTGTCCTTCCAGACCAGGTTGTTGTTGGGCACCCCGTTGCGTGACAGCACGAGGAATCGCTGGCCATGAAAATGGATCGGGTGCTGCATCGGGTGCGACGAGTCCGCACTGTTATTGATGCGTATCTTGCTCACCTCACCGAGCTCGAACGTCCAGTCTATCGCCATATTCTCCTGGCCCGTCGCCGCATCGCGCAGGATCCAGGTGACGGTGTTGCCGGTGGACGCATAATTCATCATCGGCATGGTTCCGTTCCACTCCACAGGCGCGAAATACGACGTATCCGCGGCTATCATCCTGAGCACGGGGACCGGCAGCGCACCCAGATCCACGCCGATCTCGAGCTCATGGTCTACAGGACCATCGAAGTACTGGCGATAAGGGTCAATCTCGGCGATGACATCCTCATTCTCGCGGAGCAGCTCGAACGCGGCGCGATGGCTCTCGTCCGTCCGCTCCTCGGACACCGTTACGAACCCGAGGGTGTCTACCCGGGCCACGAAAACACCGTTGTAGTGATCCACCGCCTGCACGCGGTTCGTCAGAGCGTAGGTGCCGGGCTCCTCGAAGAGGACCTCGACCGTGTACCGTTCGGCGGGCGATATCACCACCGACTGCACCATCACCTCGCGCTCGAACTTGCCCACATCGGAGCCGACCACCTTTATGGGCGCGCCATCGAAGGAGAGATTGAAGACCCGCGTATTGGAGACATCGGTAAAGAAGAAGCGGACGACCTCACCGCGCTGGACCTCGAGATTGTACTCGGGCTCGCCATTCACTAGCAGGACATTACCGAACCGCCCCATGAGCGCGTGCGACGGCGACTCCTTGCCGTAGGGGAAAAGACCCTGCTGATCGATAAGAAGGTCGTCCAGCATGAGGATCTGCTCGCGGTTCACCGGGCTGTAGTAGTCCGGATCGGGGGAGCGTATGAGCATGTTGCCGTAAAGCCCCATGTCCTGCGTGATATCCTCCCGATGATGCGGGTGATACCAGTAGATCCCCGCGTCGCGAAAGAAGACCTCATAACGGAAAGTGCCGCCGGGCGGCACGAGGTCCTGAGTGACATTCGGGACACCATCGAACTCGTTGTCCAGGCGCACGCCGTGCCAGTGCATGGTCGTCGGCAACTCGGTGCTGTTCTTGAAGTTGACGATGATGGTGGCGTTCTGCGGCGCGCGGATTAGTGGGCCGGGATACTGACCGTTGAAGCCGTACATGACGAAGGTGCGGTCCTTGATGGTCCGGCGCACCAGCCCCGATTCCAGGTTGAGTGTGTCGCCATCCTGCATCTCCACCACCTTCCTGAACACCGCCTCCGGAATGGTGGCGGGATCGACGCCCATACCGGGCAGGAATGGGGAGACATCGGGAGTGACCTGCATCATCGATGCGGGCATTATCATGGACGGGTCCATGGGCGGCATCCGCCACTGCGCGCCATCGCCATCGCCCATCGCGCCCATATCGTGGCCCATCATGCTGTGGTCCATCATATCATGACCCGAAGCCGCCGTGGTGTCGATCTGGGCGGCAAGTAGCGGGGCGGTCGCGGCCATGCCGATCGTCGTACAGGCGATCAGCGTAAGACCTCTAGCGATTCTCATCAGAAGCAGGGTGCCGAGCTGAACGGGCCGTGCCCGGCCATGGTGTGAAGCAGACCGCTGCGCGAAACGCCGCGCAGCAGGACCGGTCCGGTCCATTCGGCGACGTCCGGGGTCGTCTCCTCGGTCACGAAGACCAGGATCTTATTGTAGCTGACGGTTCCCTCAACCGAGCCTGCGGCGCCCAGTGCGCCCAGCCTGGTGACCTGGTCGAGCTCCGGAGTGGTGGCCCACGCGACGTATTCCTTGCCCGATACGGGTGCGAGGCCCTGGGTGGTGAGGGTGAGCTGAAAGATGTAGTGACCATCCGCGGTGAGGGCCACGCCGAACGGTGAGGGCGCGAAGTGCATCCGCACCTCTCCCGTAGCCCCCTTAGCCTCGCCGGTCGACTCCAGTGCGATAACGAATGGGTTGGGCCCCGGATCAAGCCTGGCAATGCAGAACCCAGGCACTGGCTCCGGCGGCGCGGCGTGGAGGGTTCGCGCGTTCGCAAGCATCGCAATCACAGCAAAAATCGCCATACTCGAAAGCGATCTTACTGTATTGTATTCTGACATCCTAAACATCATGAACAGGATTATCGATAAACAGCGTAGGGGCGGGCCTTGTGCCCGCCCGGGTCGGGCACCCACAAGGGGTGCCCCTACAATTCGCCCGGGTCGGGCACCCACAAGGGGTGCCCCCACAATTCGCCCGGGTCGGGGCACCCACGAAGGGGTGCCGCCACAAGTCGCCCGGGTCGGGGCACCCACGAAGGGGTGCCCCCACAACTATCATGGAATGCCCGTGATGATCCCGCATGCCCCGTCGGTAAGGTCACGCGCCAGGCATTCGTTGGCGGGGTAGTTCATTTTGGTGAACACCACGTGCTCAGGGAGCGAGCGCGGCAGCTCGTCGATCCTGTCGTACTGCATCGCGTCCAGAATCGTGAAGCCGCCCTCCCAGATCAACGAGTAGAACTTATTGTAGAGAATCTCGTCGAGAAGTGCCTCGTCGCTCGCCACCGAAGCCAGTGGCGCGAGCCCTCCCGCCTCCGTTCGTACCACATTCACGTCGGCGAGCGCCCCCGGGACGTCACCTGTCGCGAGCCTGGCCTCGGCCCTGAGAAGTAGTAGCTCCTCGTTGGTGATCCACGGGAACGGTGATTCAGGATCCGGATAGATCGTGGGTACTTCGGACACCGTTACATCGAACACGGTGACCGGGGTGATGGGTTCGGCCTTCTCGAGCGCACGATCATCGGGTGTGCCGTCCGGCTTGTCCTGCGCTCCCGCCAGGAACCGCGGGTGCAGGTAGTCGGTGTCGTCGTTCGCGAACGGGTTAGAGTTGCCATCCGCAAGGCTGTACGTGTGATACACGCCGAGGCCCAGGTCGGCTGTTGCATCGATGAACGAGCCCTCGAGCGCAGTCAGTACGTCGTTCCACCGGCCCATATACTTGAGGGTGCGCGCCTTGAGCGCACGGTTCACCTCGATGAAAGCTGCTGGAGTATTGAACGGCGCATACCCCGCAGTAAGCTGGAACGGGAATGTGCTTCCAGCGGCCTGAAGGTGGGCCTGTCCTTCGTCGAATAGATTCAGCGCCCGCTCGTAAAGCTCGGCCGAGCTCGCGAGTGGGGCCAGCTCACCCGTCGGATCGTCAGGCGCATCGATCGGAGCGCCGAAATCCTGGTGATGAACGGCCAGCTGGAAGTATGAGAACGCTTCCACGGTCTTGGCCCATCCACGAATAGCTTCCTTCTCAGCGTCCGAGAGTCCCTCCACCACCTCCAGACTGGCGAGGAGGCTTTCGATGTCGGCCAGCGCGCTGTAGTTGGTACCGAAGAAGGTGACCCCGAACGAGCTGGGATCTCTCGGGCCTATCAGATTGTCCACGTACGGCCGCGGCTCCTGCGGTGCCAGTGTGTACGACTCGCGCCCCCACATTCCCTGCGAGGTGATGCCCTGTGTAGTGAGGCTGCGCGAGGTCGACATGAGACCCTGGGCATTGACCAGCACCGAGCTCACCGTGGCGTCGCCACCCGCACTAGGGTTATTCAGGTTAGGAACGGTGAAGTCGGGTTCACACGCGCCCACTGCGAGGAGCGCAGCCGCGACCATCAGTGGCCGCTTCATATTCTGTTTCTTCATCAGGCTATTAGTCATTTTCAGAAACCCACGTCGAGAGAGAGCCAGAACGTGCGGCTCGGCGGGTATGGACCAACGTCCACATTCGCGCGAATCGCCTGTGAACCAAACTGGTTCACCTCGGGGTCGAATCCGGTGTAATCGGTCCAGGTGAGCAGATTCCGACCACTCAGGCTCAGCTGCATCGAGCTGATGTCACTGAAGAGCCTGTATCGACCTATGAGGTCGGTCGGTATCGCAAGTGAAAGCGTGATCTCGCGAAGTTTCACGAACGATCCGTCTTCCACGAATACTGTCGTGGTTCGGCCCAGCCCAAGGCGCGCACGCGCATCGCCCTTTGTTTCACCAGGCTGACAATCCTCGAATGTGCAGGGATCGTCGTAATCGGCCGCGTTCTGATTGAGGTCGAACAGCAGCGTCAGCAGGTTGATTATGTCGCCACCGTGCTGCCAGTCTACAGTCGAGCTCAGGGTGAGTGCCTTGTATCGCAGGTCGTTCGAGAATCCCATCCTGAAGTCGGGATTGGCGTCGCCGATCTGAGTGACGATTCGGGTGCCAGGCGCGCAACGGCCGGAGCCCGGCTCCACGTTCAGTGCTTCCAGACAACGCGGATCATCCACGAACGTCGTCGTGTCCCGCCCTACGATCTGCGTGACAGACTTGCCTTCCTCGATGCGGATATTGCCGAGCGATGTCCCGAACCCACCACCGTTGTAGTTGAACGGCGGAACGTCCAGCGACTCGACTATCGTCTCATCGGTGGAGAACACCACTCGTGACGTCCAGTCGAGATCCTCCGACTGGAACGGGACCGCCGTCAAGGCCGCCTCGTAGCCCGTCGTGGAGAGCTGCCCGTCACTGTTGTACAAGGCCTGTCCGAAACCGGTCGATGGTGCCAGATCGCGCCTCAGCAGGATGTCGTCGATTGTGCGGGTGTACGCCGTAAGCTCGATGCGCGTACGACCATTGAACAGTGTCGCGTCCACACCACCCTCGATCTCCGTCTGCCGCTCAGGGTGCAGGTCGTCCGCAACTGTGGTGTTCCCCAGGAGAAGCGTCTGGATCCCGCCGATGCTGCCGGGGTTCAGGTTATTGAACTTCTGACCGTATACCGGCTGGTTCCCAGCCTGTCCGTAGGCCGCACGGAACTTGATGTCGTCCAGAATTCCAGCATCCAGCGGGAAGAAATATGAACCCGCGAACTTCGGATAGTAGAACCACTTATCCGTATCGGAGTTGCTGCTGCTCCTGTCGGCGCGCAGACCGGCGGTGAGCAGAAGTCGATCGCCGAAGAGCATCTCTTCCTGGAGGAACACGCCGAGGTCCTTGCTCCGGCTCCGTGTCTCCTCCGACTCGATGAACGTGCCCTGCCCGATATTCTGCTGACCCGCGAATAGGTCCTGGGTCCGCGACCTGATAATGTCCAGGTCACGATACTCGTACTGGAAACCGGCCGAAGTGGTGGCATTCAGCCAGCCGCTGTCCGTGCGGAAGGTGTGGACCGCGTTTACGCCGGTGTTGATGTTGATGTTGCCGCTGTTCGAGACCACCGAGGTTCCCGGGAACTCGTCAGTGGGGCTCTCGGATAGATCCTCGAACTGAAGTGTCTCAGGCGCGTAGACCACGTTCTTCTGGGAGAAGTAGTCTGTCCCACCATTCGCCACGAACCTCAGCGTCTGATTGTCGGTGGTAAGCGCATCCCAGGTGAGGTTCAGGCCACCGATGAAGCGCGAGACTTCGGCGTCGTTGATAGCCAGGGCAGCGGTCTCGAGCGGGTTACTGGCCGCGAACGGATTGAACGGGAAGGTGCCGTCCTCGTTGCGGCTCAGGTCGATGAAGCTCGGAATGCTCGTGAGCGCCACATAATATGCCGTACTGGTATTATCGTTACCGGTAAAGCCGCGGCCCGTGTTGGTGCGGAGCGCGTTCGTCTGCAGTGACAGCGACACATCGTCACTGATCGACTGACTGAGGTTCAAGCGAAGCGAGTACTTGTCGTAGTACGTGCCGTTGACGATGCCATCGTCGTTCTTGGCCAGACCCGACACGAAGAAGCGCGTGTTCTCTGTTCCGCCGCTGATGCTACCGGAAGTCTCCCTGGAGAACGCCGGGTCGCCCGCAAGCTGCTCTTCCAGGTCGAACGTCTCGTTCGTGTAGACGTCGGCCACATCCTCACCGAACCGTGCGATAGCTTCCTCGAGCGTCTCGAACTGGCGCGTGCCGAGTTTGTTGGAAAGTGTAGCGACACCGAAATCCTGACTGAATCGGTACTGGGTCTCACCGGCCCGGCCCCGCTTGGTCGTGATGATGATCACGCCGTTATTGGCTTTTGAGCCGTAGATCGCGGCCGCCGATGCGCCCTTCAGGATCTCGACGCTCGCGATGTCCGCCGGGTTCAGGTCGGCGATGCGATTGGCCGATTGGTCCTGACCGTTGGAGATACCACCGCCGGCGCCGGTGATGGAGTTAGCGCCTGAGTTGATCGTCCGGTCGCTGACAATTACACCGTCGATCACGTACAGCGGGGTCGAGCTGCCGATGATGGTGGAGACACCGCGCAGATTGATCTGGTTGCCGCCGCCCGGCGCGCCGGAGTTGGACTGGACATCCGCGCCCGCGACCTTGGCCGCCAGCTGGGTTTCGATACTGGCTGATGGGACGTCGCTCATCTCCTCGCCGTCCACCGTACCGACCGCGTTGGCGAGATTCCGCCTGGACACGCCCGTCGCCTGCCCGGTGACCACGATCTCCTCCAGGTTCAGCACGTCGACCTCGAGGTTGACCTCTACCGAGTTCTGGCCCGGCGCAACGGTGACGGTCTCGCGCAGGTAGCCGATCAGTCGAATCTCGAGAAGAACCTCGCCCGCCGGCGCTTCGATGGAGAAATTACCGCTGCTGTTGGTGATGGTCCCGCTGGTCTCGCGGCCGGTAGGATTGACCGCGCCGCGCGCGACGACATCCTCGCCACCAACGGGAATAAACACCTGTACGCCCGATAGCGGACGGCCTGTCGCGGCGTCCGTAACCTGCCCGGTGATCGTCCTCTGCTGCGCCGCCATTGTGGCGGGCGCGAGGAATAATCCCATTACTGCCAAATAAACTATGCGTTTTAACACAGGTCCTCTCCGTGAATGAGGTTACTTCTTCGAACTCCGACTCACTGCTAACGGCAACCAGTCCCTCCTTTCCGACAATGAAGTAACGAGCGATCGTTCTACTATGTCGCGTGCAACCACATCGGTCCGATTTCCGACCGTTGCAGCGGATGTGATCTGGAACGCCTACCTGAGACGCGCCAATCAAAATACTCGGGAGTTCGACCAGAATGGCGGTTGAATAGCCGGACCGCAAGGCCTCACCGCAATTGGAGCTTTCAGCGCTGGAGTGGAATGGCCGGCTCGCCACGGGTATGGCGCAAGGCGCAAGGGTCGCCTACGTTTTTGATAGTGGCGACCCCGCGGCCGCTCCGCAAGGAATGCGGGGTCGGAAGAAACAGTGAAAGGAAATCCCAGAACATGATCCGTGAGGCATCCAGCGCCGCGCGCGACGGCAACGCCCTGCGCCGGCTAGTCACCACCGCCTCCGTCCCCCTCGCCGGCGCGTCGACGCCCATCGAGGAGATGTCCAGGCTCCGGACCGCGCTGCGGGGTGGTCCGCAGCTGCTCATCAAGCGCGATGACGCCATCCCATTCGGCTTCGGCGGCAACAAGGTGCGGAAGCTGGAGATGATAGTGTCGCGCGCGGTGGCAACTCGCGCGGATACGCTGGTCACAACCGGCGGGGTGCAGTCGAACCACGCCCGCGCGACCGCTGCCTTCGCGGCCAAGCTGGGTATGAAGTGCGTGATAGTGGCGAACGGCGAGCCACAGGAACGCCCCACAGGCAACGCCCTCCTGGACGAGCTCCTGGGCGCCGAGGTCGAGTACGTTCCGACCCGCGCGGATCGCACGGCCGGGATGGAGGCCGTTGCCGCCAGACTGCGCGATGAGGGGAGGACCCCTTACCTGATACCGCTCGGCGCGTCCACCCCGCTCGGCGCACTCGGAATAGCACGCGCCATCGGGGAGATGCTCGAGCAGGGGGTAACGCCGGACGTGATCATCCACGCGACCGCGTCAGGCGGCACTCAGGCCGGGCTCGTGGCGGGATGCGCGCTGAACGGACTGCGGACGCGGGTGATAGGGGTTAGCGCTGACGATCCCGCGCCAGAAATCGAGAAGAAGGTACGCGAGATAATCTCAGGGATAGGGGAGCTGCTAAGAGCCGACGACAAGTCGCTGGGGGCCAGCGGGCCGGTCCTTATCGACGACGGTCAGGTGGGGGACGGCTACGGGCTGCCAACCCCCGCATCGCTGGAAGCACAGAGCCTCGCCGCCCGCTGCGAGGCCATCTTCGTGGACCACACCTACACGGCCAAAGCGCTCGCCGCGCTCCTGGAGTACGTGCGCGACGGGCGATTCATGGACCGCGATAAAATTCTCTTCTGGCACACCGGCGGACAGCCGGCAATTTTCGCGTGACCAACGCCTGCCTAGCTATCTCCCCGCGCAGCCTGCTTCTTCTCGTCGTGCCGCACAAACGCCATGCAGACGAAGTACACGACCACGACGAACGTCATGAAGATGCCACCGTACACAAAAATCATGGCCTGATTTCCTGAGAAACTCGGTTCAAAAAGGGAGAGGCATTTTAACGCAGCCGGCCAGCGTCGGCAAATCCGCTTACCTGCGCAGCACGAACAGAACCGGCCGGTGGTCCGAGATAGTCGTTTCTATCACCCTCGCCGACTCACAGGTCAACTGTGGGGAGATGAACAGGTAGTCGATGCGCTTGACCGGCTCGCCGGCTGGGAAGGTCAACTCGTCACCCTCCCCGCACTCGGCCCACGCGTCGCGCCAGCCGGCAGTGGTCATCCAGTCGATAACGTTGCTGCCCGGCTCCGAGTTGAAGTCGCCACCCACCACTACCGGCGCGCCGGTAGCTAGCAGGCTATCGGCTAGCTGCCGTACCGCCGCGATCTCCTGCATCCTGTACCAGTCGGTACCTGACGCGTCCAGGTGGGTGTTCACGGCATACAGCCGACCCTCCGGTGCTTCTATCTCCACCTGCAACGCGCCGCGCGGCTCATGCGCGCCACCCGCCCGCTCCTGCGGTGGGTCCACAGTCAGCCGGAACAGAGCGTGCGAGAGGATCGGCCACCGCGTAAATGTAGCGATGCCATACTTGCCGCCCTGGTAGTCGAGTGTGCTGCCGAATGCGAACCCCATACCTGTCAGGCGCGAGATTACCGCCGGCTGATTCACATCACCCGACCGCGTAGTGCCCTGATCCACTTCCTGGAGCAGGACCACGTCCGCACGCGTCTCGGAAATGAGGTCCGCCACACGCTCGAGGTTCGACGCGCCGAGCGTATCGTGCCCCGCGTGGATGTTGTAGACCAGCACCCTCAACTCGCCGTCGTCGCTCACCCCCGCGCCAACGGTTACACAGCCGGCTGCTACCGCCAAAAGCACGAGCGCCGCGATTCGGGTCCGAGGTGACATTTTCATCATCCAGAGAAATTAAACCGCAGGGAAATTAAACCGCAGAGAAATTAAACCGCAGAGGCGCAGAGTGCGCGGAGGAATTTAGCGGCATCAATTCGTAATAATTGTAGATTATAAACCAGTTCCAGGACGAGAATGACATTGGAAAGGCAACGACCGTCCCTTTTCATTAACGTTCCATCGCACCATATACGCTCCCATCCCTCTGCGTTCTCCGCGCCTCCGCGGTTCAAATGGCGTTCTTGTTAGTGCGAGGTGCGAAGTTTGTCATCCCCGCGCACGCTGGGATCCAGTGTCTTTTCCGGCGACTACGCTGGATGCCCGCTTCCGCGGGCATGACTGAATAACAGCGGATTCTACCGCATGCCTCGAAGCCCGGCAAGGAGCCAGAGACGTGCCAAATTCCCACGCACGCATTAACATTACCCGCACTCTCACACTCCCGCACTTTTACACTCCCGCACTCCCGCACTCCCATGAACATTCGCCAACTCACAGTTGCGGGCCTGGTTACCGGCCTTACAGCCTGCGCGAGCGCACCGCCAGCGGCGACTCCCGACGCGGACCTGGAATGGCGGGCGGCTGACTCGGTCGCGGCTATGGCCGCGTTCCGGTCCAATATCGCCTCGATCCACCAGCGTGATCGGGCTGCGTACCTGGCGCACTATCTCCAGTCGCCACGACTGGCTCGGACGGGGGCGGCGGGAGTGGACTGGGGGTACGCCGGGCTGGCGGCGGGCGACCCGAACAGCTGGCCGGACACGCTCGTGGCGACCCATTTCGAGGTTGTGCCGCTCGCTCCCGGCGTGGCCTACGGGTCCTACCGCTACCGGGTGGTGGACGGAGGCAGTCAGCGCGGCGTTTCTGAGCGCGTGCTGGTGCGTCAACCCAACGGTGAATGGAAGATCGCGGTGTCCACCGCGTTCGGCTCGCCCGGCAATATACCCGTACCGGCGTTCGCGCTCACCGGCGCAACTATCATCGACGCCACAGGTGCAGCGCCGCGCACGGGTACGGTGGTGATGCGAGATGGGATGATCGCGTGCGTGGGCGAATGCGATATACCGGAAGATGTGGAAGTCATAGACGCCACCGGCAAGTGGATCATCCCGGGCATCGTGGATGCGCACGTCCACTACTCCCAGACCGGATGGGCGGATGGTCGGCCCGATGCGCTGGACCTGAGGGATCGGTTCCCGTACGACGCGACAATCGCGGAGCTCGAGGCGAACCCCGAAAGATTCTATCGAAGCTACCTCTGCGCAGGCGTGACAGCCACATTCGACGTCGGCGGCTACCCCTGGACCTGGGACCTGCGTGGCGCGGCCGAGCGCTCGACGGCCGCCCCGCACGTGGCTGCCGCCGGACCCCTGATCACCCCCTTCGCGCCCGACCAGCTCCTCCTGCCGGGCACCCAGCAGTTCATCCTCATGGCGAGCGATTCGGCCACCCGGGAAGCGGCCCGGATGGTAGGCGCCTTCGGCAGCGACGCCCTCAAAGTGTGGTATGTGGTCGGCGCACGGTCAGACACCACCCTCTGGAAGAGACGCGTTCGCATCGCCGCCGCCGAAGCCGAGGCTGCCGGTATCCCGCTCATCGTGCACGCGACTAACCTCTGGGCCGCCAAGGACGCGCTCCGGGCGGGCGCGAAGTTGCTCGTCCACTCCGTGGAAGATCGACCGGTCGACGACGAGTTCATCCAGCTGACGCTCGACAACGGCGCCATCTACACACCAACTCTCACTGTTCGCGAGGGTTACGTGGAGCTACGGGAACGTAACTTCCAGCCTGATTTCGACATGGCGTGCATCGATCCGGAGACGCGCCGCAAGGCGTTCCTGACGGACTCGATACCTGGCCCGACGCTAAGCGACGACTACCGGGAGGCGATCGCGCGTGGCTACGAGGTCATGGTAGCAAATCTCCAGCGCGTAAATGCCGCGGGGATCCCTATCGCCATGGGCACCGACGCGGGCAATCCGCTCACCCTGCACGGCCCGTCCGTCTACCCGGAGATGGAAGCTATGGCGGCAGCCGGCCTTACGCCCATGGAAGTCATCATCGCCAGCACGCGAACCTCTGCACGGGCGATGGGCAGGACGGATTTCGGCACTATAGAGACCGGCAATATCGCCGATCTGGTCGTGCTCGACGGCAATCCGCTCGCCGATATCTCGAATGTTAGCGAGGTCGCCCTGGTGGTGCGCGCAGGAGAGATCTGGACGCGCGAAGAGCTGGAGTACAGGTAGCGGGCTTACTCGAACCCGGCGAGTTCCGGCGAGAACCCCTGCTCCTCGAGCGTTCTTTCCTGCCGCCGCGGATATACTCGCTGGGTGATTTCCGGCGCGAACTGCATTGCGAGCGTCCCCAGGAGCGAGAGCGCGAGCACCTGAAGCGCGATAAGGGCACCGAGTTCATGCAGCCCGACAGTTACAGCAATACCGGCGAGGATGATGGAGAACTCGCCGCGCGCGCAAAGCGTCAGCCCCAGAGCGAGCGCTCCGCGCTGACTCATTTGCAGCGACCTTCCGGCCAGCACCCCACCCACCACCTTGGCCGCTATGCCGAGAACCACCAGGACGATCGCACCCTTCCAGACTGTCGCGAACGCGGCTGGATTGATAGACAGCCCGAACCCTAGAAAGAAGATGGCCGCAAAGAGCCCCTGGAGAGGCGCGAAGAGCTGCTCGATCCGGTCTTTATGCTCTGTCTCTGCGAGGGCCAGACCGGCCAGGAACGCCCCGATCGCCTCTGACAGGCCGGCCACAATGGCGCCCCAGGAAAGTAGCAGCACCACCGCACCCACCATCAGCACGAACAGGTCATCGCTATCCCGATCGAACATGCGGTTGAGGAGTGGACGGGCTCGAAGTGCTATGTATACGACCACACCGAAGAAGAGAATCGCGCGACCGACACCGAAGGCCGCGGCTACGGGGCTGGGATCCACCACGAGAACCGCGCCGGACAGTATCGCGAGGAAGAGCGCTATGAAGAGGTCCTCGAAGACCAGGATGCCGAGTGCGACCTCGGTCTCGGGGGCGGCCGCGCGGCGCAGGTCTATCACGCTCTTCGCGATGATGGCACTGGACGAAATATAGAATGCGCCCGCAAGCAGGAGCGAGCCAGCCACGCTGAAGCCCATGAGCAATCCCGCGACCATTCCCACCGGGAAACAAATAAGGAGGTCGATGGAGCCGGTGCGAAGAATCCGACGACGGTTCAGGAAGAGTGCGCCCAGCGAGAACTCCAGCCCCATGAAGAAGAGGAGCAGCACAACCCCCAGCGACGCCATCTCCTCGACAAGTGCGCTGTCGCCCATGAGTGGGCGTATTGCCATGCCAAGCAGAATGAACGCGGGGATGACTGACTGCCCGGCCTTTCGAAATACCCACGCGGAGAGCGCGAGGGCGCCGAGTATCAGCCCTGTGTGGAGGAGAAACTCGCCGTGCACGTTTACCGGGGCCCCGGATAGGCGCCCTTGCACATACCCGCGAAGCGTGCTACCTGCTCGCGATCGCCCACCACCATGAGCGTGTCGCCTGTCGCTATCCTATCTGATGGCTGCGGGTTCGGATGGGCCTTGCCGTCCCTCAGGATCGCGATGATGCTCGCACCCGTCCGCTCCCGGATGGCCGCCTCCTGGATGGTCTGGTCGGCCAGTGCCGAACCCGGATCGACCTTGAGCCACTCGATGGAAAGCTGATCCAGGACCATCTCCATAGACTCGGCCACGGGCGGCTGAAAATACGCCCCACCCAGTATCGCCCCCAGTTTGCGCGCCTCGCTGTCCTCTAGCCGGATGGCGAAGTCCGGGTAATCCTCACCCTTCAGGAAATGATATATCTCACGATGGCCGGTGTTGTGGATGATTATCGTCATCCTATCGCCCTCATTGGTCTTGAGGGCGAACTTCTTCCCGACGCCTGGGAGGTCGTGCTCGCGAACGTCCATTATTAACCGTCCTGGAGTTTTGTGCTGATAAAAAAGGCGAACCGACTTGCCTATCAATCCCGGAAATAGCCGTGCAGGCGAACTATTGTCAAGCAACCAGAAGGCCCCAGCACGCGGTGCCGGGGCCCTGTTCTGCCATCCTCAACCTCTTGCGCTACACTAGAATAACGTGATCCCGACCAGGAACTGGTTGCGCTCCAGGCCCTCGTCCTGGCCCTCAGCGGCGGATGTGCTCATGCGACGGTACTGCGCGTCTATTCCCAGGAGCGGAATAGGCTGGAACCGCACCCCTATCTGCCAGCCCAGCTGCGTTCGGCTGTCATCCTGGAGCTCGAACTCCGGATTGGACTCGAGTGCCTCCCTATCGAAATTGCCCACGCCGGCATGGACGCCCACGTAAGGTGATACCGGGAGGATCGGGATGGAGAGGAAGTAGTTGGCTTCGCCGAGTACCGTCACCTCGGTGGTTTCGACGTCGAACTCGTCCACGCCCTCACCGGTGTAAGCCGAGACGCCGACACCCAATCCGAACGGGAAGACGTACTCCACACCTGCGCCGATGCCGTCTTCAACGGGGATGTTATCCGTGCTCGCGTCGTCTGCCGTGCTCTCGTTGAAGATGTAGTGGCCCTTGAGCGCGAAGCCCTGCTGCGCGGAGGCCGGTGCGGCAGCGGCGGCGATAGCCAGCGGAATCAATGTCAGGTATAGCGATCGTTTCATGGCGAATTTTTTGTGTTCGGGTTCAATTCCAATCGATCGAGATTCTGCTGGGGTACACCGGCCCTACGCAAAGGTTGCCGGGCCGGCGAGCGGCCCGTATCCTGCTATCCCTTCACCCTTTCTCATTCCAGGAGCGACCAGTGAAGCGGCTTTTCGCATCGGAGAACATCCTCAATCTGCTTCTGATCTTCCTCCCGATCGCGCTGGTGCTCGAGTACGTGGTCCACGCAGGGGCCACCGCCGTCTTCATAACCTCGGCGATCGCGATCATCCCCCTCGCGGGCCTCAGGGGTAAGGCCACCGAGCAGTTGGCGGCACGAATGGGGGAGGGCGTCGGTGGCCTGCTCAACGCCACTTTCGGAAATGCGGCTGAGCTCATAATCGCCGTTATTGCACTCAATGCCGGCTTATACGATCTCGTCAAAGCTTCCATAACCGGCTCGATCATCGGCAATGCGCTGCTGGTTTTCGGACTCAGCATCCTGCTTGGCGGGTTCAAGTTCGAATCGCAGAAATTCAACGCGACAGCCGCCAGCATGGCCAGCACGCTCCTGGTCCTGAGCACTGTAGGACTGCTCGTGCCCGCCATCTTCCACAATATCGTGCTGAGCTCACCGGGCGCGACGGGCGCCAGTGAACAGAATCTGAGCCTGGAGATAGCCATGGTCCTCATGGCGACCTACATCCTCAGCCTCTTCTTCACGCTCAAGACGCACAAGCATCTTTATATGGGCGATGCGGGCGGGCACGTTCATGAGGGTGGGGAGATGCCTTCGGTGGGACGCGCAACGGGACTGCTCTTCGTGGCAACGGCTGGCGTGGCGCTCATGGCGGAAATGCTCGTTGCCGCGGCCGAAGTCACAGGCGAAACTCTCGGGTGGAACGAGGTCTTCGTCGGTGTGATAGTCGTCGCCATCATCGGCAACGCGGCGGAGCACTCAACGGCCATCCTGATGGCACTCAAGAACCGGATGGACGCGTCGATAAACATCGCCATCGGCTCGTCCATCCAGATAGCCCTTTTCGTCGCCCCACTCCTCGTCTTCCTCAGCTACTTCATCGGCCCCGCCCCGATGGATCTTCTCTTCACCCCACTGGAGATCCTCGCCGTCATCGTCTCCGTCTGGATCATCTCCCTGATCGCCACCGACGGCGAATCCCACTGGATGGAAGGCGTACAGCTGCTCGCGGTCTATGTGATACTGGGGATAGCGTTTTTCTTTCTACCGGTTTAACTACGAGTGCGAGGTGCGAGGTGCGAAGTGCGG
>DASSKB010000220.1:0-10285 GCA_035690925.1 Longimicrobiaceae bacterium
CGCGGCCAGCCCGGGCTGTACCAGCGCGGGAAACTGGCCGAGGAACTTGGCTGGCGCCATGAGCTTCATGGCGAACGTAAGCGCAACCAGGAACTCGGCGGGCGCAAGCGAGCCTTCCTCCAGTACCAGGTAGCTGCCGAACCAGAGCAGTCCGAGAATGGCGACGGCTATCACCATCTCGGTTATGGGCGGGAAGAACTGCCGCCAGCGTTCGTTCCTGATGAGCGCCTTATAGTGTCGGCGGGTGAGCGCCATAAAACGTTTGTTCTCCCAATCCTCAGCGCCCGACGCCTTCACCAGGCGGATACCGCTGACGGTCTCCTGGACCTGTGATGAGACCTCACCGACCGCGTCCAGGACCTTCAGCACACCCGTCCGCAGCCGCTTCCGGAAGCGTCCCCAGAGCCCGACAAGGGGCGGCATGAAGAGGATCGCCACGAGCGTCAGCTTCCACGACAGCAGGAGGAGCACGGCAAGGAAGAAGACGACCTGGATAGCAGACGATAGGGCTTTGGCCAGGTTTGCCGTGACGAGGGTGCGAACCTGGTCCACGTCCACGGTTACGCGCGAGATCACCTGACCGGTACGAGTACGCTGGAAGTAGGGGAAATCCAGCTTCAGCAGGTGGACGTAGATGTCGTTGCGGAGGTCGCGGGTAACGAGCCCCTCGACCATCTTGACGGTATACTGCTGTACATAGAGGGCGGCGTTCTTGAGGAGGAAGACGCCGAAGAGGAGGAGCACGACATTGCGGAGCGCGGCCATGGGGGCGGCTGGATCGACCATATCACCGACGGCCCAGCCCAGGACTCGGTCGATGAGATTGCCATCGCCACCCACCGCCGCGCCCGCCTGCCCTATGGCCTCGCCACCGTTGAAGAGCACATCCAGGAAGGGGATGAGCAGTGTAAAGCTGAACGCGTCGAGCGCGGCGAAGATCGTCATCGCCACAATGGATATCGCGAACAGCCCCAGATGCGGCCGGAGGTACTTCAGTATTCGCAGGTAGAGCGTCATCGAGGCGTAAGCAGCGCCACTGGCAGGATCATCTCCTCAGGGCTCACGCCGCCGTGCAGAAAGCTCCCGCGATACCGCGCCTGATACTCGCGCAGCTTGGTGGGGTAGACGAAGAAAACATCATCCAGCCCGAGGAGGTAGTGTTTGGAGGCGCCAGCGGGCGGAAAGCGGAGGACCCGCTCGTCGTCGACGGAAAAAGCCTGCGATGGATCCTCGGCCCGCAGGTCGTTTCCGAACTTGTACCTGAGGTTCTGCGTCGTATCGCGCTTAGCGAATACCGTCGCTGGTCGATGGCAGTGGATGGAGCCGTGGTCGGTGGTCACGAGCACCGAGACCCCCATCTTCACCGCTTCCCGAATGGCGAGTAGCGCCTCGGACCGCTCGAACCACTGCCGCGTCAGTGCCCGCAGCGCCTCCTTGTCGCGCGCGACCTCGAGCAGTACCGCCGATTCCGACCGGCCGTGCGTGAGCATGTCCACAAAGTTGAAGACCACGGCGGTGACGCCCGGATTCGAGAGGTACCCCGGGAGCCGGTGCAGCACCTGCTCGCCATCGCCCGCCCTGAATATCTTCTCGTAGTGGACGGGGATCTGGCGGCCGAGCAGCCTGTGGATCTGCTCGGTGAATAGCTCGTCCTCGAAACCGTTGAGGCCACCGGCAGTATCGCGATCCCACCACCTGGGGTGGTCCTCGGCTATCTGGTCTGGAAAGCGCCCGGAGAAGATCGCATTGCGCGAATATGGCGTCGCCGTGGGGAGAATCGAGTAGTACAGCGCCTCCTCGACCTCGGCGAACCCGCCCAGGATGGGGAGCAGCGTGCGCCACTGATCGAGCCTGAGGCAGTCGATGATGACGAACAGGACCGGCTTATCCTCGCCGAGCGTTGGAGCGAGGAACTGCTCGACCAGGTCAGTCGAGAGCGGTGGGCGGTCCTCGGCGCCGTTCACCCAGCCACCGTAGTCAGCGACCACGAACTGGCAGAACTCTCGGCGGAAGTCGTCCAGCAGCGTCTCCAGCGAGAAGAGCAGGCCTATCTCGCCCGCATCGCGCAGGCGTAGCTCCCAATCCACCAGCTCGGAGTAAGTTTCTGCCCATTCGCGCCAGCCACGCGCGACATTGCGAAGCGCGTTGAGCTCGCGGAAGCGAAAGGAGAACTCGCGCGCGACGTGCTGCTGCTGTATGCTCTCGCCCTCGAGCAGCCTCGTCACAACCGACAGGACCTGCCGCGGTGAGGTCGGTTTCACCAGGTAATCGGCCACGCGCCGGCCGATCGCCTCGGTCATGGTCCGATCCTCTTCGCTCTTGGTGATCATCACGACGGGTACCAGCGGATCGACGCGCCGCAGCTCGTCGAACACTTCCATCCCCGTCCGGCCCGGCATCTGCTCGTCCAGCAGGATCAGGTCGTACGGGTAAAGATGCACCATCTCCAGCGCGTCGTCGCCATTCGCGACCGCATCGATATGATAGCCGCGCCCCTGCATAAATAGCAGGTGCGGACGCAGAAGGTCGATCTCGTCATCGACCCAGAGGAGGCGCTTGGTGATGGCAGACATGGTGAAAACCTAGGCGCGGGGCGGGGGGGAGTCAACTGAGCGCCTGCGGCGCTCAGAGCTATCAGCTATCAGCTATCAGCTATCAGTCTGCGAAAGTCGGGCTGTTACTAGTCGGGGCTGATTTCTGGAAATCAGCCGGCACGGGTTTGCGCGAGCTTCGACCATTCTTCCAGATTGCCACTCTCGTCGTGGCTGATAGCTGATAGCTGATAGCTTCTTTCCCAACTACCTTCCCATCCATGGACTTCCACGACTACTCCGCGCATCCCGAGCTTTCGGACTTCCTGCCTATCGAGGGGGAGGGGGGGCGGATGCTCGTGCGGCGCGGGTATCAGTTGTGGGCGGGGGTGCTGGGGGGTGGGGGTGATGCGGGGGGTGGGGCAACCGTCAGCGGTGGGCGCGTGGATCATCCGGTGGTGACGCTGCCGAATGGTGAGCGGGCGGTGGTGCGGCAGTACCGCCGGGGCGGGATGGTGCGGCACCTGAACAGCGGGCGGTACTTCGTCGGGCACCGCGCGTTCGCTGAGTTGCGCGCCACAGAGCGCGCTCGCGTGGGCGGGGCGCGGGTGCCGCTCGTACTTGCGGCGTCCGAACAGCCCGCGGGGTTCGGCTACTCTGCCAGTCTCGCCACATTGTGGATTCCGGATTCGTCCGGGCTGTCCGATTGGCTCCGCGCTGCGACGCGGGAGGGGCGGCGGGTGGTGATGGGAGCTGTCGGTCGCGAGATAGCTCGGATGCACGCGGCGGGCGTCGCGCATCCCGACCTCAACCTGAACAACGTACTGGTAGCTGGCGGGTTTGGATCACCGCCGCTGGTGCACCTTCTGGACTTCGACAAGGCGCGCCTCTACCGCGGTGCGGCTCCTTCCAACCGCCGCGCGCGAGACCTGGAGCGGTTCGCGCGCTCCGCGCGGAAGTTGAGCGCCCCCATCGATGCAAAAGGATGGGCTGAGCTTTGCGCCGGCTACGGCGACGACTGGCCGCTGTCCGGTCCCCTCGGATAGCGCTCCAGCGCCAGCTTTACCTTGTTGAACACGTCGTCGACCGTAATGCGCTCCATCCGGTCTGTCCTGTAGTCGGCCGAAACGGGATAATCCTCGCCGGGGTCGCCGTACGCGTCGATCATTAGATCCGGGAATCGGCGATAGGGGCCAACGCGCTTCGGGTTGGTGTAGCCGATCAGCGAAACCGTCGGTGTACCCAGAGCGATCGCCATGTGTAGCGGTCCGGTGTCCGGACTGACCAGCACGTCGACGTTCTCCAACAGGTACACCAGCTTCCGGAGATCCCACTCCAGCAGGTTCAACGGGGGATGCTCCGTCCGCGACTCCACTATCGCGGCCGCCGCCAGCTCGCGCTCAGATCGCCCACCCACCACCACCGCCCGCGCACCGAGCTCGTCGTGGAGTCGATTTATGAGCTCAGCGTATCGCTCCGGTGGCCATTCCTTGGCGGGCTTACTCGTACCCACCACCAGTCCTACTGTCGGGCCATCGAACGGCCGCAGCGCGTCCGCGTACTTTTCGCGCTCCGCCGGCGTCGACCCGAACCCCCACTCCAGCCGCGGCTCTACGCCGAGATGCTCCAGAAATTCGAAGTACTGGTCCTGGACGTGCCGCTGGCCGCGAGCGGGGATCCGCTCGCTGGTGAACAGCCAGTTCATATCACGCGCCCGCGCCCGGTCGAATCCCAGCTTCCGCGGCGACCTGATCATCCCCGTAATAACACCCGCCTTGAAGTAGACCTGCAGCGCTATGACGAGGTCGAAATGCCGCCCGCGGACCGCATTGAATACATCCCGGAACCCGCGCCACCCCTTCTTGCGGTCGAAGACGATGAACTCGTCGACCGCCGGATGATCTCGCACCAGCGCGTACGGACCCGGCTGAAGTATCCACGTGATCCGCGCACCCGGCATCGCCGCGCGCAGTGAGTTCACCACCGGCAACGCGTGGACAGCGTCGCCGATCGCGGACATCATGACGATGGCAATTTTGGGGTGATCGGGGAGGGTGGTGTGCATGGGAATAGAGCTATCAGCTATCAGCTATCAGCTTCGGATGCCGCCGGCATCCGAATGTCTGCCTCAGCTCCAGGCGTCGGCCCCGGCAAGCTATCAGACTCTCCGTAAAGCTGATAGCTGATAGCTGATAGCTGATAGCTCACTCCCCACCTCCAGCGCCCACCTCCACAACATTATCATCCGAATGCCTGTCTATCAGCTTATGATACGGGTCGATGCCGGCTTTAGCGGGCTGTTCATCTACTATGACGGTTATCTGCTGCTCGCCGGAGGTTATGCGATGCTTCTGCAGGTAGAGTGGCTCGCCCAGGTCGCTGCCGTCTTCGGGTGCTGCGAACACGCCGATATCGATCGGGTCGTTCATCGGCACTTCGGTTTCGGTGCCTATGCTGTCCGCGCGCACCTTCGCGGCCTGGATGGTGAGGGTGACGCTGTAGCGGCCGTCGGCCGTTGGCTGGGCGGTGGCCGATACAGCACGGTTATCCCACAGGGTGATGTGCTCGAACAGATCGGCCAGCATCGACTGTAGGGAGTCCGGGGTGGCAGCCTTCAGATAGCCGTAGAGCTCCAAAGAGTTCGTGTACGGCGGCTCCTGAAACTTAACATCTTCGAGGTACGCCCGGAGCGCCGCGTTGAGGTTGTCCTCGCCGATGTAGTCCTTGAGCGCGTACATCACCAGAGAGCCCTTCGAGTAGTGGATGTATCCCTGGTTCTCCACCTTCAGAAGAGGCATCTCCCGCTTCCGCTCGAACGCGCGGCCGGTCAGATAGCGATCCAGCTCGTACTTGAGGAAGCGCTTCATATGTTCGGGTCCGTACTCCTCCTCCATCACCATAAGCGCGGAATACTGCGAGAGCGTCTCCGATAGAAGCGTGGACCCCTGCACATTGCCACCTATCACCTGGTGCGCCCACCACTGGTGGGCGACCTCGTGCGCTGTCACGTAGAACGGATAGTCGATGTCGTCCTCGCCCTCGACGCGCGCTATGAACCCGATAGCTTCCGAATACGGGATGGTGTTCGGAAAGGATTGGGCGAAACTGGCGTAGCGCGGGAACTCCAGGATCCGGACCTGGCGGTGCTGGTAAGGCCCGAAGTTCTCCGTGTAGTAGTCGAGCGACTTCTTCACCGCGTCTATCATCCGGTCCAGGTTGTACTCGTGACCGGGGTGATAGAAGATCTCTATCGCCACATCGTTCCACTGGTCGCGCCGCACCGCGTAGTCCGCGGATAGGAACGAGTAGAAGTTGAGGATGGGCGAGTCCATCTCGTAATGGAAATACCGGCGGTCGCCCTCCCGCCACTCACGAGTCAGATAACCAGGTGCGATGGCGATCTGGTCCGCGCTCGTACCGACCGTCGCTTCGAACTCTATCCAGTCAGCGTCCTGCGATATGTAGGTGTTCTGCCGAGCCTCCAGGTCGTCGACCTCGGCCATGCGCGGCTTCGGCTCCAGGCCGTACTTCCGACGGGTCTCGTCGTCGCTCAGCTCCAGGTTGGGATCGTACCCGAAGCTCGGCATCAAACTGCTGTTGAAGAAGGTGCCGTTCTCGACCACACTGGTCCGCGATACCCGGTTGGGAAAGCCTTCCGTGATGTACGCCAGCTGGAACGTCATGCTCATCGAGTCGCCCGGCATCAGCGGTTCCTGAAGTGCGAATATGTGGTAGCCGTGCTCCTCGTCGTCCAGTACCATCCGCGAAGGCCGGCTCAATGAGAGATCGCGGATCTCCACCTGCGACGGGATGCGAATGTGCACCGAATCTATCGGCACATCTGTCTTGTTCAGGACGCGATAGACGCCGCTCGCCGTCACATCCCGCTCCTCCGGGTAGATCTCGACCCGCAGATTCACACCGGTTATGCGTGGCTGGGGGATGCCCTCGAAGCGCTCGTAGGTCCGCTCGTATTCCACGCTGGCCTGCTCCATGTCCTGACCGGTGCGGAACTCGTTAAGGACGTTGGTATTGTAGAATACGAATCCGCCGAAGCCGAGGATCATCAGCATCGCGAGGCCGGCTATCGAGAGGGCGGGGCGCGTCAGCCGCAGCCTGGCAAGGCGAACGCGCCAGTTCATACCGGTCTCCTCACCGCGCACCCAGAACAGGTTGGTGAACACCGCCAGCATAAGCGCCCAGCCGGCCCAGTAGGCCTTGAACCAGAAGAACGGCACCAGGAACGGGCCGTATCCGTTCATATCGGAGTATGTACGACCGGCATCCGACCCGAACTGATAGAGGCCGTGCTCGAGGCCGAGCTGCCCCATGAAAGCTGTGAAGATGAAGTAGAGGACGACGATAAGGTGAGCCATGTACTTGTTGTTCACGAGCACATGGATCAGCATCACCAGCACGCACAGCAGGAGGTAGTCGACGAGCTGGAGGCCGAACAGCGTCTTGATGTAGAGGCCTATCTCGAAGTTGAAGTAACCCTTCACCGCCTGCGTCATCACGCCAGCGATAAGGATCGCGCCCTGCAGTATCACCACGACCATACTGAGTGCGGCCAGCTTCGCGAGGAACGGCACCCAGGTGGGCATCGGCATGGCGTCCTGCACCTGACTCAGCCGCACGTCGCGCTCACGCCAGATCAGCTCGCCCGCGTAGAAGGTGATGATGATGAGCATGAACAGCGCGAACGTGCCACCGAGCACTTCTAGCACCGCATATGTCACCGGCCACGTCGTGGTGCCGTAGAGTTTGCCTACCTGCCCCGCGCTGAAGATCAGGAAGAGGAGACCGGCGCCGACTATGGCGAAGAAGTACCGATTCGCGACTATCCCCCGGAACGACCGCCAGGTGAGCGAGCTGAACTGCGCGAGGTGACCCGAGCGATCGAACTGCCTGCTTACCAGCGGTAAGGTCAGCCGGCGCGGTGCGGCGTACGCGGCGGCGGGAGGACCGGCTTCTGCGGCGCGTGCTTTCGTCGACTTTCGCTCGCCAGCAACGTGCGAGAACTTGAAGCGGGAGTACACTATCCCGAATATCGCCAGTGCGACCGCCATCCAGAGCAGGCGGTTCCACAGAACGACGCCGTCCAGCGCGACCATCTGCATATTCTTCTCGACCGGTGTCCAGTACTTCGTCGCCAGTGAGATGGCGTTGAGCCCGAACGGGTCCAGGATGGCCGCGAGCTGCTCGTTCTCGATGTCGGAAGCCAGATTCCCGGCGAGCATGTAGCCGATCAGCATGAGCACACCGCCCACGTAGTTCGGCAGCATCTGCCGCGTGAGGGCAGCCAGACCGAAGAAGATCGCGCCCGTGAAGACTATTATGGGAACCGCTACGAGCAGGTATGGCTGGACGTAAGCCAGTAGCCGAAACGGGCCGAACCGCTCGGCGTCCAGTATCGGTACTACGGTGGCCGCCATCAGTCCGAGCGGGATGCTCGTGAAGATGATCAGGTCCACGATCAGCGCGCCCGCAAACCGCCCGCCGAGATAGGAGAAGCGGGATATTGGGGATGTGAAAAACAGCGGGTGGATACCCGCTTCGAAATCCCGGAAGATAGCGTTGCCCAGGAGCGCGGCTGTGACCAGGACGCCGAACAGGCTCAGCACGCCGGTGATCATGGTGATCACATAGGGCGAGTTGACGTGTACGTTTCCGCCGCTCCCGCCGATCGCCAGGCTGACGCTGTCGAACGCACCGCCAATCGCACAGACGAGCAGGAACGATAGCGCGAAGAATATCCCGAAATAGACGTACGTGGAGATCCGCCGCAGATAGTAGCGGATCTCGAAGCGAACCGTCTCCAAGAAGTTCGCGTTCACGGAACCGCCTCGGCCTCCGTCACCACCACGCCTGGCGCGGCGTGCGCCCCGGCCATCGCGGTGAAATAGACGTCTTCCAAACTCGTATCTACCGGCTCGAAGCTAGCATCCGGCCGTGATTCGCTGTACACGTGGATAAGCGTGCGGCCCGCCAGCAGTTTAGTGGAGATGACTGTATGCGCCTCCTCCAGCGCCGGCAGCTCATCGCGATCGATGATCTTCTTCCAGATCCTGCCGCGCAGATCGGCTATCGCCGCGAGCGGCTCCGCCGCGAGCAGGATCTCGCCGCGATTGATGATCGCCATCCGACTGCACAGCTCGCTCACGTCCTCTACGATATGGGTCGAGAGGATGACGATGCTGTTCTCACCCAGTTCACTCAGCAGATTGAGGAAGCGGACGCGTTCAGCCGGATCGAGCCCCGCTGTCGGCTCGTCGACTATTATCAATTTCGGATTCCCCAGCAGCGCAACAGCGATACCGAATCGCTGACGCATGCCGCCCGAGAAGCCGCCGAGTTTCTTCTTCCTAACGTCGTACAGATTCGTCTGCTCGAGCAGTGCCCGGACTATCTCGCGCCGCTCCTTCTTCTTAGTAATCCCCTTCAGCACAGCGAAATGGTCCAGGAGGTCCTCCGCAGACACCTTCGGATACACCCCGAACTCCTGCGGCAGATACCCTAGCGTTCTGCGCACCTCGTCCTTCTCGGCAAGGACATTCGTATCCCCCAGAAAAACGCTCCCCTCATCTGCCTCCTGCAGCGTGGCAAGCGTTCGCATGAGCGTCGACTTCCCCGCCCCATTCGGCCCCAACAACCCGAACATCCCCAGCGGAATCGTCAGAGAGACATCATTCAAAGCCCGCACTCCGTTGGCGTACCTTTTCGACAGATTATTTATCGTAAGATTCATTTTGGAAGGTAGTGCGAGGTGTAGGGGCAGGCCTTGTGCCTGCCCTGCCAGGGCACCCACAAGGGGTGCCCCTACAGAATTATCTCATACGGATACCACGCCGCCACCGCTTTCCCGTTCTCGCGTGCGGGTTCGAATATCCATTCGGCGGCGCTCTCCTTCAACCTCTCGTTATAGTCCGAGTCCGAGGTCGGTGGTTCCAGGCGCGTGGCGTCTTCCACTACGCGGCCCTGGGCATTCACGTAGACCCATACGGTGATCTCCAGACCGCGAGCCGATGCGGGTGGGTCGCGCGGGGGGAGTATCATTCCGCGTGGTCGGGGAGGTGCTATTCCCGAGCTTCCCGCCTCTTCCGTTCCGCCGCCGCCCGCTCCCGTTCCGGTCGCTGTTCCTGAGTCTGCCGCTGTTCCCGAATCGCCGCCAGTGCCCGGATCGCCCGTCCCGGGCGCAGAGACAGCCACGTCGGGCGTTGGTTCGCGGACCGGCTCGGGTTCGACCTCGGGGGCTTCCACTACCGGAGTCGGGATGGGAACCGGGATGGGTACAGGGATAACCGCGGCAGGATCATCCTCCTGCACGCGAATATTGACCACCTGCATCCCCGATCCGCCGCCCGCCGCAGCCCGTGTATCACCCCGGTCCGGACCGGCCGCCGCAAATGGTGAGGTCGGGATGAGCTCGGTGCGGAACATGAACAGGATCGCCAGGTGCACCAGAACCGCCACCCCCAGCGAAATCCGAAACACCCGCCCCCACCGCCGATCCCCGCGCTCAGACGGAAACGGCGATCCGGGAAGCATCAAATACGGATGGTGCAAAGGCGGCTTCAATGGAGTCGGGAAAGAGCTATCAGCTATCAGCTATCAGCTATCAGCTATCAGCTGCGCGAAGTTAACACATACTCGTACCTCACGGCATAGCTGGAGGTCCCTCTTCCCCTGCCCCCGCCCCCCGTCACCCCGTCACCCCGTCACCCCGTCACCCCGCTGGGCATCTGAATACCATG
>DASSKB010000221.1:0-29615 GCA_035690925.1 Longimicrobiaceae bacterium
CCATGGTTTTATGATCTCCGGGCGGTAGGCGATTATCAGCTCACAACATCTTGCTTATAACGGTCGTCGTCAACATTACGGCCACTCGCGAAGTCTGAGCAGGAGCGCTGCCACTACGAGCCAGAATACGCTGTAGCCGAAAACGAACGCCGCCGCTCCCCATGCCGTACCGCTTCCGATCACGGCGATATATATGTCCTGGAGAGCTGTCTGGGGCGGCAGTATGAAGTTGAGGATCTGGCGAATCGGTGCCGTGAGAGGCGTCGCGCCGAGCGATATGGCCTGCAGCCAGAAATAGGTGAACAGGAAGATAAGTACGGCCACCCAGCCATCCGCCCGGGGTAAAGCCGCCGAGAGAAATGCGATGAGTCCGCCATAGGCGAGCGCGGAAAGCAGCGCCAGCCACAGCCCGCCGAGCCCGCCGCGAAACTCGCCCCACGCGGCGAACTGCCCCAGCACAAGGAATATTGCCGCCGCACCCATAGCCAGCGCGAGGGCGAGGAGCCAGCGGACTCCGTAGAATACCAGCGGACGGGTTGGATGCGAGAAGTAGATGCGGTAATACCCTCGCCTCCTGTCGGTGGAGATGAATCCCGCCAGCAGGATCAACATTGATAGCCCGGCAAGATTGGCGAGAGTGGCCGCGATGCCGCCTGCACTCAGCTGTGCGCTCAGGTCGGCGGCCACCGGCCCGTGGTAATGGAAGGCAGGCTCCAGCAGGTAGAACATGATTCCCGCGAGAACCACGAGAACCAGGCGCAGCGCAAGATCGCGCAGGAAGATGGGGATCACTTCCCTAACTCCACTTCCGGGGTGAGCGACCGCATGAACCTGCTCTCCAGCGACGCGTGCTCCGGAGCCAGCGAGCGGACGACGATCCCTCGCGTCAGCAGTTCCGCGAGCCCGTGGTTGAGCTCACTCAGGTCGGTGACCGGCAGGACGAACGTCGGCCAACCGGCCTCCACTGCAGCTGCGCCGGGAAACACATCCTTTACGAGCGGTTCAACACGATCCAGATCACCCTCCACTTCAAGTCGATACGTCTTGAGATCAGCTGAGTCGCCCGTGAGCTCGATCATCTCTCTTATCCGACCGTCGGAGAGCACTGCTACGCGATCACACACCCGCTCCACCTCATCCAGGTTGTGCGACGCGAAGATCAGCACTCGTTCGGGGTCTTCCGCCCGCCATGCGGATAGAATATCGCGGATACGCGCTGTCCACTCGGGGTCTATGCCGTCGGTCGGCTCGTCCAGAATAAGCAACTTGCGCTGCCCGAGGAGCGCCTGAGCGATCGCCAGGCGCTGCAGGTTGCCCTTAGAAAGTGCGCTCACCCGGCGATGTGCCAGGCTCTCCAGCCCTAATCTTCCCATGAGCAGCTCGGCTCGGTCATGGGGCTCCTCTACCTCACCGAGCGCAGCGTATGCGTTGAGCGCATGCAGAACACTCCAGCGCGGCGGGATCTCGATGCGCTCCGGCACATAACCGACACCGCTACGCTCCGCATACTGGCGCGGCGCGAGATCATCGATCCTGACCAGCCCGGCGGTCGGCCGCAGGTAACCCAGCAACAGGCGAATCAGAGTGCTCTTACCTGCGCCATTGGGCCCAGCCACCCCGAGCGCGCTGCCAGCCGCCATCTGCAGGCTCACCGAATCGAGAGCGCGAACGGGTCTACCACGCATCCTGGCGATAGGGCCGGCGAAGTCTTTGGCGACCTCCTGGAGTGTGATCATGGCCGGAGCGTAGCCAGTTCGATACTGGATGCGCAAGGCGGCGGGGTACGGATTCTGCGCATCGGGCGGTGCCTATGGATGACGACTCACGTGGAGCCGAGGATCGAAGAACGGGCGCACCCTCACGCGCGGTGCTTGCGCTGCGCGATTCCCTTCTCCCCCTGCTCCGGTGGCTCGGAGCACACATAAAGGGCTTCTACGGTGCCATCGGAGTATTCCTCGTCCTGGGCATCATTTTTACGGTTGGCGGCCTATGGCTATTCGCCTTTCTGGCGGACGCGGTGATGGAGGGGGAGACCCGGCAGCTCGATAGAGCTCTGATGGTGTGGCTGAATGCTCGCTCCACCCCGACCCTCGACATAGTCGCGTTGGAGGTGACGACGCTCGGGGGAGCAGTTGTCGTGTGGATGACGGTTCTAGTCTCAAGCGCCTTCCTCTGGGTGACACGGCATCGCTACTCGGTGCTCCTCCTCTGGGTCGCGGTGCTCGGGGGAAATCTTCTAAGTTCATTGCTGAAGATGACCTTCGATCGGCCGCGTCCTGACCTGTTCGAATGGCTGACGCCGTACGCGGGTATGTCGTCATTTCCGTCGGGCCATTCGACCTCGGCAATGGTCGTGTACACGACCCTGGCATACCTGATCGCGCGCCTCGAGTCGACCAGGAGGTTGCGGATCATGACATATTCCTTCGCCGGCGTTGTGATAATCATGATCGGTATTTCCCGGGTCTACTTGGGGGTTCACTACCCCTCGGATGTGATCGGCGGCTACCTGGTGGGCTTCACCTGGGCAACATTCTGCGCACTCGGGATTGAGACGATCCGTTATTTCCGCGCGCGCGACCCCCGTATGACCGAACACGAGAGGGACCTCGACGCTCCAAGAGACTCGCATCCGCGGGAGCAGGAGATTAGAATTGCGCCATCAGAGCCCAGAACCTTTAAGGGAAGATCATGACCGATACAGAGAAGGCCAGCGCGCCGCTCCTGAACCACACACGGGTGACAGCGGGCGAGGATGAGCCGAAGCTCTGGCTCCTCGTACTTCACGGGATCTATGGTGCGGGCCGAAACTGGGGAAGTATAGCGCGCAGGCTGGTGGAGGCGCGCCCGGAATGGGGGGTGCTACTCGTGGACCTCAGACTCCATGGCGATTCGCAGGATTTTACCGGGCCTCACACTCTGGAAGCGGCCGCGGGCGATGTGAACGAGCTGGTGCGGCGACTGGATTTTCATGCCGCAACTGTGCTCGGTCATTCGTTTGGCGGGAAGGTGGCCTTGATGTACGCCAGGGAGCACGGCGACGAGCTGAAGCAGGTGTGGGTAGTGGACTCGACAGTCTCTGTTAGGGAGCCGTCGGGGAGTGCCTGGGAGATGATCGAAGCGGTGAGGTCCATGCCCGCTGAGTTCCCCTCGCGGAAGGAGGCTGTGGCGGGTCTGGAGGAACGAGGCTACCAGAAGGCAGTAGGTCAATGGATGGCCATGAACCTCGAACCGTCCGACGGGAAGTACCGATGGCGGCTCGACTTCGATGGCATTGAGGAGATGCTGGAGGATTACTTCCGAACCGATTTATGGGATGTGCTGGAAGATCCCCCCGAAGGCGTGGCTGTTCATGTGGTGAAGGCCACCAGATCGAACGCTATCACGGAAGACGACATCGAACGAATGGAGGCCGCGGCAGAAAAGGGAGCGGCATTCCATCTCCATGAGGTCGAAGGCGGGCACTGGCTCAACACTGACAACCCGGACGCGGTGCTGGAGCTCCTCGCCGCGCAGCTTCCCTGACAGTCAGGCACGTGCGCCGACCAGCGCTACTATAACGTCGTTCACATTGGTCCGCGTAGGCCCTGTTATCAGCAGGTCACCGGATGCATGCAGGAAGGCGTACGAGTCATTGCGATCGAGATGATTCTGCGGGTCCAGGCCTGCCGCACGTCCCCGGCTTGCAGTCTCTCCGTCCACGATCCCGCCGGCCGCGTTAGTGGGTCCGTCGGTACCATCCGTTCCGAACGCACCGATGGTGATCCCCGGCGTTCCCTCCATCTCTATTGCGGCCGCCAGTGCTGCCTCCTGATTGCGACCACCGCGGCCATCGCCCGTAACGGTGACCGTCGTCTCGCCTCCCCATATGAGCGCAACGCGTGAACCGCTCGCCAGCGCCGCGCGGGCTCGGGCCACGATTTCGCGGGCGACCTCCCGCGCCTCGCCCGCGAGCCTGTCGTCAACTATCTCCACTGCATAACCAAATTCCCGAGCAGACCGCGCCGCGCTATCCAGAGCACTCTCGTTATCCATGATCACGCAGACTCGCGGCTCGTCGATCTCGCCCGGCTCGGGGGTCTCCGGCACTTCTCCGCGCGCCCCAGCTTCGAGGTAGCGCCGCACGGCTGGGCCCACGGCTATTCCTCGTCGCTCCAGGATCTCGATTGCCTCAGCGAATGTGGTGGGGTCGGGCACGGTTGGCCCCGACGCTATCACGTCCGGAGCCGAGCCCACGACATCGGAAACTGCCAGCATAACTATTTGTGCCGGTGCGACTGCCCGTGCCAACCGCCCGCCGGAGATTACGGAAAGATGCTTTCGTACGGTGTTTAGCTCCTCTATGGGTGTGGCGGAACGCAGCAGACTGGCGGTTATTCTCTGGAGGTCTCCAAGCGAAACCCCGACCGGCGGAGCCGCCCAGAGCGCGGACGCGCCGCCGGAGAGCAGGCACAGAACGAGATCGTCCTCGCGCGCGGCCCGCGCGATCCGCAACGTCTCCGCGGCCGCGGCGAGTGAGCGCGCGTCAGGGGCAGGATGACCCGCTTCCCAGATGTCCAACGAAGACGGGAGGTCGGGCGAGGAGTGGCCGTCCTTGGTGGTTACAATTCCGCCCCTGACACGCTCACCGAGCACGTCGAGAGCGCCGAGCGTCATCGGGTACGCTGCCTTTCCAGCCGCAATCAGTATAATGCTGGAGTCTCCTGCCAGCCGAAAACGGAAATTACCCGCTTTGAGCTCATCACCAACCAGATCAAGAGCAGCACGAACGCACGGGCGCGGATCGGCAGCCTCTATGACGGCCGCCACTATCGCCCTGAGTTCCAGGCTACCGGTCACACCCGGGCCATCGGTAGTGTGAATGAGAAAGTGCTACCCACCCCTGGCTCGGAGTCCACCCAGATTCTACCATCGTGCGACTCGACTATCGCCCGCGCGATCGGCAGACCCAGGCCCGCGCCCCTTCGCCGGCTCCTGTCCGCCTGCCAGTACAGCTCGAATATGGACGAGAGGTTCTCGGCGGCGATACCGATTCCGGAGTCACTCACCTGGAATCGAATGCTCCCGCTACAAGCGTCCGCGCGAACTTTGACCACTCCCCCGGGAGTGGTGAATTTTATTGCGTTCCCAAGCAGGTTCGCCAGGACCTGGAGTATTCGTTCGTGATCAGCCATCACCGCTCCGACCGAGGCCGAGATCTCCCGCTCCAGCCGGATGCCGCTTTCGGCTGCCAGCGCGCTCTGCAGGTTCACCGCGTCCCGTACTATCAGCGCCGTGTCGCACGGCCGTGGTTCAACGGAAAGCCGCCCGGCCTCGATCGAGCTCAGGTCCAGAAGGTCTCTTATCAGGCGGTCCATCTGCTCCGCAGACCGGGCTATCCACTCCAGCTGATCACGCTGCGCCGAATTCTGATCGTCCACCTGCACTGTTTCCAGAATCGCGCTCGAATTCAGCAGCACCGTCGCAAGGGAATTACGGAGATCATGCGATACAATCGCCAGAACGCGCTCGCGCGCTCGCATAGCTTTGCGGGCCTCCTCGTACAGGCGTGCGTTATCCTCGGCGAGCTCCCGCAGCCGCTCGTTTTCCGGCTCCGTGTCCATCAGAACGACTTCTCGAAGAGCGCAATCATCATCCTGCCACGATCGAGAGAAACGTGCTTCCGTTCATCCAGCGGCGCGAATCCAAGCGACGTGAGAAAAGTATGGGCGCGCGTGTCGCCAGCGCCGGCGGCGGACCGGATCCCTGTTATCCCCTGCTCCGCCAGCCAACCCTCCAGACCCTCGATCGCCTCATGGGCGCGACCTTCGGCCCGCGCGGTCGGAATTATCAGTATCATCCCGAGCAGCGCAAGATTCGGCTCGGGACTGCCGCGCCACCAGCCGATCGCTCCTACAGCTTCGTCGGTCCCCACGTCCGAAAGCAGCGCTATCGCCCGACCGGGCGTACTCGAGCACGCCCGGATCTCGCGTTCGGCCGCGTCGGGATCGGGTTCGGCCCGCCCCGTGATGGACAGAAAGTAATCGCCAGCTTCCGTGAATACGCGCTGCAGCACCGATTCGTCACCGTCACCCAGAAGATTTATCTTCATACGCTCCGTCTCATACAACGGAGCGGTCCTTATCGATTCCGACTTCGTCTCGCTCATCACCTGAAATATCCGGGAGGAAAAGATCGGGGGTTCGTGCCTGTCCAGAATACCAGATTTCGCTCCCTCGCGCCATTGCCTCATCGTGGCCCTTTCCCGGAGCCGCTTGAATAGCCAACATACATAAAATCTTACTGGAATCGACCGACCGAGCAGCGAGTGAGAATGCAGCTGGAATCACGACACTTCTTCAGGACATCCGACTCCGTCAGGCACTCGGATGGGCGGGCCGGAACCGTTGTCGAATCGTTCGCGCTCTACGCCGAGATCAGGTGGACCGACGGCAGTCAGCAGGAGGTCGACCAGTTCGATTCTGCTATCGAAGTAGTGATTCGCGCGGAGTCCGGATGATTACGAATCGCGCCATAAATCACCAAATCATTGTAGGAAACTGCCTTAACGGTGGATAACTCACCCATTTTCGGTGGGAAAGTCCGTAAAAATGTGGATAACCGCATGGAACCCGAAATCGTGAAAAGTCTTTGTGGTACCTCGATTCGGTGCCGCGAAGTTTTGCTTTGTTCCACGAGCAAGCCGCGGCGAAGTTCGAGGGGCCGGTTGAAAGTTCGGCGGCCATGACCGGCTCCGAAGTGGCGGCTGTCGCCATTCGGTGTCGCGGACTTCACAAACGTTTTGGAACCACCATCGCGGTTCATTCGCTGGATCTGGAGGTTCGTCGTGGCGAATGTTTCGGGCTGCTGGGTCCGAACGGAGCGGGCAAGACGACGACCATCGAAATCCTCGAGGGGCTCCAGGATGCTGACGGCGGGGTGGTCGAGGTTCTGGGTCTTTCATGGTCTCACGACGCGGTGGCGCTGCGACCGCGCCTGGGGATACAGCTGCAGGAAACCGAGCTCTCCGAGCGGCAGACAGTAGAGGAGATGGTTCGGCTATTCCGATCATTCTACCCGACCGGGCCGACGGTGGATGCCCTCATCGCCCGTGTACAGCTCGGTGAAAAGCGTGACACCCAGGTCCGCAACCTTTCAGGCGGCCAGCGACAGCGTCTGTCGCTCGTCTGCGCGCTGGCTGGTGACCCTGACATCCTCTTTCTGGACGAGCCCACGACCGGGCTGGACCCGCAGTCACGGCGACAGCTCTGGACGCTTTGTGAGGAGTTCAGGGCGGCGGGAGGCACCATTCTGCTTACTACTCATTTCATGGACGAAGCGGAAGTACTGTCGGACCGCATCGCGATTATGGATCACGGCGAGCTCCTGGTGCAGGGTACGCCGCGAGAGCTCATAGCGTCATTGGGTGGCGATCATGTGGTGGAGTTCGAAAGCAACGTCACGCTGCCCGACGAAGTCCTCACCGAGCTCGCGGGTGTTACGAGGGTGGTCGAGCTGGATGGTGCGCATCGGGTAACCACCCGCGAGCCGCACAGGACAATACCCGCGATTCTTCAGCTCATCCAGGGAAGAGGAGGAGAGCTTACCGCTCTCAATACACACAATGTCACGCTGGACGACGTGTTTCTCGCCCGAACCGGCCGGCAGCTTCGCGACCAATAGCCTCCGACACCCTCTCCAATTCTGGCCGTGACTGCCCTTCGCGAACTCACCCTCACACGCATCCGCGACTTTCTGCGCGAGCCTGAAGCCCTCTTCTGGACTTTCGCGTTCCCGATCCTGATGGCGCTCGGCCTCGGCCTGGCCTTTCGCGAGGAGCCGGCGCAACCGGTGCCGGTCGCCATCGAGCAAGGCAGCGCGGTGGAGAAGCTGCTGCCTGCGTTGGACGCCAGCGGCAACGTAGACGCGGTTGTGCTCCCGCCCGCTGACGCCGCGCGCGCCCTCCGCAAGGGCGAGGTCTCTCTCGTGCTCACCGGCGGCGATACGGTGGTGTACCGCTATGACCCGACGAGGCCCGAGAGCCGCACGGCCCGCCTGGTCGTGGACGCGGCCATTCAGTCGGCGGCCGGTGGGACCCGGCCAGTGCCGGTGGCCCAAGTCGAGGAGCGACAACCTGGCTCCCGCTATATCGATTGGGTCATCCCCGGCCTAATAGGTCTCAATCTTATGAGCACGGGGTTATGGGGGATCGGTTTCGGCATAGTCACCATGCGATCCAAGAAGCAGCTCAAGCGACTCGTAGCCACCCCCATGCGCCGCAGCGATTTTCTGCTCGCGCAGGTGCTCGCCAGGCTCGTCTTCCTGCTCCTCGAGGTCCCGCCCATCCTGCTTTTCGCGTGGGCGATATTCGGTGTCCGCGTCGAAGGTTCTTTGCTCGCCCTCACTCTGGTTATCCTGCTCGGCGCCATGACATTCGCGGGCATCGGCCTCCTCGCTTCGTCGCGCGCGCGTACCATCGAGGGTGTAAGTGGGATCATGAACGTGGTGATGCTCCCGATGTTTATTTTCTCGGGTGTTTTCTTCTCGTCCAACCGATTCCCCGATCCCATTCAGCCTTTTATTCAACTGCTGCCGCTAACGGCGCTCAACGACGCCATGCGCACGATTTACAACGATGGTCTCGCCCTATCGGCGGCGACTCCGGACCTGCTGATCCTGATGGGCTGGAGCGTACTGAGCTTCGGCATAGCACTACGTTTGTTCCGCTGGCGCTGAAGATCCGATATGGACTATCTATCCATGGATAAAGGGCTATATTCAGCGCGTTTGCCGAAAACATCCATTTTCCCGTAACTCTCTCCCTGATCCTGAGATGAGCACGTCAACCGATACGTCCGCGGCCTCCACGATTTCCGCCAACGAGGCGAGCGTGGATGACCTTTGCGATTTGCTTGCACGCACCCAGGAGGAGGACTCCGCCCTGCTCTGTCAGTTCGCGCGATTGTTCTTCGCGAAAGTGCCGCGCCAGCTGTTGAAGGAGCGGCAGATCGAGGAGCTCGGCGCGCTCACGATAGGTGCGTTCCGGTTCCTCCAGGAGTCTCGCCCTGAGCTGGTAAACGTTCAGGTACAGAATCCTGAGGAGGAGGGCTGGGAAGCACCGGTAACGCTTATCCGTGCCGAGGTAGGTGACCGGCCATTCATTGTGGACACGATCCGGGAATATCTGAGTGCGGAGAATATCGCAATCCAGCACTATATCTACCCAGTTCTGAGGGTTCAGCGCGACGAAAGCGGTCGCATAGTAGAGATAGGGGAGCCGAGCGGCGGCAACCTGGAAGCGCTAATCCACTGTGAGATCTCCAAGATCGACGACCCGGAGCGGCAGCGGGCGATCCAATCTGAGATCGAGCGCCGTTTGGCGGACGTCGTCTCCTCGACGAGCGATTTCAAGGCAATGATCTCGGCGCTGCACGAGACTATGGATCGGGTTCGGAAGAATGCGCAACGCTTCCCGGACCGCGCGCAGGAGTTGGAAGAGACCGACGAATTTCTGAGGTGGCTGGAGGAGGACAACTTCGTTTTCCTCGGCTCGCGCACGTACGACATAGAAGAAGTGGACGGTGAGCGTTACCTGCGCGTGGAGCCGGATTCCGGCCTCGGGATCCTCTCGCAGGAGGAGATGTCGACGTACGCCGGAGGGGTGCGCCTCTCCGAAGTACCGGAGGAGCTTCGCCGCAGGATAGTGGGGGGACCAGTCCTCATAGTAAGCAAAACCAACGCGGAGTCCACGGTACATCGCCGTGCACGGATGGATTATATAGGCATCAAGAAACTGGACGCCGAAGGTCGCGTGGTCGGCGAGCGTCGCTTTCTAGGACTCTTCACGTCGAAGGCCTACGCCGAGCCGGCCGACGCCATCCCCATCCTGCGCCGAAAGCTGGAGGGAATACTCGAGGCATCGGGAGCGCCTCCAGGATCGCACGATTACAAAGAGATCATCACCATCTTCAACTCCATGCCCAAGGAAGATCTCTTCCAGGCATCGACGCACGAGATGGAGCGGGAGGTCGAAACTGTCCTCAACCTGCTCTTCGCCGATCAGGTGAGTGTAACGTTCAGGCCCGATCCGCTGGGTCGCGGCGTGAGCGTGATGGTGATATTGCCGCGTGGAAAGTTCAGCGGCGACGTACGCCACCGGATTCAGGACGCACTTACCCGGCGACTGAACGGAACGACGCTCAACTATCACCTGGCGATGAGCGCGGGGGATCAGGCACGCCTGCACTTCTACCTGTCCGCGCCGGCCGATTCCGTGGAGCGCGTGACGCCAGCCGAAGTCGAGCGCGACATCCACCAGATCATAAGGTCGTGGGAGGATCGCCTCCAGGACGATCTCGGTAAGGCTCACGGCGCTGCTGAAGCGCAGCGACTCACGGATCTGTACGGGCCGGCTTTCAGTGATGAGTATCGTGCGGCGACCCTGCCCGAAGTAGCGGTCCGCGATGTGGAGCAGATCGAGCGAATGCGGAGCGAAGAACAGCGTGTTTCCATCTCGCTCGGGGAGCCGCGCGGGCGCGGGCGAGCGGAGGATTTCAGCGGAGTGACGGTACTGAAGCTGTACCTGCGAGACGAGCGGCTCGTCCTCTCGGACTTCATGCCGATCCTGGAAAACGCCGGCGTTCGGGTGGTCGAGGTGACGCCGTTCACCGTCACCAGCCCCGACCTGCCCGCGATAATGATCTATGCCTTTGCGGTGCAAAATCCGGAAGGTGGATCGCTTCCGCTGGAGCGGGCCGATGCGCTCGAGGAGGCGCTCCTCGCTGTCCGGGCGGGCGACACGCCGAACGATCCTTTTAATGCTCTGGTCCTTCGCGCCGGCATGCGCTGGCGCGAGGTGGACGTCCTGCGGACGTACGCCAACTACGCTTTCCAGATCGGAGCCGTTCCTACCAGGTACGGCCCGGCTCGCGCGCTGGCCAGACACCCCGATGCTTCCAGACTTCTCGTGGAGTACTTCCGCGCGCGGTTCGATCCTGATGGCCTGAACGGTGCCACCAGCGGCGTCGCTACGCGCGGCGTGGACGCCCTGCGCGGCGCGCTCTTTGGTGCACTGGATGCAGTGGACACGCTCGCTGACGACCGTGCACTGCGTGCCATTGTGCGAATCGTGGACGCCACGACCCGCACCAATTACTTCCAGAATGGTGGAGCGGATCCCACCCGTAGGAGCGGTGGTGTGCCCTACATCTCCCTCAAGATCCGTTGCGCGGACGTAGACGAGCTCCGCCGCACGCGCCTGCTCTTCGAGATCTTCGTCTTTTCATCACGGATGGAGGGAATTCACCTGCGCGGGGCGCCTGTTTCCCGCGGTGGTATCCGCTGGTCGGATCGGCCTGACGACTTCCGTACCGAAGTTCTGGGGCTGGTGCAGACACAGATAGTGAAGAACGCGGTCATAGTACCGGCCGGTTCGAAGGGTGGGTTCATCACCAAGCGCGCTTTTGCGGATCGTGAGGAAATGGGTGCCGAAGTCGCGGAGCAGTATCAGACCCTGATCCGTGGGATGCTGGACCTGACGGACAACCTGGTGGACGGCGAGATCGTACCACCGCATGGTGTGGTACGCTACGACGAAGACGACCCTTATCTGGTGGTGGCCGCTGACAAGGGTACCGCGCACCTGTCCGACGTAGCGAACGCGCTATCGGAAGAGTACGGCTTCTGGATGGGCGATGCGTTCGCGTCCGGCGGCTCGCACGGTTACGACCATAAGAAGCAGGGGATTACCGCGCGCGGTGCCTGGGAGTGCGTGCGCCGCCACTTCCGCGAGATGGGCAAGGACATACAGGCCGAGCCGTTCACGGTTGTCGGGATTGGCGACATGAGCGGCGATGTGTTCGGCAACGGCATGCTCCTATCGCGGCAGATCCGCCTGGTTGCGGCGTTCGATCACCGGGACGTCTTCATCGATCCCGATCCCGATCCTGCGACCTCATTTGCCGAACGCGAGCGGCTTTTCAAGCTCCCACGATCCAGCTGGGACGACTACGACAGATCGAAGCTTTCGGAAGGCGCCATGATAGTGCCGCGGGCTTCGAAGGAGGTGGATCTCACCCCTGAGGCCAAGGCGGCACTTGGCATAGCCGAGTCGGTGGAACGGTTGGATGGAGAGGCGCTCATTCGCGCAGTCCTCGCTGCACCCGTCGAGCTCCTCTGGAATGGAGGGATCGGCACTTATGTCAAGGAGCGCGAAGAGACCAACGCGGATGCGGGGAACACCGCCAACGACCCGGTCCGGATCAATGCTGGAGACCTTCGCTGCAAGGTGGTTGGGGAGGGTGGCAACCTCGGATTCACCCAGCGCGCCCGCATAGCTTATGCGCTCGCTGGCGGCCGGATCAACACTGACGCCCTCGACAACTCAGCGGGCGTGGATATGTCCGACCACGAAGTAAACCTGAAGATCCTGTTGAACCCGATAGTGTCAGCTGGTGGGATGGATCTGGACGCACGCAACGAACTTCTCGGGGCGATGACTAATGAGGTCTCGACGCTCGTTCTGCGCAATAATATAGGTCAGTCGCTCGCCGTCTCGCTCGACGAAGCGCGGAGCCGAGAAGCGCTCGGGGATTTCACCGCGCTAATATCCGCCTTCGAGCGCGACAAGCTGCTCGAGCGAGGCGCCGAGGGCATACCCAGTAGCGACGCGATCCACGATCGTGCGCGCGACGGCCTCGGTCTCACGCGTCCGACCCTCTGCGTTCTTCTCGCCTACGCGAAGCTCCAGGCCAAGGCGCATCTACTCGACTCACCACTGCCCGACGATCCGGCCACAGCGAACTTCCTGACAGGGTATTTCCCCCGGGAAGCCGTGCGAGCGGCCGGCGCGGACCGGCTGCAGGCGCATAGGCTGCGTCGCGAAATCATCAGCACCGAACTCGTTAACGAGCTCGTGGATCTGATGGGCTCATCTTTCCTCCATCGCCTGGTCCGCGACACCGGGCGCGACCTTACATCGGTCATTCACGCCTGGTACGTCGCGAGCCAGATATCCGGGGCAGCCGAGATCCGGGCGGACCTCGCGCGACTCGAGGGCGAATACCCGGCAGCCAGCATCTACCGCTGGCTCTTCGGCCTTGCCCGCGTCCTCGAGCGCACCACGCGCTGGGCACTCGCTAACCTCTCGACCGCTGCCCCAACAGCCGCGATGATCGAGGAGCATCTCGAAGGGCTTACCCGGCTGCGTGCCGACTTCACGCACCTCGTGGCTGGCGAGGACCGCGAGCTGTTTATGGACCGAATGCAGGAGCTCAAGGAGCTTGGTCTGGATGATAAGCTCGCCGCTCGCATGATCACGCTTCGCTTCCTCCCCGAGCTGCTGGACATTCTGCGCATAGCCAGGGAGGCCGAAACAGACGCGGTGGAAACCGCACGCGCCTACTATATAGTTTCCGAGCAGCTTGGATGCGCGGCCCTCCAGCAGACACTCAGGGGTGCTGCGGGTGACGACCCCTGGGAGAAGCGACTCGCGCAGACGCTTATGGCCGATGTCGGCCGCGCGCATCGCTCCATAGCGCGTACTCTGCTCACCTGTCAGGTAGATATCCCGGCCATCCAGGAGTGCCTCGACCAGTTCGTAAATACCCGCACTCATGAGGTGCAGATCTATCGCGAGGTCCTCGAAGAACTGCACGCCGACGATCCGGTGCCTCTCGCCGGTTGTGCAGTCGCCGTTCGCGTGCTCACTGAGCTCGCCGAAACCTGAACACGAGAATGCCCATCCAGAGCACGAACCCGACTACGAGCGAGAAGGGACTCGAATACGAGGCGTTGAACGCGGCGGAGCTGGAGCAACGGCTATCGCTCGCTGAATCTGCATTCGCCAGGCAGAGGGCCTCCAGCTTCGCCGAGCGGGCAGAATTCATGACGCGGGCCGCCGAGATTCTCGAGCGCGAGAAGCGGGATTTCGGGATCCTGATGACTTCGGAGATGGGGAAGCCGCTGGCCTCCGCGATCGCGGAGGTGGAGAAATGCGCGCTGGTTTGTCGCTACTATGCCGAGCACGCAGATCGCTTTCTGGCGAACGAGGAGGTGGCAACTGGCAGCGATCGCAGTTTCGTCGCATACCAGCCGCTCGGGCCGGTGCTCGCGGTAATGCCCTGGAACTACCCGTTCTGGCAGGTCTTCCGATTCGCTGCCCCCGCGCTCATGGCGGGCAACGTAGGATTGCTCAAGCACGCTTCGAATGTGCCGGGTTGTGCGCTGGCCATCGAGGATATTTTCGCACGCGCTGGATTCGCCGAGGGTGTGTTCCAGACCCTCCTCCTGGATACGGAGCAGGTTGCAGGGGTTCTCGAGGATCCGCGGGTCAGTGCGGCCACTTTGACCGGGAGCGAGGCGGCCGGCAGCGCCGTGGCAGGTAAGGCCGGCAGCGAGATCAAGAAGACCGTGCTGGAGCTGGGTGGGAGCGATCCCTTCATCGTAATGCCCAGCGCGGACCTCGATGCCGCGGTGTCCATCGCCGTGAAGGCACGTACAGTCAACAACGGTCAATCATGCATCGCTGCCAAGCGCTTTATCGTCGCCGATGAGGTGTACGACGAATTCGAGCGGCGGCTCGTCGACCTCATGAGCTCGCTCGTCGTGGGTGATCCCATGGACGAACGCACCGATATAGGCCCTCTGGCTACCGCAGAGATCAGGGAGGGTGTGCACAAGCAGGTGACAGCGTCGATCGCGGCGGGTGCACGACTACTAACTGGAGGAGTGCCGGAGGAGGGCGCAGGATACTTCTACCCTCCGACTGTCCTGGCCGATGTCGGACCAGGGTCGCCAGCGTACGAGGAGGAAATCTTCGGACCGGTGGCCTCATTGTTCCGCGTCCGCGGCATCGATGAAGCCATACGTCTTGCGAATGACACCAGCTTCGGACTCGGTAGCAGCGCGTGGACGAGCGACCCGGCTGAACAGGAGCGCTTCATCCGCGATCTCGACGCAGGCCAGGTCTTCATCAACGCCATGGTCTCGTCCGATCCGCGCTTGCCGTTTGGGGGCGTTAAAAGGTCGGGCTACGGCCGGGAGCTTGGGATATTCGGCATCAGAGAGTTCGTGAATATCAAGACTGTCAAAGTACGGACCTGAAGAATATCGCTCCTTCAGTCCACGGCCTCCCAATCGATGCGAACCGCTATTACGGGCACCTGCGCGACCGCTTCGCGCGAATCCTGCCGTTCCCAGATGAATACGTCGCCAGAACGATCGTCGAGCGATATATAACAGTCGTTCCATTCCCGGCTTCCAGCACCGAAACGGGCAGTTACCCGCGCCGCGGGGACTCGCTCGTCAGCGAAGGACCTTTCTACCATTACCACCTATAAGCAGGAGTATGCGTCCGAGTATCGGCAGACGGGCCGTACCCCTCCACAAACCGGGCCGCGCCATGAAAATCAGTTCGTATCTTACACGTCAAATTAATTTACACAATGAGTCAGTGTTTTGTAACCTCTTGCGGAGCTTGACGCAACTCCGGCCTCAGGCGGTGAACGGACCCCGCTCGGCACTCGTGGGTACGTTCGCTGTTGCCGGCGCAGGCCGGTGGCCCGATATTTTGGGGTGGGCCGGTCCGGCGATAGCGAATCTGGAAGGAGAGGCTGCGTGAAGGCATCGACAGCACGACGTAGGAAAACGAGTGGCACGGAAGACAGAGGCAAGCGCGCGTCGGGGGCGAAATCCGGCACGGGCGGAGGTAACAGCGTCTGGGAGTGGATCAAATCGATAGGGATCGCCCTGATCCTCTTCCTCGTCATACGAACCTTTGTAATTCAGGCCTACACAATCCCTTCGGGGAGCATGGAGAACAGCCTGCTCGTGGGCGACTACCTCATGGCCAACAACGCCATCTACGGAGCCCGCATACCGCTGACTGACATACATATGCCGGCGTTTCGGGAACCTCAGCACGGGGACGTAGTAGTCTTTCATCCTACCTACAACGATCCGGTGATAGACGTAGTGAAGCGCGTTATCGGGGAGCCCGGCGACACGATCCAGATGATCGACCGCGTGGTTTACAGGAACGGTGAGCGGCTGGAGGAGCCGTATGTGGAGCCGAACTACACACCTGACCAGCCGCTCCAGCGATACGGCTTCGGCGGATATAACTGGCACTTCGCGGCGCTCCCCGCGTCGGTGGATTCGGCTACGTATCAACCAACCCGGGACACCTGGGGTCCACTTATAGTTCCTGCAGGCAAGTATCTGGTGCTGGGTGATAACCGCGACGAGTCGTTGGACTCGCGCTACATGGGCTTTATAAACCGCGACGTCATAAGCGGTAAGGCGATGTTCATCTATTACTCCATCAACGGTGAGATAGAGCGACCATTCCCGCGCATTCTCACCGCCGCCCGCTGGGGCCGCATCGGCCACATAATACGCTAGGGTGATTGACTGCAACGAGCGCGCGCTGATGCTGGTCTTCGTCCGCGCGCCGCAGGCAGGGCAGGTCAAGACCAGGTTGGCTGCCGAGGTGGGTGCGGAATGCGCTCTGGCCATCTATCGCCGTATGGCCGAGCATGTAGTGGCGACCGTCGCGGCCCTGGGCGAGGAGGCCCGTATAAGGATCTGCTTCACGCCGCCGGACCGGCGAGATGATGTGGAGGAGTGGCTTGGTACAGGCGGTGATTACCGCGCGCAGGGCGAAGGAGATCTGGGCGGGCGCATGGAACGGGCATTCCTGCCCGCATTCGACGAGGGATTCCGAAAGGTCGTGGTAGTCGGCTCGGATCTACCCGGACTTACCACCAGGTTATTGGAGCGGTCGCTGGAGCTGCTCGATACGCATGAAGCCGTAATAGGTCCGGCGACGGATGGTGGCTACTACCTCCTCGGGCTCCGCCGGCCGCTGGACCTGTTCAGAGGCATTCCCTGGAGCACGCCTCAGGTACTGTCACGGACATTCGACAGGTTTCGGGCAGAGGATGTCGCACCCGGCATATTGCCGAGCCTGAACGACGTGGACGAGGTCGGTGATCTGCCGGAGGGCTATCGAGCGGAGTACCTGATGGCGAGCCGCTCCGGGTCGGCGCCAAAATAGTATGCCGCGCGCAGCCGCCACATAAGTATTATGGTCGCGATAGCACCATTCTCCTCCCAGCGCCGGCTGGACGTTATGACTGGCTTACGAATGCACGCTGGCCGCGAATGCGCCAGGAGGGCGCGACTGAGGGCCAGGTCTTCCATTATCGGCTGATCCGGGAACCCGCCGACGCGCTCGAACAGCATTGCGCGGACGAAGATGGCTTGATCGCCAGTTGCCATGCCGGTAAGGCGCGACCTGAGGTTCATAAGGCGTTCGACCACCCTGAGGATGGGCCGGGCTCCACTCAAGCGTACATCAAAGCGGCCCCACTTCACCGCTTCCCGCGAGAGCGCATCGGCTATTAAGAGCGCTGCACCGTCGGGAAGGACTGTATCGGCGTGGAGGAAGAGCAGGACCTCACCAGACGCTGCCGTGGCACCCTGGTTCATCTGCCGGGCACGACCGCGGCTACCTTCAAGCACCAGATCCGCGTGGGGCCGGGCGAGGGCGACCGTATTATCGCTGCTCCCGCCGTCAACCACTACGACCTCATGCCCTGCCAATCGGGCATCCTGTAGCGACCGCAGCGTGTCCGCTATGGCGGCGCCCTCGTCCAGTGCAGGTAATATTATCGAGATCAAAGGCTGTCTCAGGCAGTAGCCCCCGCGCAACTGGATCCGGCGCCCGCTGTGCACCCGAAGCAGTGTGGCCCGAGCACGATTTCCCTCGAGCTCAGGCTGTGCAGGTCGAAGTCAAAAATGGTCTGCGGCCGCTCCGCTCCGATCGGCATCTCGAGCATCTGGTTGAAGTCGCAATCGTACAACGTTCCCTCCCACCCGACCGAGAGGGTATTGCGGCACATCACACCGGCGGCCGCCGCAGGATTGAACGCGTTCGCCAGTCGCTCCATGTACTCCTCCAGCCGACCGGTCTCTTCCAGGTGTTCGAGGAAACGCGATATCGGCATGTTGGTGATAGCAAAGAGGCTATTGAAGCAAACGCCGTATAGCATCTCCATCTGCCGCTTCCAATCCTTCTCGAGCGAAGCCTGGTTCCCCGGCAGGAAGGTACCGACCGGGTTGGTAACGAGATCGAGCTTCAGGCCGCTGCCATCCTGCCCGTACCCTACCGCATTGAGTCGCCTCAGCGCCTCGATGGATTCCTCGAACACCCCGTCACCCCTCTGGGAGTCCGTCTGCCGCGGCCGATAATGCGGCAGCGACGCGACCACCTCTACCTGGTGCTCCGCGAAGAACTCCGGAAGATAGCTGTAGTTGGGGAGTAGCATGATGGTGAGATTGCAGCGATCCATGACTCGCTTGCCGGCAGCGCGCGACCGCGCAACTATCTCACGCCAGCGCTTGTGTATCTCGGGAGCGCCGCCCGTTATGTCTACCAGAGGTATGTCGGTGGACTCGATCACCTCCAGGCAGCGATCCACCACCCTGTCGGGCATCATCTCCTGGCGATCGGGGCCCGCGTCCACGTGGCAGTGACGACAGGTCTGGTTGCATTTCTTCCCGACATTGATCTGCAGGATGTCTATACCGGTAGCGTGCAGCGGAAACATCTCCGCACCCGTCATCGTCTGTTCGAAACTCTTATGAGCCATGGCTTCCCGCAGAACAGCGCGCTGCGCCCGGCCGCTCGAAAGTGTGCTCCCCCTCTTCTGCAATGTAGGCAGAACTCTGGACATCTACATCCCCAATCTCTCCACGTGATTACGCATCTGGACACCGTGCACCAGCGATGCTCCGCCGCGAATCGCCGCCGCAACGTGCACGGCCTCTGTCATCTGCTCAGGATCCGCGCCTTTGGACAGGCAATCGGACGAGTATGCATCGATGCAGTACGGACACTGCACGGCGTGAGCCACAGCAAGTGCTATGAGTGACTTCTCCCGCTCCGACAGCGCCCCCTCCTCGAAAACGGCGTTGTACCATGCGAAGAATTTGTCTGCCAGTGCTGGCGCTTCCTTGCCGATTTCGGCGAAGCGACCCAGATCATGCGAGTGGTAGTAATGCTCAGCCATCACATCTCCTTCAAGCGGTCCAGATAAGAGTCGACGCGACGTGCGTTGGTGCCCATGTCACCGCGTCCAACTCGCGAGACGGAGCGTACATCGACACGCGCACCCGCGTCCACAGGTTGCACACGGATCACGACGTCGTCCTTGAACCCGAACCAGAAAGTTTCGTCGGTAGCCTCGATGCGACCCTCCGAGGCATCCGCCTCCACAATTTCCCAGCCCATCGCACGAGCCGTCTCGACCGCGCGATCGAACGCCTCCATAGGCGGAACAGGCATGATCAGAGGCTGAATGTCCGGGAATGCCTCCTTCTGTTGAGCGGCGATCTCCGGGCCACCGTACTCTGCGGGGTTCGGCGCGTCGGCCCGAAGCGGGTAGATTGCAGCGAACTCAGGCGGGTTCTCCGTATCGGTGGTCACGTCGTGGATAGGAGGCGCGCCTTCCGATATCTGCCGCCACCTCCACGGAACCGCCACGATTACCAGGGCAATGAGGATCGCGATACCCGTCAGCCCGATCGCTCTACTGTTCTTCTTGGCGACGGCGAGTATCAGGACTATCAGCGCGGCGACACCCAGGCCTATAGCGGCGTAAATGGACCAACGGAGGATCGAGAAACCAGTGCGGAAATCCCACCACCCCCAACGGGTGGCAAACCCCGAAAGGACCGCGGCGAGTGCCGCAATGACTGTGAGTGCAGCGATGATTCCAGCGATTACGGGGACCTGACTCCGGCGGGACTGGGACATGGCGACTCTCCGATTTCGGGGCGGCAGGGTGCCGCACGGGTAGGATCGATGACCCGATGATAATGAAGGGCCGCCGTCCAGAGCGCCAGCCCAGCTGCTCCGCTACCGCCGCACGCGAGGCTGCCGAGGGTAGTATGCAGGTGGTAGAGTGTCGAGCGGCAATCGCTCCCGGGGAATAGCTCGGCGAGCCTGATCATCCCTTATCCATGGGCGATAGAGCCGCTCTTCCGGCGGGCGCAGAACACCGCGGCGCCGGGGCTGCGGCGCTGAGCGAATCTCCGGGCGGGCAACTTCTGGCGGGCTCGGGTCCGGTGAGGTTGCGTACGGTGAGTTGTCGTACGGCGGGTTACCGTATGGTGAGTTGTCGTACGGATCCCGCTCGTACTCCTGCCAGTCATCCGGCTGCGGCCGCTCCCGCCGGTAAGGATCCCGCAGCGGCTGGTCGATATCCCGTTGATAATCCAGGGGCCCGGATCCGGGATATCGCTCAGGAGCGCCCGCCGGCTCCCAGCCGCGCCTGGAGTCGGGGTAGTTTCGCGGATCCACAGTGAACATCTGCCCGAGCCCAGCTGTGTCCAGAGCAGAATCAGGAAGACGATCGACTGCCTGGTCCAGCGCCTTCAGCGCCCCGATGTAGGTGCCTATCGCTTCCGTTCCCATCTCCCCGTACCGCTCGAACATCTCTATGCATTCCTCGGATGCAGCGGCCAGCTGCTCCTGGCCGCAGCCCTCCCGCGCGGCATTGATCTCTTCGATCATGGCCGCGGTATCACGCTCACACCCCGCGAGCGCGACGGCGCTCATGATAGCGAGCAATTTGAGATAACCCACTGGTCTGGTCATGCGATTTTTTGCATTATCGGGCGCCATATTCCCTCCGCCGGCGTGTGACAGGTCCAGATGATGAGGTTCGACCCGACCTCGCACAAACTTCATTCTGAGGGACTGAGCTTGACGCATCTGTCTGCGGGGTTACTCTGCAGTGGTCAACGTGTCCTCCCGCGCTACGCCAGGCAATGAGTTCATCGAGCGAAGAACACCACCGAATCGCTTCAGCCAGAGGTTCTGTATACGTCGGGATCGTAACAGTAAGCGATACCCGCACCGCCGCGACCGACGCTAACGCACACTACCTGCGCGAGCGTATCGCGGCTCTCGGCCATGCGGAGGCTGCCTATCGCATGGTGCCCGATGAGCCCGAGCAGATCTCCCGGGCGCTGGAAGAGGTCGCGGCCGGCGGCGCCCAAATCGTCATCTTCAATGGGGGCACCGGCATATCGCCGCGCGACAGCACCTACGACATCCTGAGCGCCGCACTGGAGAAAACTATACCCGGCTTCGGAGAGTTGTTCCGCATGTTGAGCTACGCCGAGGTCGGCGCAGCGGCCATGCTCTCGAGGGCCACTGCCGGTGTCTACCGCGGAACTGTGGTGATATCGCTGCCAGGCTCGCCGGCGGCGGTTCGGCTCGCGTGGGAGAAACTCATCGCGCCCGAGCTGGAACACCTCGCGTGGGAAGTGGCGCGCTGATTTCTCGTCTTGCCCCGCACCGTGAGGCATGCTAAATATCAAGCTTCCAGGCCGTGAGCCGAAGGACTTACGCATGCGCTTTGAACCGAGCTAACTTCAGATAATGCCAACGACGTCGACCACCCAGGAATCCGCACGTCCACGTAGTCAGAAAGGCCTCGAGCAGCATGGCCTGAGCACCTCTGGCCACGAACACTGGAACCTGCCGCCCGCAGAACTGGTGGAGCACGCCATTCGACGGAAGGAAGGCGAGCTGGTGGCGGGCGGTCCGTTCAACGCGGTAACGGCTCCGCACACAGGCCGTTCACCGAACGACAGGTTCGTGGTCCGCGAGCCCTCGACCGAAGCGAACGTCGCCTGGGGTAAGGTCAACGTGGAGTTCGATGCGGATAAGTTCGCAACCCTCAGATCCGAAGTCGTCGATTATCTCGCCGACAAGGATCTGTACATTCGCGACAGCTGGGCGGGCGCGGATCCACAGTACAGGCTCGGGGTGAGGATGGTTACGCCGAACGCATGGCAGAACCTGTTCGCGTACAACATGTTCCGCCGCCCTACCGCCGACGAGCTGGATTCTTTCGATCCCGAGTTCACGATCATCCACGCTCCCGAGTTCCAGGCCGACCCAGCACGGCATGGCACCAACAGCGGTGCTTTCGTGGTCCTGAACCTGGGCGCGCGAGAGATCCTCATTGGCGGCACGCGGTACGCCGGCGAGATCAAGAAGTCCATCTTCTCAGTTCTGAACTACCTCCTTCCCCAGCGGGGCGTGCTGTCCATGCACTGCTCGGCGAATGTAGGAGATGCCGGGGATACGGCGCTGTTCTTCGGCCTCTCGGGAACCGGAAAGACCACCCTTTCCGCGGACCCGACACGCGGCCTCATCGGCGACGACGAGCACGGCTGGAGCGACGACGGCGTGTTCAACTTCGAGGGTGGCTGCTACGCGAAGGTGGTCAACCTCTCCCGCAAGGGCGAGCCGGAGATCTACGCAACTACGGAAATGTTCGGTACCATACTGGAGAACGTTATACTCGACGCCTCCAGGAAGCCGGACTTCAAGGCCACCACGATCACGGAGAATACCCGGGCATCCTACCCTCTCGAGTACATTCCGAACCATGTTCCGTCCGGGCAGGGCGGGCACCCGAAAACCATAGTATTCCTCACGGCCGATGCGTACGGCGTGCTCCCTCCGATATCCCGACTTACGCCCGAGCAGGCTATGTACCATTTCCTCTCGGGATATACGGCGAAGGTGGCCGGTACCGAGCGTGGCGTCACTGAGCCCCAGGCGACCTTTTCCGCCTGCTTCGGCGCTCCGTTCCTGGTGCTGCCACCATCCACCTACGCCGAAATGCTGGGTGAGCGGATCGCGCAGCATGGAGCAACCGTGTGGCTGGTCAATACCGGATGGACAAGCGGAGCGTACGGCGAGGGGCACCGGATGAATCTCGCTCACACGCGTGCTATGGTCAGCGCGGCACTTGCAGGTGAGCTGAACTCGGTGGATACTGTTCCCGACCCCGTTTTCGGGGTGCACGTCCCGACCAGCGTGCCGGGCGTTCCCACCGATATCCTCACACCGCGCGGCACCTGGAAGGATCCGAGTGCTTTCGACGCGCAGGCGAGTAAGCTGGCTGGCATGTTCCAGCAGAACTTCGAGAAGTTCTCCGACCATGTCTCCGAAGATGTTCGTGCGGCCGGCCCGAAGACACGCTGACGAACAGCTCACGGATAACCCGAGAAAGGGCACCTGATCAGGCTAGATTCATCCCTCTGAATGTCTGATAAATTCGAGGTAGTCCGCGATCCGCTCTGGAACACCATCCGGCTGGATCCCACGGCGGTAGATATTATAGATACGCCTGAATTCCAACGTCTGCGCCATGTTCGGCAGCTTGGCCTCGCGTACCTCGTTTACCCCGGGGCGACCCATACGCGGTTCGACCACGCGCTGGGCGTTTACCACCTCGCCCGGCGCGCTCTCGGCATCCTGTCAGAGCGCGGCGAGTTGGAGGGCATCGATGAGGTCGAATGTGCCCTGATCCCCTACGCAGCCCTACTTCACGATATCGGTCATTATCCGTTTTCGCATGCGGTCGAGGAGCTCGATACCGGGCGCGTCCCGGAGCATCACGAGGCGCTGACGCCGGAGTTCCTGCGCGCTCCGCAACTGCGCGCGATACTCGAGAAGGTTGACCCGGAGGCTCCCGACCGGATCGCCAGTATGATCCAGGGGCGCTCTGATTCGCCGCTTCAGGGCCTCGTCTCCGGAAGCTTGGACCTGGACAAGATCGAGTATCTGAACAGGGACGCCACCTTTTGTGGAGTTCCATACGGGATCGTGGATGTGGACCGACTTATCCACGCCCTGACAATACTGCGGGACCCGGTAACGGGTCGCGCGGAGATCGGGATACATGGGAAGGGGCTTTCCGCTCTGGAATCGCTCCTCTTCGCGAAGTACCAGATGTTCCGAAACGTTTACTGGCACCATGCCGTGCGCGCCGCGACCGCCCTCTACAAGCGGCTAGTGCAGGATGCCATAGACGCTCGGATCATAAAGTCCGCGGAACTCATCGGGCGATCGGACGAGGGACTGCTCGCGCTGATCGAAGAACGCGCGCGCGGTCGCGACGATGACATCACGCGCAGCGTCCGCGACCGCTGGCTACCGGCATTAAGAGAACGGAAGCTGCCCAAGCGGGCAGTGGAGATATCCGGTGAGCTATTCCGCGAGTCGCCCATCGAGAGCTGGTTCTACGATGACGATGCCATGGTCCGGCGATTCGAGGACCGCCTGGCCGACGAGCTCGAGCTCGATTCCGGCAGCGTATTCCTCGACTATCCTATCAAGCCCCACATGATGGGTCTCGACCTTCTCCTGGATCGGGGTGAAGGGGTGCAGCGGCTGACAGAAGCCGGCTGGGCCGGACTCATCGATCTGCCGAGGGTGGCAGACGAACTCTACCATTCCGCAAGGGTGCTCAGAATATTTACAACCGTGCGCAGGGATATTGACGCTAACAGCATAATACCGCTCCTTCGGTTGACGCCGCGCGATATCGAGAAGCGCCTCTCCGACTCCACACCGCTCCTGTGACCACTGAAACAGCCGAGGCAACTGTAGAAGCCGCACCCATTCACGGGGGGCGTCTGCTCGTCGCGGAAGATGACGGGCCTGCGGCTACCCTGTTGGAGCTGGTGCTCACACGGGTTGGCTATGAAGTGATTATGGCCCCGAACGGAGCGGTTGCGCTGCAGATACTGGAGGAAGAAGATCCGCCCGATATGCTGCTGCTGGACTGGATGCTCCCCGAGGTGTCAGGACTGGAGATTTGCCATCGCGTGCGCCAGAAATGGGACTCTCTCAGCCTCCCGATCCTTATGGTGACCGCGCGCGCCGATCCGGCGAGCATCTCCGCAGCGTTCGACGCCGGCGCTAACGACTACATCACCAAGCCGTTCCTGGGTGCCGAGCTCCGCGCCAGGGTAGCTTCACATCTTCGTACGCGCCGCCTCATAGAAGAGCGCCGCCAGATGGACGAGCACCTGCTGGAACGCGAGCGCCTCTCCGCGCTGGGCCTGCTCGTCAGCAGCGTCGCACACGATCTCAACAACCCGCTCGCGGGCATCTCCGGGTTCGCCCAGATCCTGCTCGCCGACGAAGAGGTCCCGTCGCGAGCGGATGATCTTCGCCGAATAGTCAACGAGGTGCAGCGGTGCCGCCGCATAGTCGCCGACCTGCTCTCATTTGCGCGTCGGGAGCCCTCGGAGCGACGGTGGGTACGCATTCGCACCATCATCGAGAAAACACTCTCTCTGCATCAGCGGCATCTGCGGAGCGCGGGATTCCACATCGATGTGCGCATGGCGTCCCACCTTCCCGGCCTCGTCGCGGACGCGCACCAGCTCCAGCAGGTGTTCCTCAACATCCTCCTTAACGCACAACATGCACTCCGGTCCGGCGGTGAACACCTCGAGGTCACCGTGGAGCTCATCAGGGTTTCCAGCTCCGATGTCCCCTGGCTTTCGATCGAGTTCTCCAACGACGGCCCGCCAATATCACCCGAAGTACTGCCCAACATTTTCGATCCGTTCTTCACCACGAAGTCGGCGGAGGAAGGGACCGGGCTAGGCCTCGCAATCTGTCAGCGGATTATTAAGGAGCACGGCGGCGAGATAGAGGTGGAGAGTGGGTCGCAGGGCACGACCTTCCGGGTGCTACTTCCGAGCTCGGGGCTGGATCAGGCGGAGTAACGGCAGAGCTTTCGATCAGGCCTATGCCTCTCGAATCCGGGCGAGCACCGCGGTTATGTTGTCGGTTCCGCCGCGGGCGTTGACCGCCGAAATCAGGCCGTGAACCCGCTCCTCGAGCGAAGCTTCCCACATCAGGATTTCGGCTATCTCGGCATCGTCCAGCAGCCCGTGAAGCCCGTCCGTAGCAAGAAGGACCACATCCCCCGGGAGAGCCGTTCCGCGCGACATATCGGGACTGGCGTCGCCGTCGTCGCTCAGAACGCGCGTGAGTATGTGAGAACGATGATGGGTTGCTGCCGCCCGGGCCGGCAGGCGACCTTCATCCACCTCACGTTGAACCCAGGTGTGGTCGCGCGTTAGCTGGGTGAGGCTGGCATCCCGAAGCCGGTAGGCGCGGCTATCACCGATGTGTCCGAGGCTCCACCCACCCGCCCTGCCGAGATGCATGGCCGTGAGCGTGGTGCCCATACCTCGCGTGCGGGGATCGTCGGAACAGCAGGTTATTATGCGGTGTTGAGCAGTAAAGAACGACTGCTCCAGCGCGGAGTATATGGTATCGTCCTCCGCACCCTCATCCCAAAGCTTCGTAAGCGCATCTACCGTGCACTTTGCCGCGAGTGCGCTCGCGACCTCGCCAGCTGCATGACCACCCATCCCATCCGCGACCAGTAGTAACCCGCGCTCGGGATCGACGTGATATGTATCCTCGTTTCCCTGCCGTACTCTCCCGATGTCGGTGCCCGCGGCCGTTTCCCAGCAGATGGCCATGTCAGAGCAGCCGGATTTCCGCCTGTACTGCATGTAGCACGGTAGACTGAGTGACGGCGTCGCCGCCAGGTAAGTACCAGGCGAAGTAGACGATCGCGAGCAGGATCAGGACAACTACCAGCACGGCAACCCAGAGCGGGATGCGCACGCGGCGGCGTGTAGCGGGACCGGCTGGTTGGGGATCTGCCGACGCGTCGGCGGGCGCCGATGCCATATCGGCACCCTCGACAGTGTGGAATTTGAAGTCGGCACCACCAAATCGGATATCCACCTCATCGAGGAGCGGTGTAGGAACTTCCGGCGCGAGCCTCACACCTTCCACGTATGTTCCGTTGGTGGAATTGAGATCCGTGATCCGCCAGCCACCGTTCTCGAAGTCGAGTCGCGCGTGACGGGTGGACACGGAATCGTCGGGAATTACTATGTCGTTGCCATCACCCTGCCCGACCGTGGCGGACGATCGCGGGATGCCTATTTCTTCTCCCTCGCGCGGCCCTTTCCTGTACGCGAATACCGCGAGCGCACCGCGTGAATCCTCCTGTGGGGTAATGGACATCGAGACGACTCTCTTGCAGGTGTAGATCTCGGGTGGAAGAGTAAGGTACTGAAGGATTTGCGGGTGTGCAAGCGGCCATATGAGCCGGCTCTGTTCAGCGCTCTCCTACCATAGTCGGCACCTGCGCGAGGAGCCGGGAGAGTTCCCGCCGCTCGGTCGCCCACTGCGGATCGACGGCGGCGTTACTTGTCAGGACGGCGGAACCGAGCGCGCTCTCCGGATCGATGGGGCGACCGGATCGTCTCACTTCATAGTGAAGATGCGGACCCGTAACCCTGCCGCTCCTGCCGGAGTAGCCGATCACCTCACCCTGCCGCACTGCTATCCCCTTGCGGATACCGGAGGCGAACTCCGACAGGTGAGCGTAGCGGGTCGTGTAGCCGTTCGGGTGCTGGATCTCCACCATCTGGCCGTAACCGCCGCGAGTCTTCGCTACTTTAATTATCCCGTCACCCGACGCGCGCACCGGAGTCCCTATCGCCGCTCTGTAGTCGGTGCCCGTATGCGGCAGCACACGACCAAGTATGGGATGCATGCGCCCGAGCCCGAACGAGGAGGTCACCCGCATGGTCGCGAGAGGGCCGACCCATCCGCTACCGGAAAGAGAATGGCCGAACGGATCGTAGTAACCCGGCTCCCCTTTCCTCTCGAAATAGAAAGCGGTGTGCATCTCCCCATCCACCGCCGCTTCGGCCGCGAGTACCCGGATCGCTCCCGTTTCTCCGCCTGGAAGCACCGTGCGCTCATACGTCAGGCGAAGGCGCCCGGACGTGCCCAAACCGTCGTCGACGATATTCCCGAAAATCTTGTCCAGGTGCCGACCCACGAGCTTCCGCTCAGATTCCGAGAGGTCGCTGGCCAGCACTTCTATCGCCCTCGTAAAACTACCTTCCGCGTATCCACCCAGGAATAGCGTATCCACCGTGCTGCCAATCGCTCGCATGGCCGGCAGCATAGTAACCTCGGCAGCTGGCGAAGCTACGCCAGCGGCTGATACCATGCCGCCGCCTGCCACCAGGAGCAGCAGCAGGAGGCAGACTATGAGCCCCGGCCGCGCCCGCGCGAGAAGTCGGCGTATCTGTGGCCTTGTAGCCATTCGGGTCGATGATGATGACGGCAAAAGCGCCGGCATGGTTCTACCAGCAGCATAAATCTCGAAAAAAGCAACACGTGTAATGCGAATACCGCTCCGAACTTACTGCGGCTTCCCTGATGCTGACGAATGCAAGGCGGGAGGTGGCTTTCGGAGCACAGTGGGCGGGGGGAGACGTTGTGCGGACGTCGGGTTGGCCCCATGCAAATCGCACCGCGACTTGCGAATTGCGGCGTGGGGATGAGCGTTCAGGCGCTGCGGGTGGGTTTGCTACTGAGCGGCTTGAGTGTTCGGTGAGGTTAGGCTTTCTGGGCCGCCTATGCTTCCGGCAATCGCCGCGTCCAGCTTTTCGACCTCTCGGACGGCGCCGAGCGTCAGAAAGCGCGCCCGTGCATCGCGCGCCGTCTTCACAGCTTCCGCGCTATCACCCTGCTCCTGGCGGAGTCGCGATATTTCACCCAGCGCCTCAGCGTACTCGAGTTCAAGTCGCGCCTCACGCGCGATGGCCAGTGAGATTGCCAGATGGGCGTCGGCAGCTTCCAGGTCGCCTTCTTGCCGTGCGATTATGGCCCGGAACCGAGCGGCTGCCGCGACGATGGCCCTGTCGCCGATCGTCTTCGCCACCGCCTCGGCCTCGCTCAGCCCGGTCAGCGCACGCGAAAGTTCGCCTATATGTATCAGCGGTTCCGCCCTGTTGAGATATAATCGCCCAAGGAACGTGAGATGTTCGAATCTCAGAGCTATCTCGATCCCGCGATCAAAATAGAGCTCGGCCTCCATCCACTCCTTGAGATCGGTGCACACCATACCGAGGTTGTTGTATGCGGCGATGGCGGTGAGCCGATTACCCGACCTCACTGCCGACCCGACACACTCGAGGTACAGTGTCCGGGCTTCGCGTAGGTCACCCCTGATGTTGGCTATCACACCGAGATTCTGACAGACGAGCCCGATGGTATCCTCATCCCGCACCTGCCGCGCCTTCTCCAGGGCCTCCTCATAAAGCGTCTTCGCCTCGGAAAGATCGCCGACGGAGTGACGGACCGTTGCCACCATATTGATAGCGCGCGCGGCGTCGCGGTCCAGTCCATTCACGTCAGCAATGCGCCAGCTGAGCCGGCCGAGCTCTTCTGCTTCATCGTGCCGACCCTGACGCTGCCGCACCCGAGCCTGCCCGCGTAGCGCCGACAGAGTCGCCGAAAGGTCGCCCCGGTGAATAGCTATATCGAACAGCTGAGTATAGGCTTCCATCGCTGCGCTCCACTTGCCCGCGCGCTCCAGGGCCGAGGCTCGCTCCATTTCGGATTGGGCGTGGTCCAGCTTGTCCGCTGTCATCGCTCTGGCTTGTCGTGTCAGTTGCTGGCGAGGATATAGGTGCTGAGGTGGTCCAGTTTTACCGTGTACGTCGAATCCGCGTCGTTCTGGCGACCTTTGAGAATTTCCGGCTTCCCGATCGGTTTCCCCTCCCAGCGATGAACTTCCATCGATTTGGCGCCGTCGACATCGCAATCCGCGTAGCTTATGGTCAGCGTCACCTGGTGGTTCGGCGCAAACTTCTGGTGGGGCTGTAAAATGATATTACCCCTACTACTCCCCGGATCCCTTATT
>DASSKB010000222.1:0-3321 GCA_035690925.1 Longimicrobiaceae bacterium
AGGCGCAGGGTGTACGGCTACCGCTTCTGCTGCGCTTCTCGGATATTCTCCGCACGCGCGTGCAGACACTCTCGGAGCGATTCCGCCGCTCGATCGAGGAATTCGACTACGAGGGTTCCTACACCACCGTATTCCCGGTGAAGGTGAACCAGCAGCGGCATGTGGTCGAGGAGATCCTCGCGTTCGGAGAGCCGTACGGCCTCGGCCTCGAAGTCGGGAGCAAGCCCGAGCTACAGGCGGTGCTTGCGCTCAGCGAGCGCACAGATCACCTGATAATCTGCAATGGTTACAAGGACGAAGAATTCATTCGGTTGGCGCTGATCGGGCAGAAGCTGGGTCACCGCGTGTTCATCGTCATCGAGAAGATCAGTGAGGTGGACACCCTGCTGAAGGTGGCGGATGAGATGGGCGTGGTCCCAACGGCGGGCGTGCGGATCAAGCTGACGTCTACCGGCTCAGGGCGGTGGGCGGAGACTGGTGGGGAGCGGAGCAAGTTCGGGCTCAACTCGTCCCAGCTCGTGCGCGTTCTGGATAAGCTTACCGCCGCCGGGCGGCTGGATATCTTGAAGCTGATCCACTTCCATCTCGGCTCGCAGATCCCGGACATCCGCAACGTGAAGGTGGCGATGACCGAGGTCAGCCGCTTCTATGTGGAGCTTCGCAAGCTAGGAGTGGATGTCACACATGTGGACGTTGGCGGCGGTCTGGGTGTGGACTACGACGGCTCCCGGTCCGCGGCTCCGGCAAGCGTCAACTACTCCATCCAGGAGTACGCCAACGACATCGTGTACGGGCTGGCGGAGGCGTGCCGCGAGAATGAGCTGGCGATGCCGCATCTGATATCGGAGTCGGGGCGCGCGCTGACCGCGCATCATGCTCTCCTGCTGGTGAACGTCATCGACCTGGAGACGCAGATCGAGACGCAGATCGGCACGTTCGACGAGGACGCCCACACGATGATCCATGACCTCGCGGCGAGCTTACAGGACCTGAACGAGCGCAATTTGCGCGAGGCCTACCACGACGCCGCGTTCGCAAAAGAACAGGCTCAGCAGCTATTCAATACCGGCGTCCTGCCGCTGCGCGAGCGCGCCATGATCGAGAGACTGCATCTCAGCATCATGAACCGCGTGGCGCGCCTCGCGGCCGCCGACCCCGAGGAGTACGAAGACATCATCCCCGAGCTCGATGTCATCATGACAGACCGGTACTTCTGCAATTTCTCGCTCTTCCAGTCGCTGCCGGACTCGTGGGCCATCGATCAGATTTTCCCGATAATGCCGATTCACAGGCTGGACGAAGAGCCGACTCAGCGTGGTACTCTCCAGGATGTCACCTGTGATTCCGACGGCAAGATAGACCTCTTCGCGGGCGGCAGAACCCCCAAACGGACCCTCGAGCTGCACAGCTTCTCAGACGACGAGCCGTATATCCTAGGGATCCTGCTCACCGGCGCGTACCAGGAGATACTGGGCGACCTGCACAACCTTTTTGGAGATACCAACGCCGTCCACCTCCGCCTCCGGTCCGACGGCTACGAGATCACTGACCTCGTCCATGGCGACACCACCACGGAAGTGCTGAACTACGTCCAGTTCGACGCCCAGGCGCTTATCAGCACCTTCCGCAAGAAGGTCCAGCGCGCCAACCGCCTGACCCGGCAGGAAGCCAACACCTTCATCGCCGACTACATCGACGGCTTGGCGGGGTATACTTATCTTGAGAACGAGTGAGGACGGCTACTTCTTTAATTTTGAATTTTGAATTTTGAATTAACTGCAACAGCTCGCGCTACCGCCAATTCAAAATTCAAAATTCAAAATTCAAAATTGCCGTTCCAACTCCCCCCGTACGAACTCCAGAACTCTCGGCACAACGACATCGATCGGCTCAGCTACCAGCGCCCCAGCGGCCTTCACGTGGCCGCCGCCGCCGAAGTTGCGGGCGATGCGGTTGACGTCGGCGACGCCATTGGAGCGGAACGACATCTTGGTTTCGCCGTTGGCGGTTTCCCGAAAGAGAACGGCGAGGTTGGTGCCCTCGATGGACCGTGCGTGATCGATGAGACCCTCGAAGTCTTCCGGTGTGGCGCCGAGGGATTCGACTATCGACGCGGGTATGACCATCCAGGAGAGCCCGATTTTCGGGTCGTTGTGCAGGTTGGCGAGCGCCGCCCTCAATAGATCCAACCGCCTGCGTGGGAAGGTGGCGAAGAGCCGCTGGAAAACCTCCTCCGGATCGACGCCTCTGGCAAGCAGCTCAGCGGTAATGGCATGCGTCCGGGGCGTGGTGTTGCTGAAGCGGAACGACCCGGTATCGCTGACCAGGGCGACGTAGATACCTAGCACGGAGGCAGCGGGCCACGGACCATCGGCTACCGAGAGCAGGTCGAAGATAAGCTCGCCTGTGGCCGCCGCGGTGGGGTCCTGTATGGCGAAGTCGCCCACAACCGAGGGGCCTGCAGGGTGATGGTCGACAACCATCGTGCGTGACGCATCAACCATGTTCGCCAGGCCGCCTATTCTGTTCGGCTCACTGGTATCCAGAACCACAACCAGGTCTGCGCCTCGAACCGCGGCTTCGGCCTCCGCACTCCCCCACTCCAGCACGAGGTCGGACGATGGGAGGAGGAACTTGAGCAGCTCCGGGAACGGCGTAGGGTTGATGATCCGGCACTCCTTACCGCGGGCAGCCAGCCATGCGGCTATTGCCGCTTCGGATCCCGCGCCATCGCCATCCGCATTTACGTGCGTGGTCAGAACTATGTTGCGGGCATCGCCGAGCCGCTCGAGGACTGTGCGTAGTGACTTTGCTCGACCTTCGGGAACAACAGTGAGATCGGTCGCCGTCATCACGTCTGACCTCTCAGCCTGGAGGCCTCCGCTACCCTCTGAATCGCAAGTACAAAGGCGGCGGTCCGCAGATCTGTGGAATGCTCAGCCGCCATTTCCTTGACCGCATCGTAAGCCGCATCCATGGTCACGCGCAGCTCGTCATCAACCCGTTTGGCCGACCAGCGGAACTGCTGGAGGTTCTGCACCCACTCGAAGTAGGATACCGTGACCCCGCCCGCGTTGGCGCAGATATCCGGAACGACGGTGATCCCGCGCTCGGCGAAAATTTCGTCAGCTTCGGGCGTCGTGGGGTGGTTCGCGCCTTCGACTATCAGCCGGGCCCGCACATCCGGCGCGTTCCGCTTGTTCAGGACGCCGCCGAGCGCCGCTGGGATGAGGACATCTACGTCCAGCGTCAGTAGCTCCTCATTGGTGATTCTCTCGACCTCGCCATGTTCCACCACGGATTTACCCTCTGCCAACTCAT
>DASSKB010000223.1:0-10474 GCA_035690925.1 Longimicrobiaceae bacterium
CCATGGTGATGGACGGCTGACCGGGCGCGAACATCGTGGTATCGGAGATGAGAACGGCGTCGCATGCGAGCCTGTCCTTATGCTCGACCAGGAAGCTCTCCAGGTTCGGCGATCCGATCTCCTCCTCGCCCTCCATGAGGAAGATCACGTTCACCGGGAGCTTGCCATTTTCGGCTATCTGCGCCTCGACGGCTTTGAGGTGAAGGTAAGCCTGGCCTTTATCGTCGACCGACCCACGCGCGAAGAGCTTCCCCTCCCGGACGGTGGGGTCGAAGGGCGGGGTGTCCCATTCCTCCAGCGGCTCCGGGGGCTGCACGTCGTAATGCCCATATACCAGGAGGGTGGCAGCGCCCGGGGCACCGCGCCACTCTCCCAGGACCACCGGATGGCCGGCTGTGGGAATGACTTCAGCGGTCTGCAGACCCGCTTCGAGCATCCGATCCACCAGCCAGCTCGCCGCCGTCTCCATATCCTCCTTATGCTCCGATTTGGCGCTCACGCTTGCAATTCGCAGGAAATCATTGAGCTCCTGGAGATGGCGTTCCTGTTCATGATCCAGATATTCTATGAGCGACATGGGATGCAGCAGGTACGGGTGAAAGCCGCGGTCGGCCTTGCCTTGGCCAGGCGCAATCTAGGCAAGCGGCGATACGCGGACAAACCGGTGCCGGCTCCCGCGCTTGATCGCCGCCGTCGCAACACCTATGCTTCCTTCATGCCAGCCCGCCGAATGACCTATGTGGGATAGCATCTCTGTCAGACAATCCTCTCCCGATCCATCCATGCGTTGATGAAAAACTTCTACAGAATCCTTTTCGTGGGATGTGCATGCCTCGTGTATTCCTCCGCAGCCAATGCCCAGCAGCTGCCGGGCGCAGCGTTCGATTCCGCCGGCATTGCCTGGGCGGAAGGGGACTACGTCGACGCGCTCGTTCGGCTCGAACGCCTCATGAGCGGGCCGCGGGCCGAAAGCTTTCTAGCACCTGTCGCCCTGCTGACCGGCGAGCTGTACGTAAGCACCCAGATTGCGCCGGATGGACACTCTGTCCGCTGGAGCCCCGACGGTCGATACGCGGTATATGAGACTGACGGAGATTCGGGAGTGCAGACCCACATGGTAGCTTTTGGTAGTGACGGTACGCGCTCGGTCGCCACGATCGACGGGCATGGTCTGGTATTTTCACCCTCCGCGGGTCGCGTCGCCTATCTCGCCATAGAGGATCCGGCGGCCTTCAGCGCTGCGGCGGAGGCCGTTCGTGCCCGGGCAGGCCAGATAGAAACACGCGAGCAGTTCAACCGGCTGCGGCAGGCACTCGATTTCGTCGAGGCCGCCCACACCGGCATCAGAATACGGGAGCTGACCACCGGCGATGAGCGCGAGGTCCGGACGCCGCGGCTTGGAATTCATGCGGCCGTCTTCGACCCGCACGGTGAAGGTCTCTATGCTATTGCCTCCACTGAGGACGATACAGCCGCGACCAATGTCTGGGCAGTCGGGATGGACTCCGATCCCCGCCAGCTCACCAACTCACCGAGCATCAAGACGGATATCCGGACCGCGCTCGCCGGTGAACGACTCATTTACAGCACTGGAGACGACCAGATCGAAGTCCTGAACGTCCCGACCGGCGCGGTTCGCGAGCTATCTGCTAGCGCTCCGACCATTTCCGCCGATGGCTCGACGCTGGCATTCGTGGGGAGCGTTGATGGTGAGAACACCATAAACGTTGTCGCGCTCGGCTCCGGCGCGGATCCCGTCGTCGTTCAGCGCACGCCGTTTCCAGTGGATAATCCGGCTCTCTCTCCGAATGGCGAAAGCGTAATCTACCAGATGATGCCGCGCGAGGATTGGGAGCTCTTTACAGTGGGTACCGCGGGCGGTGACGGCGCCGACGCGCGGCGGCTGACGCGCGAGATACAGCACGATCTCTTCCCACGCTACGTCGACGCATCGACGATACTCGCGGTGAAGGGTGAAGGGCGGCACCGCCGCTCGTATCTCTACGATGCGGCTACTGGCGAGCGCACACGGCTCTTCCATAACAACACGGTGCGGACCGTTGCGCCCGAGTACGAGTGGGCGGCGGCGCCCGATGGATCCCGGGTTTTGATAGTCGCCGAGCGCGACGGGAACACAGTTTCTCCAGAGCGCGGCGTATTCGTAATGGACCTGGAGCGTCAGGTGACCACGAGCGAGGTCCTGGCGCGCGTGCGCGGCGAGCTGGCCACTGAGCGTCAGCTGCGCGAGAACGGCCGCGAGATGTTCGCGCCAATAGCAGAGGCCGTCGCCGCTGCGACCGACGAAGTGTCGGTTACCCGACTGTATCGCTATGCCAACGACCTTTTTCAGTTCGGTTCTAAATACATAACCGAGCCTGGCAATCGGCTCGCCATGGACTACCTCGTTGCCCGGCTGCAGGAGTTCGGGTACGAGCCGGAGCTACAGTGGTTCGAACCGCAGCCGGGTGTGCGAACGGCAAATATCATTGCGAGGCTTCCCGGAACCGCTGACCCGGAGCTGGTATACGTCATAAGTAGCCACTTCGACTCGTCGGAGCGCGGGCCTGGTGCGGACGACAACTCGTCAGGCACGTCCGTGCTTCTGGAAACTGCCCGGATAATGGCCGACCGCCCGATGCCTGCCACCATAGAATTCGCCTTCTTCACCGGTGAGGAGGCGGGGCTGCTGGGAAGTCGAGAGTACGTGCGCCGCGCCGTCCTGGACGGAAAGAACATCGTTGGGGCGCTTAACAACGATATGATCGGGTACGCCAACGACGAGCGACTCGACAACACGATCCGCTACTCGAACGCCGGAATTCGCGACCTGCAGCACGCCGCGGCCATCCAGTTCTCCGACCTCATCACCTACGATGCTGAGTACTACAAGAACACGGACGCGCACGCATACTACGAAGAATATGGCGATATAGTTGGTGGGATAGGGTCGTACCCGATTCTGGCCAATCCGCATTACCACAGGTCGCACGACGTGCTCGAAACCATCAACCACCAGCTGGTCGCCGAGGTCGCGAAGGCCACCACAGCCTCGATAATGCTACTTGCCTCATCGCCCGCTCGGCTCGCAGGGCTGGAAGTGGAGCGCGGTGAGCGGGGCGATGTATCCGTCAGCTGGACGCCCGCGGCTGAGCAAGGGGTGGACGCCTACATCGTGGCTTACGGGCCGGAGGACGATCCCCTCGCGACGCTCGAGACCGTAACTGAGCCGCGGATTACGCTGGAAGACCTCGCGCCTGACACTGTGGTTTCCGTCAAGGCGCAGACTTCGGGCGGGCTCGAAGGGTGGGACTGGGCTAAAACGGTAGTTCCTTGACCAGGTTCCTGAGCTTCTTCGGCGCCAGTGTCGGCGGTTGGGTGGGGTGGATCGCCGGCGCGCAGATATCCTTCATGGCCGCGTTCATGATCGGGATGATAGGAACCGGCCTTGGTATGTACTTCGGGCGGAAAATCGCACGCGACCACTTCTGAGCGCGTTCCCCGGCTGAAGCTCGCTTACTTGGGTATCTTATTCGCAATGGCGGTGGTTTTGTACGCCTCCGGTGGGGCATTGGGCTTCACGCGCACGGACTTCGCCGGAATTCCTACGTTCACATGCCAGGCTCGCACATCGCGCGTTGCTACAGCCAGCGCGCCCACCATGGCATTCTCACCCACGTGGGTTCCCGCGAGTACAGTTGCGTGATAGGTGATGCGGACACCGTCGTCGATCACGGTCGGGGCATTGGTCACATCCAGCTGGTCGACTATCGAGTGGGTGTGGGAGTAGACGTTGGCATAATCCGAAATGGATACGCGGTTGCCCAGCGTTATCCCGCCACGATCGTCCAGCAGGACGTTCCGGTGCACCACGACGTCGTCGCCGACCTCGAGGTTGTAGCCGAAAGAGAACTCGACGAAGTGGAAGCACTTGAAGTTGCTGCCCACGCGCTTGAAAATGTATGGCGCGAGCAGTCGCCGAAATCGCACTCCCAGGTGCACGTTGCCGCCGAGCGGTGAGCGGTCGAACATCTGCCACATCCAGATGAGCGGCTTCCGCTCCGCGAAACGTTCGATGTCGATCTCCGTATAGTACTCAGGCTCGAGAGTGACGTTGGCGGGGTCCATCTGTGCCAGTGCTACCTGCTCGGCTATCGACAGCCTGGAGGGATCACCTCCATCCGATCGCGGGTAGAAAATCGAGGTAAGCGTCCGCCGGCATAGCTCGCGTCTGTCATCGCCCCGCTCGAGAGCCCGGCCAATGTCGTCCAACCAGGAGTCATAGAGGTCGACGGCCTCTTCGGACGGATCGAGTGGGCGGAGCGGGAGGAGGGCCATTGTTGTCAGAGTGGTTGAGCGGAAGCACGGGTCGATGATAGTGGCAAAGTAGGTGCTGGCGTTGCCAGCCGTCAATTCTGGCGACTTGCCGCTGAACCTGCTGCCCGGCAAATTGCGAGAAGCTGCCTTAGCTCGATGATTTCAGAGGAGGATTAGATGCACGAGGTGCTCCGAGAGCGGCTGCGTCGACACATCGACGCTCTGCCGGAAGAACAGGTCTATCAGGTCCTCGATTATATCGAGTTCCTGAGCTCCAAGTACGCACGCGACGCGGTGCGGCCACCGGCCTCGTCGTTCCAGAGATTCGGCGAGCGGCTGGAGGACAAGCTCCGCGGGAAGAGTGTCGGGCTGCGCGCCATTCGCGGCACGCTGGATGCCGTAGGAACCGCCGACCGGATGGTGAACGGCCTCACCAGCGCCGGCCGCTCAATTCTCCGCGAGGTGGAAGGTGGGCTGCTCGGCGAGCCGGACCCCAAGAGGAGGGCCACGGGTACCACGTCCCCATCGCTTCCACGCGACACCCCGGTAGATGGATGACCCACCGGCGCCCGACCCTGAACCGAACCTGGAAATCGTATGCGAGACGACTATAAGACTGAAGTTCCCGACACCGCCGGGGAGCCACTCCTGGAGGATGGCTCTCTCCAGGTTCCACGGCTCAGGCGGCGGAAGCGCAAAGCCGAAGCGCGGGAGAAGGAGAATCTGAAAGGTCTGATCCGTGACATCCCCAATTTCCTGAAACTACTCGGACGTCTGGCGCGGGACCCGCGGGTATCGAGGATAGACAAGGGGATCGTCGTGGCCACAATAGCGTATCTGTTGATGCCGCTGGACCTGATCCCGGATATGATTCCATTTCTGGGGCAGCTGGACGACCTTTATCTTCTTGCGCTCGCGCTGGACCGCCTCCTGAACAATGCCGGTGTGGACGTGCTGCTCGACCATTGGGACGGCGAAATAGAGAATCTCGAGACTGCCATCTCCGCACTGGATAGAGCGGGTTCATTTCTACCCGACGGCATTCGTTCGCTGCTCCATCAAAAGGTGCGTTGACAGCATCGGGGTGGCCGGCGTATCTTCTCGCATGGAACGTCGAACTACCCAAAATGAACGCCTGACGCCCGCCACCGTTCTCCGCCTGCCCATTGTGGCCGTCGAGATGAACTGGCGGGCGCGGTGTTTTGTGGAGAAAATATGACCCGCTCGAATCAGTTGCCGTCGCGAGTTCTCGGAGAAGGGCTGACCTTCGACGACGTACTCCTCGTACCCCGCCATTCGACGACGCATCCGCGCGACGCATCGATAGACTCGCTGCTCACGCGCTCCATCCACCTCCCCATCCCGATCGTCTCGGCTGCAATGGATACGGTGACCGAGTCGACAATGGCCATCACGATGGCCCGCGAGGGTGGGATCGGCATCATCCACAAGAATATGGCCATCGACCACCAGGCGGCCGAGGTCGATCGGGTCAAGCGCTCCGAGAGCGGGATGATCCTCAATCCCGTCACCGTGTCGGCGAGCGCCACCCTCCGCGAAGCCCTCAGGCTCATGGATCGCTACTCGATCAGCGGGGTGCCCGTCGTGTCGGATGATGGGAGGCTAGAAGGCATCCTCACCTCGCGGGACCTGCGATTCGAGACTGAGCTGGACCGCAGGGTCGGCGAAGTCATGACGCGCGACGGCCTTATTACCGCGCCGGCCGGAACCTCGCTGACGGATGCCGAGCGGACACTCCACAAGAATCGAATCGAGAAGCTGCCGGTAGTGGATGACGAGGGGAATCTCCGCGGCCTTATCACCTTCAAGGACATCATAAAGCGGCGGCAGTTTCCCAACGCGTGTAAGGACGAGCGGGGTCGCCTCCGCACCGGGGCCGCCATAGGAGCGGGTGAGCGCGACCTGGACCGCGCGGCGGCCCTCGTAGATGCCGGCGTCGACGTTCTCGTAGTGGACACGGCGCATGGCCATGCTGAGGGAGTGCTCAAGGCCGTCGAAGCGGTCCGGCGGCGGTTCCCCGATACGCAGCTGATTGCGGGTAACGTAGCGACGCGCGAAGGGGCCATCGCGCTGGTGGAGCGGGGTGTCGACGCCGTGAAGGTCGGGATAGGGCCCGGTTCCATCTGCACCACGCGCGTGGTGACAGGCGTGGGGGTACCCCAGCTCACCGCTATCCTGGACGCGGTGGATGGAATCGACGGCCGGGTTCCGGTGATCGCCGATGGAGGGATCAAGTATTCTGGTGACCTCGTGAAAGCGCTTGCGGCGGGTGCTCACTCGGTAATGATGGGCTCGATGTTTGCCGGTACGGAGGAGAGTCCCGGAGAGGCGTTCCTCCTCGAGGGCCGCAGGTTCAAGACGGTAAGAGGGATGGGCAGCCTGGGGGCAATGCAGGAGGGCTCCGCCGACAGGTACTTCCAGGACAGCGTGGACGCGCGGAAGTTCGTTCCGGAGGGGATCGAGGGTCGGGTTCCATATAAGGGCCCCGTTTCCGACACGATCTACCAGCTCGTGGGTGGCCTTCGCTCCGGGATGGGGTACGTAGGCTGCGGCACGCTCGACGAGCTCAGGACCGATCCGCAGTTCGTGAAGATTACCGGCGGTGGCCTGCGGGAGTCGCATCCTCATGACGTGACTATCACCCGCGAGGCCCCGAATTACTACGGCTGAAGCAAGCAGAACAACGTTTTCTGAACCCGCACCCCACTGAACGCAAATGCCGAAGATCCAACTGGTGCACCTCGCGCACGCCCGTTCCGGCGATAAGGGCGACACTGCCAATGTGGGTGTGATAGCGCTTCGTCCCGAATACTATCCCATACTGGTTGAGCAGCTTACCGAGGCTCGCGTTCGAGAGCATTTCCGCGGGATCTCCCACGGCCCCGTCGAACGCTTCGAGCTGCCCAACCTGGATGCGATAAACTTTCTGTTGCACAATGCTTTAGGCGGCGGCGGTACCGTATCTCTCAAGACCGACGCGCAGGGGAAGACGCTATCCACCGCAATGCTCAGGATGCATGTAGATGTCTCTGATGAGATCGCGGAGCAGGCTCTGCAGCTGGCTGGCGCTCCAGGATGAGCGAGACGCGGGCAGCACTGCTTCGTGAACACCGTGACGGTGTGGCCTGGTTGACGCTCAACAGGCCGGAGAAGCGTAATGCGCTTAACGACGCTCTCATATCCGAGCTCAAGGATGCTCTGCGCGACGCCGACAACACAGATTCGGTGCGCGCCATAGCATTGCGTGGGGCGGGGAAGGACTTCTGCTCCGGTGCGGACCTCTCGGCGCTGGAGAAGATATCCGGTGCGTCGGTAGCGGAGAACCTCCAGGATGTGGACTCGCTTGCCGAGCTGTTCCTGCTCATCCGCCACACCCGCAAGCCGGTAGTTGCTCTCGTCCACGGCCGCGCGCTGGCGGGTGGTTGCGGACTCGCGACAGCATGCGATCTCGTGCTGGCGAGCGCCAGTGCCCGGTTCGGTTATACCGAAACCCGCATAGGCTTCGTTCCGGCCATGGTTATGGCGATACTGAGGCGGAGTATTTCAGAGAAGCGGGCGTTCGAGTTGCTGGTTCGAGGGGAGCAGATCGACACGATCGAGGCGGAGCGGATAGGACTGATAAATCAGGTTTTCGACGATGCGCCTTTCATCAGCGAATCTGAGCGTTACGTTCGCGAGATTGCACAGATGAGTGCATCAGCCGTTCAGCTTTGCAAGCGATTACTCTATCACCAGGATGGAATGTCGTTCGAAACGGCGCTCAGGGCCGGCGCAGATATGAATGTGCTGGCCAGAATGACGGAAGATACGCGCGCTGGCGTAGCGCGGTTCCTGGACCGCTAGGTCTGCGAGTGGAGTACGACGCCGTATACCCGTCTGCGGACGTTACCGGCCTCGACCCAACCTTCCACAGTGTACCGGACTTCCACCGCACGCCGCCCGGCCTGTTCCGGACCGAGAGTATAATCGAAACCCAGCGCGGTAACTTCGCCTATTAGCCCGCTATCGGGGATCCTGAAGCTCCATTGTAGAGGAATATCTCTGCGTGCCTCCTCGAGCGGCCGCATATTGAGCCAGCGGACTTCGGCATCTTCCCATGTTCGTTCATCGCCGTCAGACAGCACCCAGCCGAAGGTACGTTCCTCCGGGTTCGCACTGCCCATTGCCTCGGCCATAACTATGCGAAGCGAAGCGCTGTCGGCCAGAAAGAGGCGGTCATACTGCCGATCGGGTGAGGGCGCGCCGGACGTGATGCGGCGTGCCCTCAGGATCTCCAGCATTGTGCCGTCAGTCGACTCCGCGCCTAATTCGAGGGTGGCATCCAGAAGCCGATAGCGCGTGTCTGTGCCCTGGTTCCAGACCGATAGCGGATCCTCCAGGTGTAGCTCCAGATTCTGCTCGCCTCTGCTGTACCAGATCGACTCGATCTCGGCCGCGCCACCCGCCGCGACCCTGAGTTCCTCATGCGGAAGGACCCGCCACACGCCGGAAGTCCGGTTGGTTGCATAGCTCTGCTCCAGGAATGCATCCCAGGTATCCGCATAGGCCAGCCATCCGCTGGTATGACGGAGCAGGTGCTCGCCAGTGTCGGTGACCTGGAACTCGAAGAGGGCGGCAGTCGGGTTGTCGGCGCGCTCCGCGATGAAAACGTACTCGCGCGTGTACCGCGGGCGCGCGCCTGCGTTGACAGCTTTATCACCTTCGGAATCAGCGGGCGGCGGTGTTTCACTGCCGCATCCGGGTAGAATCAGCAGTACGCACACTACGAGCAATCGCCAACCCGCGATTGATAGCTCGTCGATCGATCCCATCCGCTATTTCCCGTCTGCCGCGCGCGCGCCGGACTCCAGTCCGGTCGATCGTCGTCTGCGCCGTCCCGAGACAGCCTCCTTCCCGCCGAGCGCGAGATCAAGGACTTCCTCCATCCGCTCCACGAAGTGGAAGGTGATTCCCTCGCGAACATCATCAGGCACGTCCCGCAGATCCCGCTCATTCCCCGCCGGTAGGATCATCTGGCGCAGGCCGGCGCGGTAAGCGGCGAGCGTCTTCTCTTTCACCCCGCCAATTTCAAGAATCTTCCCACGCAACGTTACCTCGCCCGTCATGGCTATATCGTGGCGTACAGGCCGTTCTGAAAGTGACGATGCTATGGCGAGGGTAACGGCCGCTCCGGCGGACGGGCCGTCCTTTGGTGTCGCTCCGACAGGGAAGTGGATATGCAGGTCGTGATCACCGAACGCGCTATTCGGAATGCCCAGCACGGCCGCCCTGGATCGAACATATGAGTAGGCGGCACTGACCGATTCGCGCATGACCTCACCGAGCAGGCCCGTGATAATAAGGCGTCCAGTGCCCGGCATCTTCAGCGCTTCGATAAACATCAACTCTCCGCCCGATGCGGTCCAGGCGAGGCCCGTCACCACCCCGACTTCGGGCGCGTTCTCGGCGGTGGTGCTGGAATAGCGGGGGATGCCCAGCACCTCCTCGATCACCGCCTGCGTTAGTTCCCAATGCTCCGCAACGCCTGACGCCTTCTGGTGAGCGACGTATCTGAGGATTGCGGCAATGGAACGGCGGAGGTTCCCGACACCCGAGTCTCTCGCGTAACCCCGGGCCAGGAACAACAACATTTCGTCGCTTATCTCGACATCCCCGACCGCCAGCCCATGCTCCCGTACGAGCCGGGGAAGGAGCTGCTCACGCGCAATATCTACCTTCTCCTCGGGTGTGTAACCGGCGATACGGATCTCGATGAGAAACTCGCGAAGGTTGCGCGGTACCCGATAGAAATCCTGGGCTGTCGCAACGATAATCGCCTCCGAGAGGTCGAACGGTAGGTCCAGGTAGCGATCGACGAAACTCTCGCGCAGCTCCGGGTCGAGGAATTCCTCCATGGCTTCGACCGGATCACCTTCCACCTTTCCGAGCCCCACCTCATCCAGTTCTTCTATGAGGAGGACGGGGTCCTTGACCCCGGCTTCCGCGAACGCACCTATCAGTTTGCCGGCGCGCGCGTCGGAATGGGAGCGGCGTTCCCCTATCAGCTCTGCTTCCCCCCGACCACCCATCTCCACCCGTGCGAGTGGCCGGTCCAGTCCGCGCGCCACAGCCGCCGCCAGTGACCGCTTCCCCACCCCCG
>DASSKB010000224.1:0-5547 GCA_035690925.1 Longimicrobiaceae bacterium
TTTCACCCCATCACCCCGTCACCTTGTCACCTTGTCACCTTGTCACCTTGTCACATACTTTGCTGCGGCCTCAAATAGTTTAATTCAGGAGACAGAATGCCCAACACAATACAGCCGGTCCGTCACCAGCCACCCTTACCGCAGGAGCGGTTTATTCTCGAGGATGCTCCCGACGCGGATGCGATCGAGATGGACGTGGTATTCGTCGGTGGTGGACCGGCGGGGCTGGCTGGCGCCATCGAGCTTACGCGGCTGGCGCAGAAGGATGCGGAGGCCGGCGGCGGGGTCGGTGACCTCCAGGTGGCGGTGCTCGAGAAGGCCGCGGCGCTCGGCGAGCACAATCTCTCGGGTGCCGTGGTGAACCCCAGGGCATTTCAGGATCTTTTCCCCGACCTTCAGATAAGCGATTTTCCGTTCCGTGCGCCGGTCGAGCGTGAGAGCGTTATGCTGCTGACGGAGAATCGCGCGCAGAAGATCCCGACCCCGCCAACGATGCACAACTCGGGGTACTACATGGCATCGATCTCCGAGATCGCACGGTGGTTGGGCGAGAAGGCCGAGGGGTTGGGAGTAAATATACTGCCGGGCTTCCCGGTGGATTCGCTGCTGGTAAACGACAGCACGGTTCGGGGGGTCCGAACCACTCCCGCGGGGTTGGACCGAAACGGTGAGGCTGGGGCGCGGCACGAGCCGCCAACGGATATCACCGCGAAGGCCACAGTCCTCTCGGAGGGCACCCGCGGGCCGCTTACCCAGGCGTATCTGAACTGGCAGGCGATCGCTTCGGAGAATCCTCAGATTTTCGCGTTGGGTGTGAAGGAGCTCTGGGAGACGAAGGTGCCGCTTGACCGGGTCGTCCATACCATGGGCTGGCCAGTGCCACGCGACGCGTTCGGCGGTAGTTTCATGTACCCGCTCGAGCCGAACCTTGTGGCTCTCGGGTTGGTAATAGGCCTCGATTATCGTCAGACAACCCTGGACGTGCACCAGCTGCTGCAGCGGATGAAAACACATCCGTTTTTCCGGAAGTACCTCGAGGGCGGGGAGATGGTGGAATGGGGTGCCAAGACGATCCCCGAGGGCGGCTTCTACGCGCTCCCCGAGCGCCTTCATGGCGATGGCCTTCTCATGGTCGGCGATGCCGCCGGCTTCGTGGATGTCCCGTCACTCAAGGGCATTCACTACGCCATGCAGTCCGGCATCTACGCAGCACGCACGATCTTCGCGGCGTTGAAGAGGGACGACCTCACGGCGTCGTCTCTCTCGGCATACGACCGGATGATCCACGACAGTTACATCCGGGACGATATGCACCGCACGCGCAATATGAGGCTCGCGTTCAAGGACGGCTTCATCGCGGGCGGCGCGCGCGCCGGCCTGATGACGGTTACCGGTGGCCGATTCCCCGGCAAGAAGATCGATATGGAGAGTGACGCTCAGACACCAAAGGCGGTGACGGATGAAAAGCCGTTCACGCCTGATGGTAAGCTCACGTTCAGCAAGGTGGACGCGGTTTTCAAGTCTGGTAATCAGACGAGGGACGACATCCCATCGCATCTCATAGTCGGTACCGATGTGCCTCCCGAGGTCGCCAGGATGTATCAGCACATGTGTCCGGCCGCTGTCTACGATCTTCAGGGCGACAAGCTGGTGGTCAATGCACCGAACTGCATCGACTGCAAGGCCACTGATGTTCTTGGCCCGCGTTGGACGCCGCGTGAGGGCGGGAGCGGGCCTGCCTACAAGCGTATGTGATGGCATCGATGAGAATAGCCCGGACAACCCAGCGTGCCGAAAAATAAGAGCTCCGATCTGCACGGCAGCGCGCCCGACCAGTCGTCCGTCGTGCTCCTGTTGGTCGATACCATTAGTGATATGGAATTCGATGGCGGTGAGGAGCTCTTTCAGCACGCGCTCCCTGCCGCCAGAAACATCGCCAGACTGAAGAAGCGCGCGAAAGCTGCCGGTATCCCGGTCGTCTACGTCAACGATAATTACGGGCGATGGCAGTCTGACCTCATGAAAATTGTCGAGCATGCGAGCAGTAAAGGGGTACGCGGCCGAGCCATCGCCGAATTGCTCAGACCGGAGGAAGACGACTACTTCGTACTGAAGCCCAAGAACTCCGCCTTCTTCTCCACCACGCTGGCGATCCTCCTGGAGCATCTGGGTGCCAGGACGCTTATCCTGACAGGTGTCGATGGCAATATCTGCATCCTCTACACCGCCGGAGACGCCCACATGCGCGATTACCGGGTGGTGGTGCCGTCCGACTGCATCGCATCGAAGAGTGTCGAAGTAAACAGGTGGGCGCTGGACCAGATGCGGACAGCTGTAGATGCCGATACCACTGCCTCCGACGAGCTGGATCTTAACCGTCTACTCGCCGAATCGGCGGAGGACTGACCGCAGTGGAGAGCATTTGACCCCGGCAATCCGACTTGCGACCACCACCGATGCTCCCGGCATCGGTGCAATCTACACCCCGATAGTGCGGGAGACCGCGATTTCATTCGAGCTGGAGCCGCCATCTCCCTCGATCATAGCGGGGCGGATAGAGGCGACGGCGGCATCGGGCTTTCCGTGGCTCGTATGCGATGACTCCGGTCGAATTCTGGGCTACGCCTACGCTGGTCGCTACCGGGAACGGCCGGCCTATCGCTGGTCTGTCGAGGTGTCGGTATACGTCGCCGCAGACGCACGCGGCAGGGGGATCGGCCAGGCACTTTATGCATCGCTCTTCCGGCTGCTGGCGCTACAGGGCTATCGTACCGTATTCGCCGGAACCGCTCTTCCCAATCCCGCCAGTGTAAGGCTTCACGAGATGATGGAGTTCCAGCCAGTGGGCACCTACCACGCGGTCGGCTTCAAGATGGGCGTCTGGCACGACGTACTCTGGTGGGAGCGACGTCTCGGCTCGCGCTCGGATCCTCCATCTGAGCCGCTCTCGCTCGCGGACGTCCAACAGAACCCCACCTGGCGCGACGCCATCGCAATGGGCGAAAATCGAATAAGGTATGACTGAGGCCACTCCAGCCGTCGATCCCCGTACCATCGTCACTCATGACGCGTTTCGGGTGGCGCCCGAGCTCCTCGGCCGGCCGCTCGCGTCTCCCTGGCGGCGACTGGGTGCCATGGCACTCGATGGCATTCTCCTGGCACTCCTTTCGAGCACCGCCACCGTGTTCTTCGGCCTCGCGGCCGCATACGTGCTCTTCCGGATTTCACGGTCGTCGGGCAGCACGGGTTACATCAAGCGCTCCATTCGCCTCCTGTTCCGTTTTTTGGCGGCGGCCGTTCTCTTCGTGGTGGTACTTTCCGTGGGAGATTGGATAGCAGACCTTGGCGAACCCGACGAGGTCCCAAGCGCTATTACTGCACCCGGAATGGTGACCCTCGACGGACTGGAGGGCCTGGTGACAGCCGCCGAGCTCCTCGCTCTTCGGCAGGCCGACAACCAGGAGGAGGCCATGGAAGTCGCCACTCAGGTTGCCGAGCGCCTGGGTGAAGCGGGAGTGCCCGCGACCGGCGTGAAAGAGATCCTCGACGAAGTGGCCCAATCCACTAACCACGACTGGGTGACGCTCGCGGTCGATTCCGTAACCGGGGGGCTGGCGGTTACGGCGATCTCCGACACAGCGGAAATGGCGGTGCCGGACACGGTTGTCGAGCTGACCCGCGAGATCGCTCGCCTTGAGTCCAGCAATGCACAGCTCACGCTCGCCCTGGCTGATGCCGAGGCCGAAGCCGAGGGCGGCGGAATCCTGGATTGGCTGGGCACTCTGGCCAATGATCTAGGGCTCGGCCTCGGCTGGAGTGGACTCTATTTTACGGCGTTCCTGACTCTCGGACGCGGACGCACACCCGGTAAGCACCTTATGCGGATCCGGGTTATCCGTCTCGATACCAAACCTATCGGCTGGTGGGCATCATTCGAGCGGTTCGGTGGGTACGCTGCATCCATAGCCACCGGGCTACTGGGCTTTGCGCAGATCTTCTGGGACCGGAACCGCCAGGGAATACATGATAAAATCGCCGAGACAGTGGTCATCGACGGCTAGCAGAATATGAACGCCATTCTGAGCACCCCCGCGTGGGTGCTCTTTTTCTTCGTGCTGGGTATCTGGGCCGCCATAACAGTTCTCGTAACGCTCTTCACATCGCTCGGTCAGCGGGTGAGCGCCGCGTCTGTCACGAAGAACTGTACGGTCGATTCATCCGACTTCCTGCTAGCGATCGCCGGTGCTGTGAACGCCCCCGTCCAGGAGGGTGGCAATGCACTGGTACTCAACAACGGCGATGAGTTCTTCCCCAGAATACTGCAGGCGCTCGCCGAGGCTGAGCGGTCGATCAACTTCATGATCTACATATGGGAGCCGGGCGAGGTCAGCGAGATGTTCTTCGATGCGCTCATCGCGAAGGCCCGTGAGGGCGTCGAGGTGCGGGTGATGGTCGACGGACTCGGTGGGCATAAGGCCCCCGACGAAAGAATTGCCGAGCTCCAGGCCGCCTCCGGGCGGTGGGAGTGGTTCCACCCACCACATTTCGGTAAGCTCACGAGATTCCACAAGAGAAACCACCGGCGGGCGATAATTGTCGATGGCACCATCGGCTTCACCGGTGGCGCTGCAATTCGCGATGTCTGGCTGGGCAACGCACAGGACTCCGATCACTGGCGTGATTGCATGGTCGAGGTCCGCGGCTGCATGGCGGCGAACCTTCAGTCGGCGTTTGCCCAGCTCTGGTCCCATACCACAGGCGAAGTTCTCGTCGGCCCCGCCTTCTACCCTCCAGAACACGCCGAGGGCGCCGAGGACCCCGGAGATCCGCTCGCCCGGCACATCAACGTCGTCAGTTCACCTTCAAACGAATCACACCCGCTTCGCAGGCTCTTCTGGCTGTCATTCAGCGCCGCGCGTGAGAAGATATACATCACCAACCCCTATTTCATACCTGACGACGCTGCGCGCGCGATCCTCGAAGAACGCGCGAGGGAGGGCGTGGATGTTCGTGTTCTCGTGCCGAACGAGCACATCGACCTTCCACCACTGCGGTGGGCCAGCCACTCCTACTTCGGCGAACTGCTGGATGCCGGCGTACGCATCTACGAGTATCAGCCGACGATGATCCATCAGAAGATGCTGGTGGTGGACGGGAAATGGTCGGTCGTCGGCTCCGCCAACATGGATGTGCGCTCCAAGGAGCTCAATCAGGAAAATGTCCTCGGAATCCTCGATCCGGCCTTCGCCGCCGAGGTCGAAAACACCTTCCTCCGCGACCTCGAGCGCGCCCGGGAAATCCACCGCGACGAATGGCATCGCCGCGGCGCGTTCGCCAGGGTTCGGGAGAAGCTGAGTCTTCTGTTCGAGGAGCAGATTTGATGGAAAGAGCTATCAGCTATCAGCTATCAGCTATCAGCTTCGGGTACCGCAGGGACTTATGTGTCTGCCTCCACATCAAAGCGTCCGACTCCGGCAAGCTCTCAGACTTCTGCGATGTCGTAAGCTGATAGCTGACAGCTGATAGCTGATAGCTGATAGCTCCGGG